>PAOF01000001.1 GCA_002707905.1 Fidelibacterota bacterium
TATTGAAAATAAAGAAGATATTTTAAATAAAATTAAACTTAAAGAATCGACTTGGGATTTTTTACATAAAACAATGTTTGATGTAGTAAATGATAATCAGGGCACAGCTTACGATCCAAGTTTAATAAAATTAAATATTGAATCATATGGTAAAACTGGCACTGCTGAAAATGCTCATGGAGAACCTCATGCATGGTTTGTTGGTTTTGCAAAAAAAAATGATAAAAACATATCTCTCTCAATCATTGTTGAAAATAGTGGGACTGGTGGTTCAATAGCTGCTCCTATATCATCTAAATTAATTAAAGAATATTTTAAAAAATTTTAATTATATAATTTTGCACTTTCAAGAAAAAATAAATAGAGCCCCTAAATATTGGTTAATTATATCATTTATTTTAAATATTGTTGGATTAATTGCACTTTATAGTATATCTCAAGATCAGGTTGTTCTTAGTTTTTCATCAAGATTTACAAAATTTATATTTTGGTTTATACCAGCAATAGGTGTTTTTGTTTTATTTTTTTATCTTCCAATAAAAATTATTCATGATTATTCTTATATTGCATTATTTATTACATTTATTTTTTTATTTATCCCCTATTTTTTCGACCCAATTGCTGGAACTCATAGATGGATATCTTTTGGTTATTTAAGATTTCAACCTGCAGAAATCATGAAGTGGATTACTGTATTAGGATTGTCAAGATATTTATCTGACCAAAAATTAAAATTAAAAAATTTTTCAACAATAATTCCTCCTGTTTTATTTACACTAATACCTTTTTTTATCATTGCAAAACAACCAGATCTTGGTTCGGCAATTATAGTTTTTGCTCCATTAATACCTTTATTATTTTGGGTTGGAGTTGATACTTTTTATATTTTGTGTTTTTTGGCGCCGATTTTTAGTATTCTTATGGCTTTTCATATTTTTAGTTTTACAATTTGGGTNGGAATATTTGCAATTATATTATACCTGTATAAAAAAAATATTTTAATTAGTTTAACACTGTTTTTTGGTAATATTTTTTTGGGACTTTTAAGCCCAGTAATTTGGAATAGTTTAAATTCTTATCAACAAGGAAGAATATTAGTTTTTTTAGATGTAACAAAAGATCCATTAGGTGCTGCTTATCAAGTTATNCAATCACAAACTGCAATCGGATCTGGTGGTTTTTGGGGTAAAGGTTTTGGAAACGGTAGTCAAACTCATCTAAAATTTTTACCTGAACAAGAGACAGATTTTATTTTTTCTGTGGTTGGAGAAGAATTTGGATTTTTGGTTGTTTCAATAATACTAATTTTATTTGCAATTTTAATTTTAGATATGATTCAGAAAGCTTTTAAACTTTCTGAAAGATTTTCAAGTTTAGTTTTATTTGGAATAGCAGTAATTTTTATGTGTCATGTTTTTGTTAATATTGGAATGACNGTTAATTTATTACCTGTAAAAGGTTTGCCTNTACCTTTTTTAAGTTATGGTGGTACTTTCTTAGTTTCTTGTTATGCAATGTTGGGATTAGCAATGAATATGGCAGTTGAAGAAAAATAAATTTAAAGGAATTGGGATTATAACCAAATAGAATTAAATTTANTTGTTAAATAAACAAATTTTTCAATGAAAAACNTCAAAGTATTTACAGCAATTATTATTCTATTAAATATTACTAATTTTTCTTTCTGCCAAAATAATTCAGAATCAGAAAAAAATAGAATAACTATTTTAGAGAATCAAATTAATCAATTAATGGGAATAGTAATTCCTGATATGCAGAATGCTATGAAAAGCATGTTAAAATCTAAAGCTCAGTCTGATAGCACTAGNCTTTTACTTATAAACAGAATAAATACTTTGCAAAATACAATTAGAATGTTAGAAGGTAAAGCTACATATACCGACAGTATAAATTTNCAACTTTTACAACAGTTAATGATGATTGAAAATAAGATAATTACACTTACTAGAAGTTTTAATGAGCTGTATGATCTAAAAGTTGAACCAGATAAAATTTCTTNAAATAATTATAATGATAATTATAAAAGAAATTATATAGATGCATTAAGTTTTTATAATGATGGAAAGTATAATGAGGCTATTCAAAGTTTTTCTTCTTTAGTCTTAAATAATCCTAATCATAAGTTATCTGATAATAGTCAATTTTGGCTAGGTGAATCATATTATGCTTTAAAAAATTATAAAAGAGCAATTGTTGAATTTGAAAAGGTTTTTCAATTTAAAGAAGAAGATAAATGGGATGATGCTCAGCTAAAACTTGGAATATGTTTTCAGAAAATCGGCAATTATTCTAGAGCAAGAATAGAATTTGAAAAACTTATAAANAATTATCCTGGAAGCGAATATTANAAAAGAGCTCAACAATATCTTCGACAATTATAATTTTTGGAGATACAAAANATGAAGATTTATTTTCTAACACCTGAAATTTCCCCTTTTTCAAGTACTTCTTTTTTATCAATGTTTTCTAAGCTGATTCCTATNAATTTGCAAAAACAANATCATGACATTAGACTAACTTCACCTAAATATGGTTTTATTAGTGAAAGAAAGTATACTCTTAGAGAAGTAATTAGATTAAGAGAGATTAATACAAAAATTGGNGAGGGTTTTGAAGTAGCATCAGCAAAGTCAGCCTTCATACCAAAAACAAGAGTTCAAGTTTATTTTATGGAACATGAAAATTTTTTTCAACCACTTAGCCCTCTTTTGTATAAAGCTAAAAATGGAAGACCATTACCAGATAACGGCGAAAGATTTGGATTTTTCTCAAAAATGTCACTTGAGATGTTAGTAAATCTTTTTTGGTCTCCTAATCTAATNNTTTGTAATGATTGGCATTCTTCTTTTGTTCCAATAGTTTATGAACAACTTTTTTCAAATCAAGATTTTTATAAAAATATTAAAACTATTCAAATTATTCATAATATTGATGATTATAATAANGTACCATCAACTTTNTATTCTGAATTAGGAGTTTCTCTACCAAAAGACCTGGNAAATGATCAAGTTAATTCTGTTATGGTTGGATCTCACTTTGCTGATTTAGTAATTGCTATTGATAAAAAGAATAATAATCTTTCTAAGAAAATAATGAAGGATAAAAAATTCTATAATTTAATAAAAGANAAGTTTCATATTCTAAATCTCAAAAATGAAGATGAGGAATCATGTGAAATGATATCTGACCAAATTAATGGTCTCATTGAATAAACATTTGAATAATTTTTATTTAAATAGATTTTGCATTATATTTTCTTTACTAATCATTTCTTGTGATAATAAATCATTTGTTTCAGATGAAATACTTAATTCTTATGAATATTCAATTGTTTCTTCAACAGATTTTAATTTTTCAACATATCAAATATCTCCTTCAATTGGCGATGATGAAAAAATTTCTGTAGGAAATAATAGTTATTTCAAAAATTTAACTACATTTATTGAATTTAATGATTATAATGAATATATAAATTTTAATATGAAAATAGATAGTGCAGTCATAAAAATTAAATTTTTAGATAATCAAAATATAGATTTTTTAAAATCTCACGAATTATCTCTTGGATTTATTGAAAAACCTAATGAATACAATGAGCTTACAACAAATTATGATAATATTTCCTGGTTAAATGATGAATATTTAACTATTAGTTCACAAGTTGAATCTGATTCAAATGGTTTATATAATTTAGTTTTTAATTTAGACTCTAATTTTATTGAAATGTTATCTGATTCAACATTTAACCCTTTGTTTATTTTAGAGGAATTATATGATGAAAATGAAATTTTAAATTTACATTCTTCAAATAGTATCACAAACAAACCTTTTTTAAGTCTTTTTACTTCCTCGGAAAATGATACATTGTTTGATTCAATTTTTGTTATAAATGCATCTTCAGATGTAACAATTTTTGAATATCCTAAGCTGAATGAACAATTTTTAGATTCTAACTTAAACTATCTTAGTTTAGGAGCAGGCTTAAACACAATAATCAAGCCATTATTAAAAAATGTAGAATTGCCTAATACAGCAAATATTATCAAAGCAAATCTTAACATTAAGATCGATACCTTAATTACTTCAGATAGTTTAAATTTGAATTTTCAAGCTGTTACTTTTGAAGATTCAGCAATTAATTGGAATTGGGGTGAAGTTTTGATAAAGGATCCATATCCCCCTATTTCAAATATTTTTGGTCAATCATTATTATCTAATATTGAAAATTCTATATTGAGTTTGGATATAACAAATTATATTCAATTTATACTTAGTCAAAGATTTTTAAATGAAAATGAATTAGCAAATATTGGTTTAAAAATAGATCTTGTTAATACTAATTCTATATTTGATATTATCGTTTTTAAAAATAATTTAAGTTCAACAAATAATGTTTATGTTGATATATTTTATGAAAACAATTAAGATTTTTTATATATTATTTTTGAATATTGCTATTTTAATTCCACAATCTCCAATTAATAGTCTTGGTCATGGTACAATAATTGGTAGTCCTGATGCATCTAGTTTAGGATTATCATCTACAGGGTTAATTCCTTCTGGAAACAATTTTTTTTCTCTACATAATCCTACAACCTGGACTCAATTAGATTTTACTTATTTATCTGTTAACTATAATTCAAATTTTATTAATTCTGAAAATTATAAATTGTTTAATAGTTTTCTTTCTGGTTTAACATTTATAGTTCCAGTAAAAAATAAATTTGGTTTTGGTTTAGGTATGAGACCATATTCGAGAAAAGACTTTGAAATTTTTTCAAAAACAGAAAGTATAAATTTTAATAATGAGGTATTTTCTTTAAACAGAACTTATTCAGGTAGTGGTGGAATAAGTTCTTTCTTTAATTCTTTGAGTTATAAAATTTCTAAAAAAAATACCCTCGCAACACAAATTGATTTTTTATTTGGTAGCTATAATGAGGAAAGAGTCTCCTATGTTTCAACAAAAGAATATAATTTTAATCAGACAATTAGATATAAATCAACAATGCTTTCATTTTTTTATGAATTAAAAGATTCTTTTAAAAATCGTGATTTTTCTATTTTTTCATCCTATAATTTTCCGATTGGTAAAAAGTATATTACTCATAAAAATGATTATGAATTTATTGGTGAAATTAATCCTTTAAATATTGATTTTATTTTACCATCAAACTTAAGAATTGGTTTATTATATAATTTGGCATCTTCAGTTTTTATTTCATCAGAATTTTCAAATATTAAATTTTCATCAAAAAATTCAACTTATTCTAATTTGTTTGATCATGAAATTAAATCTAGTAATAGACTAAATTTAGGTATTCAAAAAATGAAAAAAACTAATTCACGAGATTTTCTTGAAAAAATACAGTATCGTGTTGGATTTTTTACTATGGGTCATTACATTCGCCTTCCAGAATATAATGTAAATGAAACTGGTTTATCATTTGGTTTCGGTTTTCCATTTGGAATAAGTGAAAATCAAATTGACTTAGGTTTTTGTATTTCAAAAAGAAATGGAATAAATGAAAATAATGAAATATTAACTAAATTTTCAATTAATATGTTAATTGGTGATCTTTGGTTAATTAAGGGCAAAAGGAGATAATTTCATGCGCGAAAGTTTTTTAAATATAAAATTTTATAATCAAATATTCTTGTTTGTATGCTATACANTTTTTTCTTGTGCTCCTCCAGCTACAACTATTGAAGAAACTAATCAGTCTGTAGAGCCAGTAAGTGAAATGCAATGTTTAAGGTTGTTGAGCAGTGCAGCTGAATATTATAAAAATAAAGATTGGGAGTCTACATCTAGAGTATATAGTGACTTAGTTAAATTGAATTGCGATAAGGGAAATGAAGAAGAGGTGTTTCAATATTGGGCAATTGCCTTTGAAAACATGGCAAAATTTGATAGTTCGGAGTACGTTTTATTACAAGGTTTAAAAAGATTACCTGATAATATAAACCTTAGAAAAAGATTAGCATTCGCTTATAAAAAGTTGGGTAACAAAAATAAAGAAATTTTTGAGTATGAAAAATTAATTGATCTTCAACCTAATGATATAGAATCATTAAATTCTTTAAATGAGCTNTATATGGAATCTGAAAGATATGAAGATCAGATTTTTACCTTAAATAGAATTCTTGATATTGATGAAAATAATAAAAATGCCCAGGGTGATCTTGCAATTGCGTATGAGAAAACTGGTCGAGATCCAATTGACGTTTATAGAAAGAGGTTTGAAGATAATCCAGAAAANATTTCTTTTGGAATCGATTTATCAGACCAATTGATTAATGANAATAGAACTGAAGAAGCAATTGAAGTTCTTGAAGAAATATATGAATCAGGTAAAAANATCAGTTCAGTTTCAATTAANTTAGTTCTTCAAAAACTTGCAAATGCTCATTTTTCTATTGANGATTTAAATTCAGCATCAAATGCTTATGAAAATTTATTTGAAATAAACACNAGAGACTTTAAAACTGCNATTGAAATAGCAAAAATAAATACCTCTTTACTTAATTTTAAAAAAGCACTATACTGGTCTGAATCAGCAATAAAAATTGCTCCAGATAATGGTCAAACTTATGCAAGTAAAGGAAATGTATATTATGCTGCTTTTAACGAATGTAGATCTAATTTGCCTAATGTAGANGATAAAATAGTAAGTACTTTAGCTTTGAAATATTTTAAAATAGCAGAGGATAATGGTTTTAGAAGAAATATTCGTGATAGAAAATATTTAGAAGATAATGCTGATGATTTAACTTTTGGAAAATCTGATTGGTTTATGTTNGATGATAACATTAAAAGAAAAGGTTCTATTTCCGTGAAAGGTGATTGTTACTCTTGGGTTTCTGAACTAGTAAAAAAAGAGTTAGATTGGTAAATAATATTAATCTTTATATTAATGAAAATACCTAAACTAAATTCACTTAAACAAAATGACCCGGAAATTTTTTCATTTATTGATAATGAATCANTTAGACAAAATGAAAAATTAGAATTGATTGCATCAGAAAATTTTGTTAGCAGAGATATTTTAGAGGCAGTAGGAAGTATTTTAACTAATAAATATGCAGAGGGTTATCCTGGTAAAAGATATTATGGTGGTTGTGAATGGGTTGATAAAGCTGAAAACTTAGCTATTGAAAGAGGAAAAAAATTATTTGAATGTGATNATATAAATGTTCAACCTCATTCAGGATCACAAGCCAATAGTGCTGTTTTTCAATCTTTTTTAAAACCAGGCGATACGATTTTGGGATTAGATTTAGCTCATGGAGGACATCTTACTCATGGAAGTCAAGTAAACTTTTCTGGTAAAATTTATAATTCAATTTTTTATCAAGTTGAAAAAGACACTGGNAGAGTAGATTTTAATAAACTTTTTGATTTAGCAAAAAAAATAAAACCAAAAATAATAATATGTGGTGGAAGTGCATATCCAAGATTTATTGANTTTGAAAAATTCAGAGAAATTGCTGATAAGGTAGGTTCATATTTAATGGCCGATATTGCACATCCATCTGGATTAGTTGCAGCAAAATTACACCCAAGTCCTTGGCCTCATTGTCATATTGCAACATCAACTACTCATAAAACTTTGAGAGGGCCTAGAGGCGGTATAATTTTAGTTGGAAAAGATTGGGAAAATAAATGGAATATTGTTGCACCAAAATCTGGAAGAGTAAAGAAAATATCTGAAATTCTTGATGCTAACGTAATGCCAGGAATACAGGGTGGGCCATTAATGCATGTAATTGCTGCAAAGGCAATTGCTTTTAAAGAAGCATTAAATTCAAATTTTAAAGTTTACGCAGAAAACATAGTCAAAAATGCAAAACACATGGCTATAAAACTGATAGATAAAGATTATAANTTNATAACGGGTGGAACAGACACTCACGTTATTTTAATAGATTTGACTAATAAAAATATATCTGGTAAAAAAGCTGAAATTTGTTTGGAAAAAGCAGGAATTACAGTAAACAAAAATATGGTCCCATATGATACAAAAAGTCCATTTATAACTAGTGGAATAAGAATNGGAACAGCTGCAATGACTACTAGAGGTATGGGCATTAATGAAATGGACAAAATTGTAGATTTAATTGATTGTATTTTATCTGATCCAGANAATGAAGATAAAACTGTTGAAGTTTTAAAACAGGTAAAGAGTATTTGTTTAGATTTTCCATTATATGAATAAAAGCAGTTTTTTAAAATTCTTTTTCTTATTNTNTATNTCTTTTTATTTAGTAGGATGTTCTATTAAGCAAGTTGCAATTAATAGTTTACTTAATTCTTCAGGTGATAGTATATCTGCCATATATTTATCAGAAAATGATCCAGAGCTTGTTAGAGAATCTTTACCTACAAATATTAAATTAATTGAATTGTTGATTCAACAATCACCTAANAATTCGGGGTTATTAATTTCAGCTTGTCAGGTTTTAACNGTTTACTCATATGCATTCATTCTTAAAGATGCAGAATTTATTCTCGATGAGGATTTTACAAAATCAAGAATTTTGACACAAAGGGGTAAAAAATTATTATTAAGAGCTAGANAGTATGCAATTGACGCNATTGAAACAAAACATGAAGATTTTTTCTCTAATTTNTCGAANAATCATCAAAAATATTTGCTTGATCTTGATAAAGATGATTTAGATAAAATTTATTGGCTTGTTGCTTCATGGGCTTTGCTAATTTCAATTTCTCAAGATGACCCAAAAATGCTTGCAGAACTACCAAAAATTGGATTTTTAATTGATAGAGGTATAAAAATTGATGAAAATTATGAAAGNGGTTCATTTTATGATGCAAAATTTATCTATGAGGTTGCAAGACCTGATATTTCTGATGAAATTGCTATCCAATCTTATGATAAAGCTATCGAATTAGCTAATGGTTCTAGAGCTTCATTATATTTNTCCTATGCTGAATCAATTTCAATAAAAAATCAAAATAAAACGGAGTTTTTAAAATTAATCAATCAAGTTTTAACCTATGATATTGAAAAATATCCAAATCAAAGATTGTCTAATATTCTTGCTCAAGAAAGAGCTCAATGGTTAAAAAGTAGAATGGATTTATTGTTTTTTTAAAAACTTAAATAATTATTTAAAGAAAATTGCAATACATTAAAAATTTTATCAAAAATTTAGAAGATTCTCTAGCTATTATAATATTATTATTGATGGCTTTTTTACCTACTCTTATGGTTTTTTCTAGATTGATTGGTGTTAATGGTATTTCTGCCACAACATTAATTGTTCAAAACTTAACACTTTGGATAGCGTTTATCGGNGCAATTATTGCTACTCGGGAAAATAAATTATTGTCATTGCTTAATCCAATTGAAATTGAGTCAAAAATAAATTTTAATTTTAAATTTTTATTTTCAAGAATTGTTACCTTATTTGTTACTCTTTTTTTAGCTTTATCAAGTTTTTTATTAGTTAATAATGAATTTCAATATGGAACTGATAATTTAATTGGATTTCCAATTTGGTTTATACAATCAATAATGCCAATTGGTTTTTTATTNATATTTTTTGAATTATTGAAACCATTTAATATTAAACAAAATTTTATAATTTTATTTTCAATTGGAATTTTTTTGATTCTTTTATTTATAACGGTCAATTATTTTAATTTTGATTATCGTAATAATATTATTTTATGGTTGAATTTAATTTTATTAATGAGTNCTATCATTNTAGGAGCACCAATTTTTATAGGGCTTGGNGGTTTAGCATTACTCTTTTTTTGGTTTGATAGTGTTCCGATTGCTGCAATACCAATTGAAATGTACCGAATTGTTGTGTCACCAACTTTACCAACCATTCCATTATTTACTTTATCTGGATATTTATTGGCAAATGGTGGAGCTTCAAAAAGATTAATTGAAGTTTTTAAATCTTGGTTTAGTTGGATTCCTGGTGGTACTCCAGTTGTAGTAACTTTAGTATGTGGTTTTTTTACTGCATTAACTGGGGGTTCAGGCGTNACAATATTAGCACTAGGTGGTTTATTATTACCAATGTTGATTGCCGAAAACTATCCNAAGAATTTTTCCTCTGGNCTCATTACTGTGTCAGGATCATTAGGATTACTTTTTCCTCCAAGTTTAGCAGTTATTATTTANGGAGTAACTGCAGGTGTNCCAATCAATAAAATTTTTATTGGAGGTATAATTCCAGGTTTGCTATTGATAATAATGGTATCGATTTGGGGTGTTAGACAGGGTTTCATTGCAAAAGTAAGTAGACAAAAGTTCAATTACAAAGATGCCTTCAANGCTTTATGGGAAGCTAAATGGGAGGTATTTATCCCAATATTCATTTTAATTGGAATTTTTGGAGGTTTCACTACACTCGTTGAAGTTTCTGCATTTACAGTTGTTTATGTTTTGATAATAGAAATGTTTGTTTATAAAGATCTTAATTTAAAGGAAATNCCNAGAGTTATAATTGATTGTGCNACTCTTGTAGGNGGTGTATTAATNATACTAGGTGTTGCAATGGGATTTACAAGTTATTTAGTTGATGCTCAAATACCTATTCTTGCTCTAGATTGGGTTAGAGAAAATATTCAAAGCAAATATGTATTTCTATTTGCATTAAATATTTTATTGTTGCTAGCAGGATGTTTAATGGATATCTTTTCAGCGATTATTGTTTTGGTTCCTTTAATTAAACCAATGGCAAATTATTTTGAAGTTGATCCTGTTCATTTAGCTGTAATATTCATCGCAAATCTTGAATTAGGTTATTTAACTCCACCTGTTGGAATGAATTTGTTTTTATCTGCATATCGATTTGAAAAAGATATGACTTATATATATAAATCGGTATTACCATTTTTTATAATTCTTCTTTTTACAGTACTTGCAATTACCTATATTCCACTATTATCTTTGATATTTTTATAATATTTCAAAATTTTGGCATGTAAGTTTTAACTGTTATATTAGGAGTTAAATTAATAAACAAATTTAGATAAGCAATAGCATGATAAATAAAATTCAAAATAAACTAAAAGTATTCCTAATAAGTTTTTTTATAATTAGTTCACCTGGTTTTGTATCTGCTGGAAGTGAAGCAGGTGCNTTGTTTTTACTAATTTCTCCTGGGGCAAGAGCTGGTGGTATGGGAGAAGCTCAAGTTGGNGTTGCTAATGATGCTTATGCAAGTTATTGGAACCCTGCTGGTTTAGCTTTTTTGAATGGATCTGAGGCTGCTTTAATGCATGTTAATTGGTTGCCAGGCTTAGTATCTGATATGTACTATGAATTTCTTGCTTTTAGGCATAACATACCATCCTTAGGAACAGTGGGTGGTCATATGATTTTTTTAAATCTCGGTGAACAACAACGAACTGATGAACAGGGAGAAAATTTAGGGACTTTTAATAGTTTTATGTTTGCCTTAGCTGGTTCATATGGNACTTTTATTTCGAAAGATGCTGCAATTGGATTAAATATAAAAATAATACATCAAAAACTTGCTGAAATTGGAGCTGGAGCTGAAGAGGGAAAAGGAGTTACTACTGATTTTGCATTTGATTTAGCATTCTTACAAAAGAATTTTATTTCTAATAAACTTGATATTGGTGCTACTATTACAAATATTGGACCGAAAGTTGCGTTTATTGATGAAGCNCAAGCAGATCCTATGCCAACAAATTTTTCTTTTGGTTTAAAATATGATTTAATTAATGCAGAATACAATAAATTAAGTTTTGTGATGGATTTTGATAAATTGCTTGTTTCGTCATATCCTGATATGGATTGGGATAATGATGGTATAGTTGGAAATTATGATAAAAGTGGTAATTTAATCGGCCCAAGTGGTGACTATAATAAAAATGGAAGAATAGAAAAAGCTCACTCAGATCCGATATATTTAGGTATTTTCACTTCATGGTTTGATGATTGGCTATTAGGTGGAGATTTAGATCGGCCAGGAAGAAGCGGGGTTCCTGATGGNAAAATTGGTGGTTATACCCTAGATGAAGAAAGTGGAAATTTTATTCCTACTGATGTTGAATGGGGTAGTCCTGGTTATGGTAAATATAATGATGCTGGGGATTTAGAGATAGGAACTGGAAATCAAAGAACAATTTCAAATGAATTTGATGAATTGGTTTTTAATTTTGGAGCAGAATATTGGTATTCTAGTTATTTTGCATTGAGAGCTGGATATTATTATGATAAAGTAGGTAAAATTCATAACCCAACTTTTGGTGTTGGTTTACGATTTTCCGGATATGGTTTTGACGCTGGTTTTACTTTAGGAGAACCTGGTCATCCCTTAACAAATACCATGAGATTTTCGCTTAATATTGAATTTTAACCTTTTAATAAAATACCTTTCTAAAATAGAGTTATAATGAATTGGTTTTTTATTTTTTTTTTCATTTTCTTAAATATAATAAATGCTCAATTAGTAAAAGAAAAATCATNAATATCTATTTTAGGTATAAGAGTTAGTTTTTTAGAGGATGATGATGTTTTTTCTACTGGAAATGGTAATTTTTTATATGATTTTGAAAATNATAAATGTGGTAATTATACCATAGATCCTCCACCACATGATCGAAACTATTTTAAATCACAGTTAAATGCATTAAATAATTATTTTGATTCAGTTTCAAAAAATCAATTTAAAATTGATTTATTAAACTCTGAAATATATCCCTTAGAAAATGATAAAAGCTATCATCTTGATTCTACACTTGCTACTTATTNTCCATATGATGACATAATCAAGCAGGATTTAGGTATTGCTAAAATTTTTCAACAAAGTATAATTAAAGCTTTTGAAAAAGACAGCATAAAATTTGATAAATATGATCTTATAGTAATTTTCCATGCTGGAATTGGACAAGATTTTTCGTTACCTTTTATTGATCCGACACCCTCTGATATTCCATCTTCTTATATTGACTCTAATTTCTTGTATGAACAGTTAGGTGTCTATCAAATTAATCTAAATGAAGATTTATCTGTCTCTTCAGGAATTATTTTGCCTGAATCCCAAAATCATTTATTATATGATATTTCTGATGAAATTTTTATTGGTTCAGATAAACCTTGTGATTATCAATTTGGTCTGACTGGAACATTTGCATTTATGGTAGGTCTAGCAATTGGATTACCACCTTTATATGATTTTGAAAATGAACAATCTGCTATAGGTTCGTTTGGACTTATGGATCAGGGGTCAAATAATGGAAGAGGNTTAATTCCAGCNCCNCCTAATCCATATTCAAGAATATGGGCGGGTTGGGAAAACCCCAAAGTAATAAACCCTTCAAATATTCATGAAATTATTTCAAGAGACTCAGAATTAGGAGAAATTTTAAAAATTAATATTTCCAAAAATGAATATTTNTTAATTGAAAATAGAAATAATTGGATNAAAGATNTTGTTGATATTGATTCTTTGTTAATAAAAGGGTTTTCTCAACAAAAAATCAATAATTATTTTGAAATAATTATTGATTCAACTGAAGTTTCTAGAGATAATCTAACGAAAGTAGTAACTCACGTTCCTAATTATGATTATGGATTACCTGGTTCAGGAATTTTGATTTGGCATATTGATGAAAATGCAATTAAAGAAAATAAATTAAATTTAAGATCAATAAATAATAATATTGCTAAAAATGGAATTGATTTAGAAGAAGCAGATGGAGCTCAAGATATTGGGTTTGATTCTCAATTTCTTTTTGTTGATCCTTCATTAGGGCTTTGGTCAGATTTTTGGTTTGAAAATAATAGTCAATTTTTNATTGCAAATGAAGTTTTGCAAATTGATTCTGTTGAATTTACNAATCAAAGTTTCCCTAATTCTAATGCAAATACAGGGGCAAATTCTCATATATCANTAACACATTTTTCAAAACCAAGTAAAATTATGACATTTAAATACGAAAATCCGTATTTAATTGATGAATTTCAGAATTTTGATCGTAAGATGATTTTTTCATATGATTTTAATGATGATAAAATTGAAGAAATAATCGGAATTAATGATTCAATATGGTGGACATCAGCAGAACAATTCTTACCAGTAANTTTTTTTGAATTTAATGATGATTTCAAATATTTAATTACACTAACAAATGTTAATAACTTACCTGAATTTGTAATTGCCATATTAAATGATGATAAAGTAAATATTATTTCAATGACATATAATGGAGTTTTTTCCCCTTTATGGTCTCAAACAATTGATATGTCTTACTTACCTGTTCGAATTTCAGGAAATAAAAANTTATCATTAATTCAATTACANTATGAAGATAAGATTATTGAAGTTTCAAATGATTTANTAAATGAAATNATTTTGGATAAAAATATAAATNATGGATTTCAAACAATTAATTGGCTTGATGCAAAAAATAATATTATTGGAGTTGTAAATTTATTAAAAGATGGTGGAATTATTAGTGAGTANGATGAAAAAATTTATATCAATTTTGAAAACATAAAATTTAATACATTATCAGCAATTGATTTNAACTTAGATGGAAATATAAAATTTTTGTCTTTATCAGAAAAAGGAGATTTATATGTTTTTAACAAAAACTTAATACTTCAAAATGGATTCCCGATAAAAGGGAATTTTATAGATAATATTTTTTCAATGAATATTATCAATGATAAATTTCCTGAAATAATAGTAAAAGATATATTTGGTAGGATTAATATTTTAGATATGGATGGTCGATTGAAATTAACTTTTCCAAGTGATAGTTNGACTTCAATTATTATGATTGGAGAATTTATGGGAAAAAATTCTATTTTTACTGATTTTGAAATTTTCAGTTTTAATNAATCAAATAATGATCAAAATAAATGGAATATGGAACATGGTAATTATATTAATAATCGAACTTTTGAAATNATTAATGAAAATTTAATATCTGATAATTTTGAAAATTTTAAAAAGAACGAATCATTTGTTTACCCAAACCCAGTATTAAATGGTACAACAAAATTTCGACTATCAATACATAAAGCTGATAAAATTATAGTTAATATTTTTGACATATCAGGATTTCTTATTGAAAAAATAGAAATTAATCAAATTTTTGAAAATCAAATNAATGAATTTAATTGGAATGTATCTGAAATAGAAAGTGGAGTTTATTTTGCTAATATTGAAGTTACATTAGATGGTCAAACAGACAATAAAATAGTACCTATTTCTATCATAAATTAATTAATAATATTGATATACATGAAAAATTTTTTTTTGATAAATCTTTTAATTCCCATTCTTTTGTATTCCCAAGCAAAATATAACCATAATGAACTAAAATGGAACACTTTTGAAACTTTAAATTTTAGAATACATTACCATGATGGATTAGAAAGAACTGCTCTTGAGGGTTCAAAAGTAGCAGAAAGTGTTTATAAAACTATAACATCTTTATATAAATATGTACCTGATGAAAAAACAGAAATTATTTTTATTGATACTGATGATTACTCTAATGGGATTGCTTATTTTTATGAGAATAAAATTGAAATTTGGGCATCTCCTTTAGATTTCAACTTAAGGGGTAGTCATAATTGGTTAAATAATGTGATAACACACGAGTTTACCCATATTATTTCAATGGGTGCTTCAATGAAATATAAATCAAGATTTCCTACTTCATATTTTCAAGTAATTTCATATGAGAATGAAAAAAGGGATGACGTGCTATATGGATTTCCAAATGTAATAATGTCATATCCAATACCTGGAATAGCAGTCCCCCCATGGTATGCTGAAGGAATAGCTCAATTTATGTTTAAAAATTCAACATATGACACCTGGGATTCTCATAGAGATATGGTATTACGAGATCTTGTAAAGAATGATAAGTTGTTATCAATCGATGAAATGAATACTTTTGGAAAAACTGGAATTGGTAATGAATTAATTTATAATACAGGATATGCTTTTACACATTATTTAGTTTATAAATTTGGTGAAGATATTTTATATCTAATTTCAAAAAATCTTTCCCAAAAAAATAGTTATTCAATTAAAAAGGCTATTGAAAATTCAACTAACATGAAATTGGATACAATTTTTTCAGAATATAAAAATAATTTAATTAGTAGATATTCAATGATTAATAAAGATTTAAATGGTAAAATTTTACAAAAAAATAGTAATGGAAATTTTTATCCTAAATGGCATCCTCACGATAGAAAATTTGCTTATTTATCTAACGATGGAAATGATTTTTTAAATCAAACAAATTTAATGGTTTATTCATTTGAGGACAGTTCTAAAAAAATAATTTCCAAAAATGTTTATTCAGCACCCTCTTGGAGTACTCAAGGTGATAAGATTTATTTTTCTAAGAAATCTAAACCAGATAAATATGGTTCAAGGTGGTTTGATATCTACTTTTATGACTTTAGGACAAAAGAGGAAAATCAACTTACAAAATCATCAAGAGGGTTTTCTCCCTTGGTCTTGGATGGAGATTCCTTATTAGCATACATATCTACAAATGACGGAACTCAAAATATTTACATAATCAATCTTGAAAATAAACAAACAAAAAAAATAACAAATTTTAATGATGGTAAACAAATCACAAATTTATCTTATAATTCAAAAAATCGTTTAATTATGTTTGATTATACAAATAATCATTTTAGAAATATTGGTGGAATCAGTTTAACGGATACTACTTTTGGAGATATTTTTTCATTTGATTTATGGGATGACAGAGATATTTCTTCAAATGAAATGGGCGATCTAATTTATTCAACCGACCGATCAGGTATTTTTAATCTTTATTATTCTAACAATGATGGATCTAAACAAGGTTATATAAGTAATGTTAATGGTGGGGCATTTATGCCAGATATTAATTCAAATGGAGAAATACTTTATTCCTTATATGAAAACGAAGGATACAGAATAGCTTATCTAGATTCAATAAAGTTAATAAATGAAATTGATGTAGGATACAATCCAAATGAATTTTTAAAAAATGAAAATTTATTTACTAGTTCAGTATTAGATGAAGAAAATTTTATTGACCCCATTAAAAAAAAGTATCAAGATTCGTTTACTAAAATTTTTATTTCTCCAAAATTATTGATTGATTATGGAATGTTTATGCCAGGTTTTTATTTTCAATCAAGTGAAATTTTAAATAGATTAAATATTTCAGGAAGTTTTTCAATTAATAGAGTTTCAGATTTAGATCTATCGCTTTTTTTTGAATTAAATACATTATTTCCTACTTTATATTCAGAAGTTTTTTTTATGACTCGTCATTTAAATAATAAATCAAAATTATGGGATATAATTGATATTGATCAAAATATTAAATATAGATTGTTTAGAATTGATAATGGAATAAAAATCCCAATTGGTTCTTTAATTAGTTGGAATCTATATACTTCATATCAAAATTACAGAACGAATCAATTATGGTGGATACCAGGAGAAAAATTATTTGGTAAACAAGGAATTGATTATTTTTCTGGCTTTCATGTAGGAACAAATTTTAACATCAAAAGTTTTACCCCATCTTTTTATTATAATATTAATCCGAATAATGGTTTTAATATTAATTTTGATATGAAATATGAAAGAAACAATTTTTTTAGTCCGGAGGAATCTTTGATAAGTAATGTCTTTAAAAAATATAATTTCCTTAGGACGGAATTATCTTCATCATTATTTATAAAAATACCTTATATGAAAAATTGGACACTTTCGAATGAATTTCAATTAGGATATATTTCAAGTAATAATATTGATTCTTTTTTTAATTTTTTTGCTGGTGGAAAACCTGGTATTAAAGGTTATCCATATTATTCAATTGAAGGAAATAAAATGGCAATATTATCATCATCTATAAGATTTCCCTTAGCAANTAATATTAATTTCAAAATTGCTTCTTTAACAGTACANAATATATTTTTAGGTTTCATTTATCAAGCAGGAGATGCTTGGACAATTAATAAGAATTTTAATACAAAGAANTCTTATGGATTAGATTTGAGACTAGGTGGTTTTTCTTTTTATAATTTTCCTACATCATTAAGTGTAGAAGTTCATAAAGGCTTAAATTCATTTGAAAACAATCAATATGTTTATGGAAAAGATTTAAGAACNTATTTATCCCTTTTATTTGGATTTTGATTATGAAAATTTCTTATATTTTTTTANTAATATTTATATTATTTAATTTTTTAATGTCTGAATCTAANTTAATTAAATATAATTCATTGACTCACAATAATTTAATTTCTTATGTNAATCCCAATAATTTTAATTTTGAAAATAAAAGTTTTAAAAATAAAAAAAATGATAACCAAATTTTACAATTAATTTTTCCTGNGTATGGATATTGGAAATTAAATAAAAAGAAAAAAGCAATTTTNTTTTCTTCAATGGAATTTTTATTTATAGGATCTTGGTTACATTATGAAAATAAAGCTAAAANATTAGAAAATGATTTTAAAAAGTTTGCTGATGATAATTGGAGCCTTGATAGATGGTGGATAAATACTCCAAAACTTAGTTCNCGATATGGCGATGTGATTTGTGAGGGAACTCATCATTTAAATATTTTTATTTCCGGTGAACAATCAACTATTAGNTCAGATGATTTATGTTCAAATGGTTGGATTGATGGATTGGAAATCGTTAAAGATCATGATTTTTATGAAAATATTGGGAAATATGACCANTTTGTAGCTGGTTGGTCTGATTTATTAAATGTTGATGGTTCTCAAAATTGGTGGGAAAAAAATAAAGATGTGGGAGATTCTACNGAAATCATTGTTATGACTGCTAATAAAAGAAATTATATTGATCAAAGAAAAAAATCAAATTTTGCNTATANTATTGCTTCATATATGATAACAGGAATAATGTTTAATCATNTNATTAGTTATATAGATATTTTTTTAATTAAAAAAAATAATGAGAAAAATATAAGTTCTAATATTAAAATTAATTCATTCATTNATAATGATTATAAAGGTTTGGTTATAAATTTTAGGTGGTAGATTGAAGTANATTTTTTTAGTTTTTATTTTTTTATTGGGGTGCGGAGGTAATCAGATTGATTTATCAATTGATGATATTCAAGAAAGATTTAACAAAGGCATGAANCTTATTAACAAAAAAAAATATTANAGAGCACAACAACATTTTGAATATGTTCTTTTAAGAGGTAAACATACAGAAATAGGTGATGATGCTCAATTTTATCTGGCTGAAGCTTATTTTCTTAATAANGAATATGAGACCGCAATTGTTGAATATGATAAACTTATTAGACAAATGTCTTTTAGTCCAAATGTTAATACAGCAAGATATAGAATTTGTGAGTCTTATGAAAAAACATCACCAAAATTCTATTTTCAACAAGATGCAACAAATAGAGCAATACAGAAATATCAAGAATTTATTGAAGATTATCCAAATTCAAAGCATAGTTCTGAGGCATCAAGCAAAATTAAAAATCTTAGAAACAAATTGTCTTTAAAAATGTATGAAACTGCAGTTCTTTATGTCAAGCTTGAAGAATTTGAGGCAACTTTAAATTATTTAAATGATTTATTAGATACTTACTTTGATACTTCATCAGCAGATAATGCTAGATTATTAATGATAGAAACAATGATAACCATTGGAAGGAATGAAGAAGCAAGTATCTTTTTTCAAAACAATAAAGAAAAATTTTTGAATCCCTCCATTCTTGATAAGGCTGAACTCATCATATCTAGGATTGATTCAAANAAAAATACTTAGTTTTGAAAACATGTTTTTTTGGAGGAGCTTTTGACCCCCCACATATTGGCCACTTATCTATAGCTCAATCTATTATCAAATGGGGTAATTTTGATAAAATAATATTTATTCCATCATATAAATCTACACATAAATCAGATAATTTTTCCTCAATATACCATAGAATTAATATGTTAAAATTAATTGTAAAGAATAAAAGCTTCTTAGAATTTTCTATGATAGATATTGAAAGAAAATGTATAACTTATACAATTGATACGATTAGAGAACTGAAGCAAATTTATCCTCTTGAAAAACAAATATTCTTTCTTGTGGGAAGTGATTCAATTTTAAATTTTCATAAATGGAAGAATTACAAATCAATTTTAAATAGTTGTCAAATTATTGTTGCTCCACGACCAAAATTTGAAATTGATAAAATTTCAAAAGAAATAAAATCTAAAATTATTGTTGCTAAGGTTCCATTATCTAATATTTCGTCTACAGAGATAAATGATAGAATAAAAAAAAACTTACCCATAACAAATTATGTTACTAAGGAAATTGAAAATTATATTATTTCAAATTTGATATAATGGA
The DNA here is from genome assembly GCA_002707905.1 of Fidelibacterota bacterium. Taxonomy (GTDB): domain Bacteria; phylum Fidelibacterota; class Marinisomatia; order Marinisomatales; family S15-B10. Next base: position 20,413 of record PAOF01000001.1, read on the forward strand.
ACTATTTATCACATTTATAAATTTATTTTTTGGAATGCTTCTTCTTTATTTTGGTGGAGATTTCATTGTCTCTGGTTCTACAAGATTAGCTAAAAAATTTAGGGTATCTAAGCTTGTTATTGGACTTACAATTGTTGCATTTGGCACTTCTCTTCCTGAGCTAGTTGTAACTTTAGCAGCTACTTTTTCTGGAAGCGATGAGATTGCTATTGGTAATATTATTGGATCTAATATAGCTAATATTGGATTAATAATAGGATTGACTTGTACAATATTTAATATTTCAATTTCAAGTAAAAATTTTAAAAATGATTTAAATATTATGATTTTTGTATCATTTGTTTTTTTACTTTTTTTGTATGATTCATACCTTTCAAGATTTGAAGGAATGATACTTTTTTTTGGAATTATATTATATTTAGTTTATAAATTTTTAATTTCAGCCAAAGAAAAAAGTCTGAATGATAAATCATTTTCATTTTCAAAAAACTTAATTTTAATTTCAATTGGAATTCTTGCTTTGTATTTTGGTTCAAATCTTTTTGTCGATGGTTCAATTAGTTTAGCAAGAAATTTAGGAATTTCAGAATCAATTATTGGAGTAACAATTGTTTCTTATGGTACCTCATTACCAGAATTAGCAACTTCGTTAATTGCAGGTTTTAAAAAAGAGGGTGATATATCAATTGGAAATATTATTGGATCGAATTTATTTAATTTAATGGGAGTTTTAGGTCCTGTTACAATGATATCACCTTTGTTAATTAATTTAAACGAATTAAAATATGAATTAATTGTTATGTTTTTATTTTCTTTTTCACTTTATTTTATTTTGTTTATGAAAAATAAAATTTATAAAACTTATTCAACTTTTATTTTTATTTTTTATATTATTTTTATAGTGTCTTTGTTTGTGGTATGATTCATTTTAAAAAAGTTTTGTTTGAATTCAATAATGGAAGTGGTATTAAAGATACTTCATTTAATATTGAATCGGGGGAATATGTTTGTATTATTGGTCCAACTGGTGCTGGTAAAACGACTCTACTAAAATTGATTTATATGGATATTTTTCCTCAAAAAGGTGAAGTAATTGTAGATAAATACAATTCTAAAAAAATTAAAAATAAAGAAATAGCTAATTTAAGAAGGAATGTGGGAATGGTTTTCCAAAATCCAGAATTATTAAATGATAGAAGTGTGTTTGAAAATATTTCAATACCTTTACACATTCAAGGATTAGGTTTGAAGTATATAAAAAATCAGGTAAATGAGGTTTTGTCAAAATTGGGTATTGAAGATAAAAAAAATCATTTCCCAAATCAATGTTCTGGTGGAGAGCAACAAATAATTTCTTTAGCAAGAGAACTAGTAAAAAATCCCATTGTAATTTTAGCTGATGAACCTACTGGTAATTTAGATCCTGCATCATCGTTGAAAGTATTAAGAATGTTGGAAGAAATAAATAATGAAGGAACAGCTGTATTGATGGCAACGCATAATTTTACCTTAGTTGAAGATAGGGGTTATCAGTTTATGCAAATAAAAGAGGGTGAAGTTACTTTATGATTGACCGTATTTTATATTTATTATCGGAGGGTATAAGAGGTCTTTTAAGAACTAAAATCACTGCAATTGCAACAATAATTACTATTGGTATTACTTCTAGTTTTGTAATGATTTCAGCACAGTTTGGAGAAAATCTTTCTCAATTTGTTGACATAGTAAGAAATCAATATGAATTACAAATTTTTTTTAAAGAAGATGTTGATGAAACTAAAGCTTTAAATATTATTAGTAANCTAAATGAATTAGAAGAAATAAATTCTAGTAGATTAATAACAAAAGANGAGGCTGCTAAAATATTTGAAAATGAATTTGGAGAAAATATTTTTGATATTCTTAACTATAATCCACTACCATATGGTTCAGTTGTTGAAATTTCCCCAGATAAAAACAACTCCATAGATGTAAATCTTTTGTCAAAAAAAATTTTAAATATTGATGGAGTTGATGAAGTTAGATTTCAAGGAAAATTAATTTCTGTTATAGAACGATATTATAGATTCTTTTTTATTTTTCTAACAATAACTTCATCTTTGATTCTTTTTGCAACTATCATTTTAATTTCAAATACAATTAGATTAACAATTTATGCTCGAAAAGATTTGATAAAGGTTTTNAAATTAGCTGGAGCAACAAATAATTTTATTAAGNTTCCTTTTNTACTNGAAGGTATATTTGAAGGTATTCTAGGTTCAATAATTGCAAGTTTAATATCTTTTTCAACTTTTGAACTNGTTAATTATTTTTTATCAAATTTTTCAAATTATACTTTNGATTGGAGTTTTCAATTAAATTTGATTTTATTTTNCACGATTATTTTTTTTTCATGGATTGGGAGTATAAGAGCTGTAAAAAAGTTTCTTTAATTATATCAGATTATTTGTTAATAGAAAGCATTTAAGTTAATTTTGACAAAGTTTATATGGTTCAAATAAATAATTTTATAAAGACTAGAAAGATGACTAATAAAAAAAATAAATTGAAAACCTCTCAATCTATTAAAAAAAAAATAAATAAAAAGTTTTTTTCTAAGAAAAGTATTCTGAGTAAACAATCTAAATCAAAAGAAATTGAGTTGTTAAATGATAAAATTGATAAAACAGAAGAAAAGTATTTAAGGTTGAGGGCAGAATATGAAAACTATATTAAAAGAAATGAAAAAGAAATATCAAGAATTTTAAAGTATGATGGTGAACACGTCTTGAAAACTTTTTTATCAATTTTAGATGATTTAGATAGAGTNGTTGAATCTTCAAAAAAACATAAAAATAATGAGATTTTAGATTTTATAAATGGTATAGTTTTGATTAAAGATAAATTATTAAAAAAACTAGATCAATTTGAAGTCGCCACATTTGATTCAGAGGGTGTAAAATTCGACCCTGATCTTCATGATGCAATGATGACAAAAGAATCTAAAGATTATGATGATGGTATAATTATTGAAGAATTTGAAAAAGGCTATAAATATAAAGATAAAGTAATTCGACATTCTAAAGTGATAGTAAACTCTATTGGAAATAAAGGGAAATAAATTTTGAAGAGAGATTATTATGAAATTTTAGGTGTTGAAAAAAATGCCTCAGAAAATGAAATAAAAAAAGCTTATAGAAAAATGGCTATGAAGTACCATCCAGATAAAAATCCTGGAAATAAGGAATCAGAATCGAAATTTAAGGAAGCTGCAGAAGCATATTCTGTATTATCTGATACTCAAAAGAAAAATCAATATGATCAATTTGGACATGCTTTTGATGGTTCGGACAATGGTTTTCAAGGAGGTTTTACTGGTGCAGATTTTGATTTATCAGATGCTCTTAGAACGTTTATGGATGGGTTTGGTGGAGGTGGAGCTTTTGAGGATTTTTTTTCTGGGAACCCAAGGAATAACACACAATCTAGAGGTTCTAATTTAAAAATAACAATAAAACTTACATTAGAGGAAATTTCTGGAGGTATTGATAAAATAATTAAATTAAAACGTTTTGAACCNTGTTCNGATTGTGATANTACTGGNTGTAAAAAAGGAACNCTTCCNNCAAGATGTCAAANCTGTAATGGNTCTGGACAAGTTAGAAGANTGTCAAGATCNATGTTTGGTCAAATGGTTAATGTTGTTACATGTAATAATTGTGGTGGTAAAGGAGAAATTGTTTTAAACCCCTGTAGAGCATGCTCAGGAGATGGTGTTAAAAAGCAAGGTGTTGATGTTAAAATTAAAGTTCCAGCTGGAGTAGCATCAGGAAATTATATGACTCTTAAAAGTCAAGGAAATGCAACTTCCATGAAAAACCCAAGAGGAGATTTAATTGTTTTTTTTGAAGAAATTGAACATAAATTTTTCACAAGGAATGAGGATGATGTTATTGTAGAAGTTCAATTATCGTTAACTCAAGCAATTTTAGGTGATAAAATTGAAATTCCAACTTTATCAGGTCTTGCTCAATTAAAAATTCCCTCTGGAATTCAATCAGGTCAAGTTTTAAGAATGAGAGGAAAGGGATTGCAAAATTTACGTGGATCTGGTAAGGGTGATATGTTAGTAAAAGTTCAACTTGTAACTCCAACTAAGATAAGTGGAGAAGAGAAAATTTTATATGAAAAACTCAAAATTAACGAAAAAAATAAAAAAATTATTTTGAATAAAATTAAATTGTAATTTTATTTTAACTTTTTCATTATTTATAATTAATTTACAGCATAGGGATTTTAATAATGTCAGAAAAAACTACTAAAAAATATAAATGGTGGGTCATAAGAGATTTATTAGAGGTGGCCATCGTTTTGTCATTATTAGGCGTATTAGCTGTAATATACATCCCAAGACAAATATGGGATGAAGAAGAAACAATTAAATCTCAAAGTCAATTTAAGATTGAGCATGCATATGATATTTTATCTTATTATAATAGAATTACTGGTGAAAGAACAATAAATGGAGATTGGGCTATTAAATTAGTAAATGCAGCTCGTGATTCTATTACTGCTGATAGCAATTTTATTGGAAATCAAGAGATAGTTTTAGACGGTAAAATTACAAAAGTCGATCTATTTGAAAACTTTGCAACTGTTTATGACACTTCTTTTGGATTTTTAAAAACGCGTAAAGATACAATTCAAGATACAATTATGACTGTTGTTTTATTCAATGAAGAAGAATTGATCAATGATACTTCTTACGTTAGAAAAGATATGATAAATCCATATTTAATTGATTCAACATTTGTTGGGATTGCAGATACTTCCTTTTCAAGTCATGTTGAGGTTGTAAGTTATTATGATAATTTTACACCTAGTGAAGATTTGTTAATTTGTCCTCTTACTAATGATAAATATTTGATTACTCTTACTGATGAGGATTATAAAGTTGAGAGTCCTATAATTGGAAATTATAGAGAACGTAGATATTTAATTTTTTCATTTAATTCAAAGTCACATGGTAAAATTGAAGATGGTGATAAAAGTTGGGCCAGATTTTGAATATTAAATGTTAGCTGCTTCTTTTAGTGATGGTTCTATTAATTGTATTAATGCCATTAAAGAAAAAAATTCCCTCAAAATAATTGAATTAAAGTCCGAAAAAATTTCAAATGAAATAAAAAATTATCCATTAGATTCTAAAGAATATAAACATTTTTTTTCAGAAACTTTTAATAAGATGTTCTCAACTATTAATTATAATCAAAATGAAAATATTTCTATTTGTATGGATAGTGATTGGATAGAAACAAAAATTTTACCTGTTGATACTAAAATTGATAATAGTGTAAAAAAAAAATATTTATTATGGTATCTTAACCAAAGAAATAGCAATTTAATTCAAGAGTCAAAAGTTTTTTTTAAGAATTTAAATTTCATTCATGGTAAAAATTCTTTTGTGTTATGTACTATTGTACCAAAAACAATTTTTGGTTTATTGAAATTTTGTTCAGAAAATAATTTTTTAAGACCAGTTTTTTTAGAGCCATCAATAATATCAATTGAAAGAGTAATTTCAAAAAATACAACTATTTTTTTTTCAAACTCACAACTAACAAAAATTTATTTATATGATAAGGGAGTTATCATTGGTGAGGGAGAGTGTAAAATTAAATCAAATTTAATCGATTTAATTTTTTTTTCTGGTGATATTGATAAAGCAAAAAATATAATAAATAAAATTAATGAAAATATTTTGGATGAAAAATTTGATGTATTACATTCAAATGATTTTCCAAAAGAGTCTTTAAAATTTTTTAGTTTGAGAAAAAAAATTTTTTCAAAATTAAACCCATCAATATCAAAAAGTTTTACAATTGATTTATCAATAAGAAATAAAAAAAATGATTTATCTATTTTTTCAGAATTATTTGGATTAATCTCTAGATGAAATTATGAATGATTTAAATTTATTAGGAAAAGAAGGGTTTCAAGAAAAATCATCTTCATTCATTGAACAGGATAATGTCAAAAAGAAAAATTCTTCTTCAAATCAGAATTTTTCAAAAATAAAATCTTCGAAGAAAATAAAAATTAAATATTTATTACTTTTTTTTGCTATTTTTTCATTTTTAATTTTATTTACATATTATTTATTTCATTTTTTTATAATTGATATCAGTATTTTTGAAAATAATCAAACAATTTATGAAAAGTAGTAATTTTTCAATTATTTCTGGTAAATATAAAGGATTGAAAATTTCAGGGAAATTATCAAAATCTGTTAGACCTACCTCATCAATTGTAAGAAAATCAATATTTGATACATTAAGAAATATAGAAAATTTTCATGTATTAGATTTATTTGCTGGTTCTGGAATTATGGGTTTTGAAGCTTTAAGTAGAGGCGCTGGATCTATAACATTTGTCGAAAAAGAATTCCATCAAGTACAATTTATTAAAAATAATAGTTTAAAATTTGAAAATGAGGAAATTAATATTTTTAAAAAAGATGTTTTTAATTTTTTTAAAAAAAATAATTTAATGTTTAATTTAATTTTTGCTGATCCCCCATACTTGCAAATCAACCTTGTTGAATTTTATAAAATTATAAAAAATCACATTGTTGATGGAGGTATGTTGGTTCTTGAATGTTCTGTTAGAGAAAAATTCGTAAATTGTACATTTAAAGAAAAAATTTTTGGAAATACAAAAGTAATATTTTTAAAAAATGAATAAATTAGAAAAAATTGCTGTATATCCTGGTTCATTTGATCCAATTACATTAGGGCACATTGATGTTATCAAAAGAGCAATAAAACTTTTTGATAGATTAATAATAACTGTTGGAAATCATAAAGCTAAAAATCCATTATTTAAAATAAATGAAAGGATTGATTTGATTAAAAAGTCAACACAATCTTTTGATAATATTGAAGTATTATCCTCTAAAAGATTAATTGTTGAATTGGCTCATCAAAAAAAAGCAATCGCACTAATTAGAGGAATTAGATTTATGAGTGATATGGAATTTGAATTTCAATTAGCATGGATGAACAGACATCTTAATGCTGAAATTATAACTGTATTTTTGATGACCGATGCAAAATATACTCATCTTAATTCATCTATAATAAAAGAAGTTAGTGAATTTGGTGGAAATATTGATGATTTTGTTACTCCAGAAGTTTCAAAAGAATTAAAAAAGAAATTAAAATAATTTAATTTTTTATAAATATCTTCTATTAGAATTTATACCAACTTAAATTTGTATTCAGTTATGCCTACTTATGACTATAAATGTAAAAATTGTGATTATCATTTTGAAATTTTACAGTCTATGAATGATGAAATTCTAACATATTGTTCAAAATGTAAAAAACATGATCTTCAAAGATTAATTGGTGCTGGTTCCGGTTTGATTTTTAAAGGAACTGGATTTTATATTACTGATTATGTTAAGAAAGATAAAAATGTAGTAGAAAAAAATAAAGAAAAACCTAATAATAAAAAAAAGAAAGTAATTAATAAAAACAATGAGTGAATTTGGTAATAAAATAACGTTCCTAAATGGAAAAATTAATGTTCCTGATAATCCAATTATTCCTTTTATTGAAGGTGATGGTATTGGACCTGATATCTGGAAAGCTTCTGTTAAAGTTTTTAATTCTGCAGTTTTAAAAGCATACGGAGGTACAAAAAAAATTATATGGAAAGAATTAATGGTAGGAGAAAAAGCATTTAAAGAAATTGGAGAGTGGCTACCTCAAGACTGTATTGATTCTATTCAAGAATATAAGGTTGCAATTAAAGGTCCATTAACTACACCAGTAGGAGGTGGAATTAGAAGTTTAAATGTTACTCTTAGGCAAGTTTTAGATTTATATGCATGTGTTAGGCCAATAAAATGGATAAAAGGNGTACCATCCCCTGTTAAAAATCCNGAAAATGTTGACCTTATAGTTTTTAGAGAGAATACTGAAGATGTATATGCTGGAATTGAGTGGGAAAGTTCAAGTGAGGAAAGCAAAAGAATAATAGAATTCTTTAAATCTAATTTTAAAAAAAATATTAGAAGTAATTCTGGCATCGGAATTAAACCTATAAGTCCTTTTGGAACAAAAAGAATAGTNAAAAAATCTATTGATTATGCNNTAAATAATTCAAGAGANTCTATTACATTAATGCACAAGGGTAATATTATGAAATTTACTGAAGGAGCATTTAAGGATTGGGGATATGAAATAGCAAAAGATGAATATCCTGAAAAAACAATTTCTGAAGATGAAGTGTGGAATGATTTTAATGGGGTTGTTCCTAATNCNAAATTAGTTATCAAAGATAGAATTGCTGATAGTATGTTTCAACAAATTTTATTAAGACCCAGTGAATATGATGTTATTACAACACCAAATTTAAATGGTGACTACATTTCTGATGCAGCAGCAGCTCAAGTTGGAGGATTGGGTATGGCCCCAGGAGCAAATATGGGAGATGAGATAGCATTATTTGAAGCAACTCACGGCACTGCACCAAAGTATGCTAATCTGAATAAAATCAATCCAAGTTCAGTAATTTTATCAGGAGTAATGATGTTTGAATATTTAGAATGGGATGAGGTGTCTGAAATTATTATAAATGCTATGGAAAAAACGATTACCCAAAAGAAAGTTACATATGATTTAGCTAGGCAAATGGAAGGTTCAGTTAANTTATCCACTTCAGATTATGCAGAAGCTATAATTTCAAATCTTTAAAATTNGTTTACTTTAAATTTTTGAAAAATTCGGTAGAATGATTAATATATTCCTTTTTGGTTTTTTCATCTTTTTTATCATATAGGCTTACCATCATTTTCATTCTTGGGTTTTTGTAAAAAAAATCTCTCTTATCGTTTATAAAGNTCCAATAAAGTGAATCCCAAATTTTTGACCATTTATCTTTTTTGAAATTACTCATTTTTAATATATAATTAGAACCGCTTATNTAAGGTTTTGTTGAGAAGATACCACCATCAGAAAATTGACTCATTCCAAAAACATTTGGAATCATTACCCATTCATATGCATCAACATACATTTCCATAAACCATTTNTATACTTGGAATGGTGAAAATCTGCATAAAACCATAAAATTTCCAATAATCATTAATCTTTCAATGTGATGAGAATATCCATTTTTAATAACATTATTAATACTATGNTCTAATGGTAAAATATTAGTTGAACCATTGTAAAATGATTTTGGAATANTTTTATTAAAATTCCAGAAATTTAATTTTTTTTCTTCTTCACCATGAAAAAAATAAACTAATCTAATAAATTCTCTCCAGCCAATTATTTGTCTTAGAAAACCTTCTGTAGAATTAATNGGTATCTTATTATGNTTTATGAAATAAAGTGTTTTATCAAGAATTTCTTTTGGTGTTATTAATCCCATATTAAGATAGGGTGTTAGAATTGAATGGTANAAAAAATTATGGTTTGTAGAAATAGCATCTTCATAATCTCCAAATAAGTAAAATCTNGATTGTAAAAAATCTTCAAATGAGTTTTCTGCTTCTTCAAAAGATGTTGGATAATTGAAGGNATTAATACTACCTAAATTATGATTGAATTTTTTTTTAATTATTTTTGTAAACTTNTTAATGTCATTATTATAATNAATTTTTCTTATTTCAGGAGGGATGTGATTTTGTGGTAAAGCTTTTCTGTTNAGTTTATCAAAACTCCATTGCCCGCCAANTGGTTTGTTNTTGCTGANCAATATATTAAATTTTTTTCTTTGATNAATATAAAACGATGACATTCTGAGNTTTTTGTTNTTATTAAAATAATCATTTAATTCATTTTCATTTAANAAGAAGTTAGGAGAATCATACCAAAAAATTTTAAATTTTAGTTTAAGTGCTAANTCAGACAATTTTTTTTCAATTAATTTATTNTTGGGTTTACATAAATGAATTGAAGTTATTTTATATTTTANAATGAAAGATTCATAAAAATTTTTTTCAATTATTTTGGAGTATTCTATAATCTCAACTGAATGTCCTAACTTTTTGATATAATTTTTGTAATTNTCCATGGATGCTAAGTGAAGTAAAATCTTTTGTTTATGAGGTTTTATNTTGTTTGTGTCAAATTTTTCAAACATAAAAATTTTTCTAGNTTTAGAAACAGANGGATTAAATTTAAATAATTGATCAGGAAAAATTAGAGTTACATTCATAAATNAACTTAAAAATTAATTATTAAATATAAAAGATTTTCTTTAAAACGCTCAAAACGTTCATTTATTTATTGCATTTATATTTATTNTATATTAATTTATNGNAATTATGGAGGNATCATGTACGACAAAATTGAAAAAGGTTTAATTGATCGAGTTGGTATTGGAGTNTTTATTTCAATATTTATTTCATTATTAGGAACTGTACTGTTCCAAAATTATGTAATGAACTACATTTCCCAATTTTTGGGAATGTTTATNGCTTTATCTATTATTATAATTGGAATGTTGATAGTNTGGAACNTAAAAGTTGAGNTCGAAAAAAAAGAATCNAAATAATNTAATAGACANAATTGTATATCTAGTATTAGATAGCAAGTTTATAATTTTTCTAATTCTTACTGCANTGGTACTAAAATTATGGGTATTNTGAAAATCTTAAACTCTATTTCAACTTATATNTTNTCTTTAGTTGACTCAAAGTATGGNTTTTATCTTGCAGTATTTTTATCAACGATCGTTTTAATATTTATAATCGTAAAATAATAGGAGGAATATTATGAAATCGAATAACTGGTATTTGGCAATGATTGTTTCTATATTTATAGCAGTACTTGCCTTTGTTTTTGGCACGAATCTATTTAATTATGAATCTACCCATCAAGCTAGGCAAGTGGGCATATTTATAGGGTTGTGGGCACCAACTTTCGGAGCTTTAGGAATTAGGGCTCAGCTTTTAGAAAGTTCAAAACCACAAATTTATGATAACTAACCAAAAGGGGATTTAAAATGTCAAACTTTTTACAACCTACTGACATTGTAGGATTTACATATTTCGCCACTTTTATGGCTCTTGTAGCAACTACTGTCTTTCTACTTTTTGAAAGAAGTAATGTTAATCCTAAGTGGCAAACATCACTTACCATTGCAGCATTAGTTACAGGTATAGCTGCTTTTCACTACTATTACATGAAAGAAGTTTGGGTTGAGACTGCATCTTCACCGATAGTATTTAGATACATAGATTGGATTATCACTGTACCACTTCAAATAGTTGAATTTTATTTTATTCTTGCTGCAGTTGCTGTGGTTAGCAGTTCAATATTCTATAGGTTATTGATTCCGTCTATTATAATGTTGCTTGGTGGATATTTTGGCGAAGCTGGAATTCTTAGTCCAACTGTAGGCTTTATAATTGGTATGATCGGATGGCTTATTATTATATATGAAATTTTTGCTGGTGAAGCTTCTAAGATTAATGCTAGCAATGCTAACGAGTCTAGCCAATATGCATTTAAAACCGTTAGGGCAATTGTAACATTTGGTTGGGCTATATACCCAATAGGTTACTTTCTTGGATATTTTACAGAAGGTGATTGGACTAATACATTAAATATTGTATACAATGTTGCAGATTTTGTAAATAAAATAGCATTTTCACTAGTTATTTATCAGGCTGCGAAAATGGATACAAAATAATATTTTCAAATCGTTTTTTGAGAAAGGTGAGATATTCTATATCTCACCTTTTTTTTTCTAAAAAAATAAATTTAAATTAGAAATATATGTTCATAGATTATGTTAAAATATATGTATCTGCCGGATCTGGGGGTAATGGATGTGTGAGTTTTAGAAGAGAAAAATTTATACCAAAAGGAGGACCGGATGGAGGTGATGGTGGGAATGGAGGAAATGTAATAATAACTGCAGACTCTAATCTTAATACATTACAAGATTTTAAATATAAAAAAAAATATTTAGCTGAAGATGGATTTAATGGTTCAAATAATAATAAAAAAGGTTCGAACGGAAAAGATATTATAATTAAAGTTCCGGTTGGAACTGTTATAAAAAAAAATGGAATGAATGAAATCTTTGCTGATTTTGTTGATGTTAATTCTGAAAAAATTATAGCTTATGGAGGAAGGGGTGGGAAAGGAAACGCTAGATTTGCTACTTCAACTAATCAATCTCCAAGAAAATATGAACAGGGAACCAAAGGTGATTTTAACTTTTTCGAATTAGAATTAAAATTATTAGCAGATGTTGGTTTGGTAGGATTGCCAAATGCTGGAAAATCAACATTGTTATCAAAAGTCACTTCTGCAAAACCTAAAATTGCTGATTATCCATTTACAACAATTAATCCAAATTTAGGAATTGTAAAGTTCGAAAATTTTGATTCATTTTTAATGGTTGATATTCCTGGTATAATTGAGGGTGCAAGTAATGGAAAAGGAATGGGTATACAATTTTTAAGGCATATTGAAAGAACTTTATTTTTATTAATTATCATAGATGTAACTACTAAAAATCCAACTAAAATATTAGATGTGATTTTGAATGAATTAAAAAAACATAATCCTGAGCTTATTAAACGACAAAGAATGATAGTGTTTTC
>PAOF01000002.1 GCA_002707905.1 Fidelibacterota bacterium
TACTGTTAATAATTTCTTCATCTCCTGATAGAGCCTTTTGAACATATTCTTCTATACTTAATTCATTTTTCTCAGAAGTATCTTCATTGCTTTTTTTGGCGGGAGGGTTTTTTTTAGCTTTCATGATTCCAGCTTTTACTTTTGCTCTTAGAACACGATTCTCAATACTGTTAATAATTTCTTCATCTCCTGATAGAGCCTTTTGAACATATTCTTCTATACTTAATTCATCAGAACTAGCAGCAGATTTTTCTCTCGGAAATTTATTAACGATATCGGTTGATTCTTTTGATTCAGATTCATTGTCAAAAACTGGTATTGCTGTACCTATTCTTTTAGCTTTTAGATAAGCAGATTTTACTTTTGTTTTTAATTTAATATCCGCAATTCCCGCTATAATATTTTTATCACCATCGAGAGCTTTTTGGACGTATTCTGATGTAGAAATTGATAACAATACACCTTTTACTTTTGCACGTAAAGCCCTGTCAGGAATTGAATTTATTAATTGTAAATCTCCTTCAGAGCCTTTTTTAATATATTCGCTTAAGGATAATAAAACTTGTTCTGAAGTTTCATCATTGATTTCAATTTTTATATTTGGAAGTGAATTTTTTAAATTGTTAAGAATATCTTTTCCTAACCAAGCAAACATAGGAATTGTTATAAAACTGAACAGCCCATTACTTCTTGATGAATAATTAACTTCTACACAATTTTTGTATGGAACAAGGTTGAAATTTACTATTTCTTTATTAAACGGAAAAAACCCCATTTCAAGAGTTAGGTTTTTTTGATCATCTAATCTTAAAAATCTGCAGTTTAGAGCTGGTATACCAAAAAAGGGTTGTATCTTAAAATAGCTTCCAACCTTCATATCATATTCAAGTAGTGAGTGTTTCTGTGTGTAACTTCTTACATCTTTATTAGTAACTTTTAAACTGTATACCCATGGAAACCATAAGTGGTAGTTTGATAAATCAGTTATATATTTCCATATAACTTCAATAGGAACATCTAAGTCAATAGAAGTGGCTACAAAAGATTTATTCGGGAAATACTCTGAATGCAAATTCAAGTCAATTTTTTGTTCAGAAGATGTTGACTGAACGAAGTAATAAATCAATAAAAAGAGTAAAACGGTAGTTATTCCAATTAACATTTTTTTTAAATTAAGTTAAAATCATTTAGATTTTGGTTGATTAAACGTTTATTTACACACTAAGATGTTATAAATTGTAGCAATGAAATCCAATTTTTTTCTAATACACACACAAAAAATTTAAAGGAGTTAAATAATGGCTAAAATAGGAATGTTTTGGGGAAGTAATAATGGTAATCAAGAGGAGGCCGCAGGTTTTTTAAAAGATTACTTAGTTGAAGAAGGATGTGAAATTGACGAGTTCAATATAGCAAGTACTGATCCAAAAAAAATGCTGGAATACGACAAATTAATAATAGGTTGTCCAACATGGAATGTTGGAGAATTACAAGATGATTGGGATAGTATTTTCAGTTCTTATAAAGAATTAAATTTTTCTGGNAAGACAGCTGCATTTTTTGGATGTGGTGATCAGGTGGGCTATTCTGATAACTTCTTGGATGCAATTGGTTTGCTTGCAAAACCATTTATGGAAAAAGGAGGAACCCTAATCGGAAGATGGCCAACAGAAGGATATGAGTTTGATGAATCTTTAGCTTTAGATAATGGAGAGTTTCTTGGGTTGGGATTAGATAATGATAACCAAGAAGATCAGACTGAAGAAAGATTGCTAATTTGGGCAGAATTAATAAGAGATGAGTTCGGAATTTAATCTTTAAAACATAAAATTGGTTGGGGACAGTTTTGAATGATAAATTACTATGGTTAGCTGTATTTGTTGGATTNTATTGGTTATATTGTCTGTTTTGGGGGATNAAGGGTGCTAAAACATCAAAAACTTCTGAAGATTATTTTTTAGCAGGTAGAAACATAGGTTTATGGGTATTTGTTCTGGCCGCAACAGCAACAAGTTTTAGTGGTTGGACATTTGTTGGTCATCCAGGTAAGATTTTTACNGACGGTTTACCATATGCTTTTGCATCCTTTTANGCATTAACNATTCCCTTTACNGGAGTACTTTTTATTAGAAGGCAGTGGATTCTAGGAAAAGCTTNTAAATATATTACTCCAGGTGAGATGTATTCTGATTATTATGGAGGTAATGCAATTCGATTNTTAACGGTATTAGTTGCCTTTTTATTTAGTGTACCATATTTGGGAGTTCAATTGAGAGCCTCAGGTGATTTGTTTAATATAATAACAGATGGATTAGTACCTGTTAATTTTGGTATGATAGCATTATCAACTGTTGTTGTTATCTATGTAGCATCTGGAGGATTAAGGTCGGTTGCTTATGTTGATAGTGCACAATGTATATTGCTTGCAGTTGGGATTTGTGTTATAGGAANAACTACTATTTATTTTTCAGGAGGATGGAATAATTTTATTTCTGCTTTTCATGAAGTTATTAANAAAGACCTGGTTAATAAAAACAATCTAACACCATCTGGCCATTCATCATTAGTTGCAATTCCGGGGAGTATTCAATTTGTTTCAAATGGTTCAAAATCTATTGGTGGACCATGGACTGGAATGATGTGTTTAACATATATGTTTGCATTGATGGGAATCCAGGCTTCNCCAGCATTTTCAATGTGGGCTTTTTCAAATAAAAATAGNAGTGCATTCAGATGGCAACAAGTTGTTGCATCGTCTTTGATAATTGGTATCATTTTATTTACTTTTACAATAATTCAAGGAATTGGTGGACATGTTTTAGTTTTAAATGATGTNATTCAGAATGTTAATGATAAAAACTTAGTCCCCAAATTGATTAATTTGTTATCATCTTCATTTCCATGGTTGGTAGGGCTATTAGCCGTATGTGCATTAGCAGCCATGCAAAGCACAGGATCTGGATACATGTCAACATTTAGCGCCATGGTTATAAAAGATATTTATTTAAAATTTTTAAATAAGAATGCATCTGATAAAAATCAGAAAAATAGTGGTAGGTTGATTGTTATACTGATTGCAATTATAGCAATATTCGTTGCAGCTAATACAACCTCAGCCATAGTTATGTTAGGCGGTCTTGCAGTTGCATATGGTTTTCAGATGTATCCAGCATTATTAGGAATATGTTATTTTAAATGGTTTTCAACAANAGGAATTGTGTTTGGTTTAATTGCAGGTTTGATTACAGTAACTCTGACAGATAAAACTTCAATATGGTTTGGTCTACCGTGGGGCTCATACCCATTGACAATTCATAGTGCCGGTTGGGGTATATTTGTTAATTTAATAGTCACTATTACAACCTCTTTTTTTATAAAAGATGATAAAAAAAGAAAAAAAATTAAAAATAAAAGACATGAATTTTTAAGTAAAATATCTGTATTGTCTGAAAAAAAGAAAAAGTTTGTACCTTTAGCATGGATATTAACAATGATTTGGTTTTTAGTTGGTTTTGGACCTTTTGCAACAATTGGAAATTCATTTTTTTCAAATCCAAATCAGACTATAACATGGAGCCCTTTTGGACTTCCTTCAATTTGGATATGGCAATTATTTTTCTTGGGGTATGGTATTTTTGTTATGTGGTTTTTAGCATTTTATATGGAATTATCTAAACCAGTTAAAGAAGAAACAATTCAAAAATACATCAATTAGATATTTTTTCTGATAGTTTAATTAATCTATCTAATTCATTTCTCATTTCTTTAATAGACTCTGCTCTAACTAACTTTTCTCTAAATTGACGCGCTTCAGGAAACCCCTTTATGTACCAGCCGAAATGTTTTCGCATTAGGTTCATCCCCCATTTTTCTCCTCTATCAAACAAAATTAAACGAAAATGTTCATCACACATTTTTATTCTATCTTTAATAGAGCAAGGACTAGGTAATTTTTGATTGTTTAAAACAGCATTTGCGTCTTTGAAAAACCAAGGGTTTCCCAATGCACCCCTTCCAATCATTATTGCATCGCAATTAGTTTCATCAAACATTCTAAGTATTTTTTCAGGATGATCTACATCACCGTTCCCAATAACAGGAATATTAACGGAATTTTTAAGTTCTTTTATTAAATCCCAGTTAGCTCTACCAGAATAAGATTGAACAGTTGTCCTAGGGTGAAGAGTTATAGCTTTAACACCTAGTTTTTCAAGCCTTTGACCTGCTTCCGGAATTACAATTTTATTTTCATTCCACCCAGCGCGCATTTTAACTGTTACAGGAATTTCTCGAACTTCAGATACAACTGCAGAAGTAATTTCATCCATTATACATAAGTCTTTCAATGCAGCTGAGCCTGCACCACGTTTGGTAACTTTTGGAACTGGGCAACCATAATTAATATCGATTATATCAGGTTTAAATTTATCATAAATCATTCTTGCCGCTTTAGACATTACATCAGGCGAGTTTCCAAATATTTGTACTCCAATGGGCCTTTCTTCTGGGTAAAACTTTATTAAATCGAAACTTTTTTGGTTTTCACGAATGATCCCATCCGCAGAAACAAATTCAGAATAAACTAGTCCCGCCCCCATCTTTTTACTCAGTATTCTGCAAGCATAATCAGTAACTCCTGCCATAGGAGCTAAAAATATAGGAGATGAAAGTTTTAAATTTCCGATTTGCATTTCAAAATTTAACTATTTTTTTGTAACTAATATCAAAGTTAAATTATAATATTCTATTAAAGGACAAGCAATGAATAAGTTATATTATTTATCAATTTTTATCTTTTTAGTTTCATGTCAATCACAGTCAAATATTTATCAAAAAGCAGTTGCTGTATTACAGCCAGGTAATGAATCAAATGTGAAAGGAACTGTTTTTTTTGAGCAAGATAAATCTAATGTAATTGTTACAGTTACAGTTACAGGTTTAAACTCCAATTCTTATCATGGTTTTCATATTCATGAATTTGGAGACATACGTTCAAAAGATGGAAAAAGTGCAGGAGGGCATTATAATCCTGATGGCCATCCTCATGCTTTACCGCCTGAAAAGAAAAGACATGCAGGTTCTTTTGGAAATTTAATATCAGATATAAATGGTAATGTTGACACTACCTTTACAGATGACACTTTTTCTATTTCAGGTGAATTCAACCCGGTTATTGGGCGAGCAGTTGTCATTCACGCAAAAAGAGATGATGGTGGTCAACCAACTGGTAATGCTGGGTCAAGAATTGGCTTTGGTGTAATTGGAATTGCAAATTAATAATTATGTTGAAAAAAATCACATTAGTTTTTGCTTTGACAATATTATTTAATACTATCAAATCTCAGAATCTGCAAGTGCATTATGATTTTCTCGAAGATGATAGCTATTTTACATCAACTTTAGAAATGTTCAAACCAAATCCAAAAGGCGCAACATTTTGGTTTGTTGATTTTGACTATTTATCTGATACTAATGGTAGTGCATCCTCAGGATATATGGAATTTGCCAAATATTTTAATTTAGGTGATACAAATAAATATACATTTACACTGCAATTTAATGATGGAGTTGCATATTGGGGTAATTTAGGCCAGGCATTTTTAGTTGGCTCAACATATAACCTTAATTTGGGAGATTTTAGTTTATCAACAGAATTATTATATAAATATCAACAAGGAAATAATCCAAATGGACAAATAACTTTTGTATATTATTTTCCTTTATTAGGTGGCAAAGGGGAATTAACAGGTTTTGCTGACATTTGGACTATCGACAAAGTAAACTCTAATTCAAAAGACTTTGTTTTTATGAGTCAACCTCAACTTTGGTATTTTATATCAGAAAAAATTTCTGTTGGTGGAGAAATGAGAATCACAAATAACTTTTATCCAGAAAAAGGTTGGAAATATACAGCAACATTTGGTTTGAAATGGAATATGGAATAATTATTCATCATTATTTCCATAATAATACTGGTAATAAGAATTAAGTAATTCAGGATCATATTCCATGATTGGGTTCTCAAATTCACTTGAAAATTTACCATCATTATTACTTTGGTCCACTGAAACCTGACTTGGAAATTCATTTTCTCTATCAGGTGGTGTTATTATTAGAGGCTCATTATTGTTTTTATAAAACAAATAAACCCCTGGTAAAATTAATAGCAACATCAGACCAAAAGATAAAAAAGAGGCTTCGGAATTGAAATGATAGCCACCCCAAATGTCTTGCTCTATTCCATAACCAATAAAAAAAGCTAAGCTTACTAGCATACCAAACAAGATTAAAATGAAATGAAGTCCAGAGATTTTCCTTTTATAAATCCCCATACTGATTAGCCAAATAATAAATCCAAGAGCAATAGAAATTATAGACAAAGGATAATTGCGGGTGAATAGAAAAAANANGTAAGNACTTAAGGATNAAAATAATATAAAAAAAGTTATTAAATTTTTCATAATTTTGTTGGGTAATATCTACCTCGGACGTAGTTACCAATGCCAAAGTTGGTAATAAGTATGTAAAAAGGCAAGATTTATCTAATATTTTTTTAATTAATGGGGAAAAACTTTGAAAAAGACAGAATTAGCAGTAGGTGTTATAGGAGTTGGACATTTAGGAAAGCTTCATTTAGAAAATGTAATAAATAATAAAGAAGTTTATTGTTCCGGTATTTATGATATTGACAAAGAAAAAAGTAAAAAAATATCCTATGAAAAAGGTATAAAATCTCATGGTAGCATAAATGAACTATTANAATATAGTGATGCTATTATAATTGCTGTTCCAACNTCCAAACATTTTGCAGTTGCAAAAGAATGNTTAAGTCAGAAAAAAAATATATTTATAGAGAAACCNATATCCAAAACACTTAAAGAAGCTGATGAATTAATTAANTTATCAGATAATAATAATTGTTTTATTCAAGTTGGTCATATTGAAAGATTAAACCCTGCGATTTATACTTTAAAAAAAGAGAAAATTGAGTTAAATCCAAAATATATTGAAATTCATAGATTAGCTCCATTTAATTCAAGAGGAACAGATGTGCCGGTTGTTTTAGATTTAATGATTCATGATTTAGATATTCTTTTGTCTATTATTGATTCTAATGTTGAAAAAATCGATGCAACAGGTATTTCAATTATGACGAATTCTATTGATATAGCAAATGCTAGAATAAAATTTAATAATGGTTGTGTTGCAAATATAACATCTAGTAGGATTGCTCAAAATTATGTGAGAAAATTAAAAGTTTTTGAGAAAAACAGATATATAACAGTCGATTTTTTAAAGGGATTAACAGAAATTTATAAAGTATTAGACTTAAAAGAAAAAATAAAATATAATGCTATAACAGCACCCTTTAAAACTAACGGCAGAGAAAAAAAAATAGTTTATGAAAAACCAAAACAAAATAAATTTGATGCACTAGAAATGGAATTAGATAATTTTATTCAATCAAACAAAAAAATTTCAAAACCAATTGTTTCAGGAAAAGATGGAAGAGAAGCACTAAATTTAGCTATTACAATTCAAAAGAAAATTGAAGAANGTTAAACATGGATATAAGAAAGTTTATTTTTAAAAATAGGGGTTTTATCCCTGTTCCAATTGTTTTTTATTTGATTTTAGTATCAAACCCAGGAATATATTTTCATTCTTTTTTAGGTTTATTTGTAATGTTTTTAGGTGAAAGTTTAAGAATTAATTCAGTACGTTATGCTGGTGGAAAAACTAGAAGTGTACATCTAAAATCATCTGATTTAGCTACTAATGGTCCATATGCCCATGTAAGAAACCCTATTTATATTGGAAATATTACTATATGGTGTGGAGCAGTTTTGATATGCAACACACCATTTTTGTTGCAAACATTATCATTTGTTTTCCTTTTTTTTACATTAGAATATTATATAATTATATCACTAGAAGAGGAGTATTTATTGAAAGAATATGGAGATAAATATTTTAAATATAAAAAAAATGTACCCAAATTAATTCCAAGATTATCAAAATGGGAAGGTGTAAATAATTTTCATAAAAACAAATTATTTGATACAATAAAGATTGAGAAATCTACATTACAAGGTTTNTTCTTGTTTNTTTTAATTTTAGCTGTAAAGTCAATATATTTTATAAATTAATGAAAGCAAAAAATATTTTGATTATAGCTGGTGAAACTTCAGCAGACATTCATGGATCNGANTTAGTATTAACATTAAAATCAATGGATGATGATTTGCATTTTTTTGGAATAGGAGGTAAAAAATTAAAGGAAGCAGGAGTTGAAATAATTCAAGATAACAACAAAATGTCAATTGTAGGATTTGTCGAGGTTTTAAAGCATTATTTTTTTTTNAAAAAAATTTTTAAAAATATTATTAATTACTGCAAATTAAAAAAACCAATAAGNGCAATTTTAATTGATTATCCTGGTTTCAANCTCAGACTAGCAAAAGAATTAAAAAAATTAAATATTCCTATTACATATTATATAAGTCCTCAGGTTTGGGCTTGGAAAGAAAATAGAGTTAAAATAATTAAAGATTGTGTTGATCAGATGCTTTGTATTTTCCCATTTGAGGAAAATTGGTTCCAACAAAAAGGTGTCAAAGCCAAATATGTAGGTCATCCNTTTAGNCAATTAGAAAAAGCAAATAAAAACTCCCGATTAGAGTTNTATAAAAAGCATCAAATTGACCCATCTGCAAAAATCTTAGCTTTGATGCCAGGAAGCAGACAAATTGAGGTGAATCGACACTTAAAAACAATGTTAGAATCTGCAAAAATAATATGTGAAAAAAATAATATTGTACCAGTAATAGGATTAGCACCAGATATTTCTTTACCTAAAATTGAAAATGAATTTATTAAAATTGAAAAAGANAATCCCATTAATGTTTTGAAAAACTCTCATGTCTCTATATTAAGCTCAGGAACTATTTCTTTAGAAGCGGGTTTGTATGNAATACCCTCNATAGTCATTTANAAGATGAATTTAATTTCATGGTTCATAGCAAAAAGTTTGGTGAAAGTTAAATATGTATCTATGACAAATATTTTGCTAGAAAGAGAAATTTTCAAAGAATATTTACAAAATGAAATAGATTCAAAATCTATTGCAGAACAAATATTAAAGTTTATAAATAATAATAAAAATGAAACATTAGGTTATTTAAAAGAATTAAAAAAAATTATTGGTAAAAAGAAACCGAATGTCGAAGCAGCAAAAATAATTTTAGGTACAATAAATTAAAAATTTATATAAACAAATATTTTTATTATTAATATCTCTATCAAGTATTATANATACACAAAATCAATCTTCAATTAGTGGTTTTATTAGGAATAACGACTCAGGAGAACCGCTAGGGTATTCAAATGTTTTTATAAGAGATTCNAATATTGGAGCTGTTTCATCCTCAGATGGATATTANGTATTAACAAATTTATCATCAGGTACATATGAAATAGTTGTATCTATTATAGGATATGAAATGACTACAACAANAGTTTCTATATCTGAAAAAGAAAACAAGAGATTAGATTTTAGATTAAAACCTATAATCTTAGAGGGTGAGTCAATTGACGTTTTTGGGGAGATTCAAAAGATAAGGGATTTGGTTGAACCTAGTAGAATCTCTCTCGATTTGAGAACTTTAGAAACAGCACCTGCTTTTGTTGAATCTGATTTGTTCAGAACTGTTCAAATGCTTCCAGGTGTACAAACATTAAATGATTTTTCAAGTGCGTTATANGTTAGAGGAAGCACACCCGATCAAAATTTGGTTATGATGGATGGAGTAACAATATACAATCCCTATCATTTTGGAGGTATTTTTTCTACATTTAATACAGATGCTATTACTGAAGCTGACTTTCATGCAGGAGGATTTCCATCTAAGTATGGAGGAAGAATGGGGTCTATTATTGATATAATTAATAAAGAGGGGAATACTGAAAATTTTCAAGGTGTAGCAAATATTTCAGCTCTTTCCTCAAAAGTTTTATTAGAAGGACCAATTCCTTTTTCATTAGTAAAAGGATCATGGATGATTGCCGGAAGGAGAACTTATTTTGATAAAATAGTTAATTTTTTTATTAATAGATCAGAAGAAGGAAGAGATAGTGGTTTTAAATTTCCCTATTATTTTTATGATTATCAAATAAAGATAAATATTGATATTTCCCGGGATCATCGATTTACTTATAGTAGATTTTATGGAGATGATGTTTTGAAATTGTCTACAAATGATAAAAACGAATATTATGATATCGAATTAGATTATTACGAATCAAGCCAAGATAATTTTAGCATTGAATGGCCATGGGGTAATCGGACCCAAAGTTTAACTTGGAGATGGCTTATAAATCCTAAACTTGTAGCAAAAACAGTTTTAGCAAATAGTTATTACCGATTTACATTTAATACGATTTTTGATAGTTTTGGNAATTGGACAAGTGGTCAATATTTGTTTGGTGATTATAAAGATTACTTTTCATTTAATTTTTACGATACAATTGATGACAATACNCTTGAAACAGAATTTTCATGGCATAGTTCTTCAAATCACAAGTTTTCATCAGGTTTACAAATTAAATCTGTAAAATATAATTTGGGTATGGATATTGAATTTTCAACTTTAGATACATCTTTTTTTTGGAACCCTCTTAAAATGAAAGACATGACACAAGAAACATCTTTTTTTATTCAAGATAAGTGGAATTTCTCATCAAAAATATTATTTCAAATAGGATCAAGGTTTACTCATTATTCTTTACATGATAATATATATTTTGATCCAAGGTTTGGTTTTAAATATTTAATTTCTAATAATTTATCATTGAAAATTGCACTTGGTAGATATCATCAATTTTTAACAATAGCAAACCCTGAAGATGAAACTTTTAGAATTGTTGATTTTTGGTTGGGTATACCTGAAGATAAGAACGCAATGTTTTCAGATCATATAATTTTTGGGGCNGAATATTTATCNTCAGATAATTGGTTGTTTAGAGTTGAGACNTATTATAAACACTTTGAAAATNTGCTTACACTACAACAAGGATCNATTATAACAACAAATTCAAATGATGAGAGTAATAATCAAACTACTTTTAGCCCATTTAATGAATTTTATGATACAAAAGGTTTTGCACATGGATTAGAATTTTTGTTTAAAAAAACATCTGGAAAAGTTAAAGGTTGGATTGGTTATACATTTGCTAACACAAAAAGATATATAGATAAACATGGTTGGTTTAACCCAAAATTTGACAGAAGGCACACTTTGAACATTGTTGGAGATATAGGTGTCCCTGTTATAAAAAAAACTTATGTTAGTATTGCTGTTCAAGCATCAAGTGGACAACCCTACACTCCACCTTTGGGAACCTATGAACAATGGCAGACATCAAATTCGGCATATTATACAAATTGGTGGGGAAATCAACAATATATTGTAGGTAATAAAAATTCAAGAAGATTAGANTCCTACTTTAGATTAGATATAGGATTGAAACAAGAAAAAGTTATTTTTGGAAAACCATATGAAAGATTCATTCAGGTTATAAATGCAACAAATCATGTTAANCCTTTAACATATCAATATAGAACAAAAANAAATCAATTAACTAATGAATCTATTGGACTTGAGAGAGCTGCAATACCNATGTTTCCNTTAATGATAACTTTTGGTTGGAGATTGGAATTTTAATGAAAAAAATAAACATATTTTTATTATTAATATTAAGTTCGTGTAATATAGTTCCGCCAACAATATCATGGGAGGACTTAAGTGAAGAACATGATCAACAACTAAATATACTTGGAGTTATTACAAGTTCTTCAGATGATGATTCATTAAATACAAGTTTTGTTAAGGTTCACANATCACTACAAGTTGATGAAGCAAGTGATTCCTTAGTAAGATATATTGATGAAAATGGAGAATCCAGAATAAAATATGAATCAAGTTATATAGTTANGGATGCAGAAGTAATTTTAAGTAATTCAAATAGAAATTATAAGTTTAATTACTATAAAGAGAAATATATTGGATNTGATAGTATATTATTTACGGATTCATATTTTTATGATGGATTAGATTTTAAGCCTAANCCNCTAGAAGAGTGGANTTTAACTGTTTCAACACCTTCAGGATTATTAGCTTCAGGAAAAACNATAATACCAATTAATCCAAGTATTTATACTGAAAACCTACCTGATACTTTTAATATTCTAGANAAAATATTTTTTGAATGGTTGCCCATTGAAAATAATCAAATATTAAATATTTCAAACTTTTTAAGTTATACCGGTTTATCTTTTTTTTATGGAATNGATGAGGAAGATTCTTGTAGCTTCACAAAAGAATTTATTATACATGAAGAATCTAATNTTGAATATGACTTGGGAANTTGTAAATACTTNTTAAATGATGATTGGCCCAATGATGACTTTTTGATGATTAATCTAATGTCATTAGATTCAAATTANTATAATTACTTTATTAACGAAAATAACCAAGACAANGAATTTTCAAATTTAGTTGTAGGTGCAGGAAGTGTTCCCAAGAAATATGGTCTTGACAAGGGAATTGGTGTTTTTGGTTCAATAGGGTTTGACAGGCATTTTATTAAAATTAGNTAGAACTAGAATAAAGTTTAAATAAAACATAATTCAGACTATCAGATATAGCTTGCCAACTTGCTTCAATAATATTATCAGATAAACCTACACATGTCCAGGAAAGATGTTTATATGATGATTCGACTAAAACTCTAACTTTTGAAATACTTCCTTCATTTGTATTAAGAACTCTAACTTTGTAATCAACCAATTTTACATTTTTTATTTCTGGGTAAAAATTAATTAGTGCTTTTTTAAGTGATTTACTTAAAGCATGTACTGGNCCAACACCTTCAGACGCAGTATGTTCTATTTTATCGTTAACATTAATTTTAAGAATTGCTTCACTTTTNGAGTTTAAGTTATCAGATGAGCTAATAATTACTTTAGAATCTAATCTTTTAAAAAAAGGTTTAAAATCTCCTGATTCTTTTCTAACTAGTAGTTCAAANGAACCNTCAGCACCATCGAATTGAAATCCAGAATGTTCAAGTTCTTTAATTTTCGAAACAATTTTTTTNTTCATATCCTTTGNATCAATATNATTATTATTGATTCCCAATTCTTGAAGTTTATATTTTATATTACTTTTTCCAGATAAATCAGAAACTAAAACCCTTTGTGAAGATCCTACTAATTTAGGATTAATATGTTCATACATTGACGAATCTTTAAGTACTGCAGAAACATGAATACCTCCTTTGTGAGCAAATGCAGATTTTCCAATAAACGGAGCTCTTGAATTAGGAACTAAATTCATTGTTTCATTAATTTTTGAAGACAATGATGTTAATTTTGTTAAATCGATTTTCGAATTAGTTTTTTTTTGCATTTTAATTATCAAATTAGGAATTATTGATGAAAGGTCTGCATTACCACATCTTTCTCCNACACCATTTATAGTACCTTGGACGTGTTCGGCGCCATTTTTGATAGCAGAAAGTGAATTAGCAACACCTAAACCAGAATCATTATGAGCATGAATTCCTATTTTAGATTGAGTNATTTTTTTAACATTTTTTGTTATTTCACCAATTTCATCAGAAAGNCATCCNCCATTTGTGTCACATAAGACCAGCATATCGGCACCAGCATCTTTTGCAGATTTAATCATAGANAAAGAAAAATTCGGATCATCTTTATAACCNTCAAAAAAATGTTCTGCATCAAAAATTACATATCTACCTTCATTTTTTAAAAACTCAACGGATTTATAAATTAATTCTCGATTTTCTTCATCAGATAAGCCTAGAGCAACTTTGGCATGAAACCTCCANGCTTTTCCAAAAATACAAACAGAAGGTGTTTCTGCAGCTAATAATGCATTAAGGTTTATATCTGATTGAATATTAGANACATTCAATGAAGTTGATCCAAAAGCACAAAGTTTTGAATTTTTAAAATGCAAANTTTTTGCTTTTAAAAAAAACTCTTCATCTTTAGGGTTGCTNCCCGGCCAACCCCCTTCAATAAAATCAACACCAAAATCGTCTAAATATTGTGAAATTTTAAGTTTATCTTCAACTGACAGATTTACGCCTTCAGCTTGTGTTCCATCTCTTAATGTTGTATCAAAAATTTCAATCATTTTTTTAATTTAGGTCTATTAAACAACCAAGGGTTGTTTTTCATTCTATTTTTTTCAAAACTTTTAATTTGGTCTACCATTTTTAAAGTTTGTCCTATTTCATCTAACCCGGAAAGCAAGTTTGTTTTCAATGAATCGTCGATTTTAAAATCAATTGAATTTTTGTCTGGTGTATAAATTTTTTGAGTTCGAAGATCTACTTCTAATCTAAAGCCAATATTTTGAAAAACATTTTTAAATAAACCATCAATTAATTTTTTGTTAAGAACAATTGGAAGCATTCCATTCTTAAAACAATTGTTATAAAATATATCAGCAAAACTGGATGAAATTAATACTTTAAAACCATATTGATCTAATGCCCATGGAGCATGTTCTCGACTAGATCCACAGCCAAAGTTTTCCCTTGCAAGAAGTATGGTTGCATTTTTATATCTTTTTTGATTTAGAACAAAATCNTGATTTAATGGTCTTTTTTGACAATCCATCCCAGGTTCACCTTGGTCAAGATATCTCCATTCATCAAATAGATAGTCACCAAAACCAGTTCTGTAAATTGATTTTAAAAACTGTTTAGGAATTATAGCATCAGTATCAACATTTGGTATGTCAATTGGAGCAACAATTCCAGAGTGTGATTCAAATTTTTTCATTATTTAATTTAAATATTTTCTTACATCAACAAATTTACCTTCAATAGCTGCTGAAGCAACCATTATGGGGCTAACAAGATGGCTTCTACCAAGATAACCTTGTCTCCCTTCAAAATTTCTGTTTGATGTTGATGCACATCTTTCTTTAGGGTTAAGTCGATCATCATTCATTGCTAAACACATTGAACAACCAGCGTTTCTCCATTCAAAACCAGCATNAATAAATATTTTATCTAAACCTAGTGATTCAGCTTCTTTTTTTACTAATCCCGAACCAGGTACAACAATAGCCTGNTTTATATTTGAGGATATTTTTTTTCCTCTCAAAATATTTGCTGCAGCAGTTAAATCTTCGATTCTAGAATTAGTACATGATCCAAGAAAGATTTTTTCAAGTTTAATTTCTTTGATAGGAGTTCCAGGTTTTAAACCCATGTAATCCAAAGCTCTTTTCATTGAATAACTTTTAACACTATCTTTTTCTAATGCAGGGTCTGGAACAATTGAATTAATTGAAGCAACCATTTCAGGAGAAGTGCCCCAAGTTACTTGAGGTTCAATTTTTGAGGCATCAATTGATACGGTTTTATCAAAAACTGCNCCTTTATCGCTTTTCAAANTTTTCCATTTTTTTATAGCTAAATCCCACATTTCATTTTTAGGTGCCAATGGACGATTATNAATATAATCAATNGTTTTATCATCAACAGCAATTAAACCAGCTCTTGCACCAGCTTCAATAGTCATGTTGCAAAGAGTCATTCTTCCTTCCATAGATAAAGATCTAATTGTATCACCCGCATATTCAATTGCAAATCCTGTACCACCATTTGTACCAATTTTTCCTATGATATAAAGAATTAAATCTTTTGANGTCACACCTTTATTTAATTTCCCATTTATATCAATTAAAAGAGTTTTTGTTTTTTTTTTGAATTAGACATTGAGTAGCTAAAACATGTTCAACTTCAGAAGTGCCAATTCCAAACGCAAGAACACCAAAGGCACCATGGGTTGAAGTATGAGAATCACCACATACAATTGTCATTCCAGGAAGAGTAGCTCCTTGTTCGGGACCAATAACATGAACAATTCCTTGCCTAATATCATTTAGCGGAAATTCATTGATTCCAAAGTCATCACAATTGTCATCTAATGTTTTAATTTGTAATGCTGATAAAGGATCAGTTGCTTTAGATCTATTTCTCGTAGAAACATTATGATCAGGAACAGCTAAATGAGACTCTTTTCTCCATAAATTTCTATCATTAATTTTTATACCNTCAAAAGCTTGAGGCGATGTCACCTCGTGAAGAAGTTGCATATCAACATAAAGTAAATCAGTTCCATTTTTAAAAGAATGAACAACATGGTCATTCCAGATTTTTTCATATAATGTTTGTTTAATCAAAATATTTCCTCAATTANTTTTTATTATAAAAACACAGATTTATCNATGGTAGTAAATTGTTCGTCTAAGGCATTTAGATAAGCTTTTGCAGAAGCTTCGATAATATCTGTGGAGAAACCTTTACCTATAAAGAATTGATCATCCCTTTTAATTCTTACTAATACTTCACCCTGTGCTTGTCTACCAATAGTTACAGATCTAACCTGATATGATTCNATATTAGATTTTGTATTAAGAGCTTTGTCNATTGCATTAAAGCAAGCATCTACAGGACCATCACCAGTTGCTGATTGTTCTAGTTTTTTATCATTGTGTGAAATNACAATTGTTGCAGTTGGAATTGTATTGGTTCCTAGTACTACGTTTAAATAATCTAATTTATAATTTTTAGATTCATTAAAATTTACATCGCCCATCATAACTCTTAAATCATCATCAAAAACTTCTTTTTTCTTGTCTGCCAAATCAACAAAATCACTATAAATCTTGTTAATTGATTTCGGACTAACTTTATAACCAAGTTCTTCTAATCTGGATTGGAGTCCATGTCTTCCAGAATGTCGACCTAAAACAATTTTGCTGGTTGATTTTCCAACTGATTCAGGAGTCATTATTTCATATGTTTCTCTTAATTTTAAAAAACCATCTTGATGAATTCCCGATTCATGAGCAAAAGCATTTTCACCAGTTATAGCTTTATTTGGTTGAACTATCATTCCAGTATAAGAAGAAACCATTGTACTAGTTTTGTATATCTCTTTAGTTTTTACACCAGTTTGAAANTTTAATAAATCTTTTCTCACATTTAATGCCATTACTATTTCCTCTAANGAAGCGTTTCCAGCGCGTTCTCCTATACCATTTATCGTGCATTCTATTTGCCTAGCGCCATTTTTTATACCTTCTAAGGAGTTTGCTACTGCCAAGCCTAAATCATTGTGGCAGTGAGTGCTTAAAANTGCTTTTTCTATGTTAGGAACTTTTTGCTTTATTTGAGAAATTTTTTCTCCAAATTCTTGAGGAAGTGTATAACCAGTTGTATCTGGGATATTTATAGTTGTTGCTCCAGCATCAATCGCAGCTTCAATAATTTCACAAAGAAAATTAATTTCAGTTCTTCCAGCATCTTCAGGAGAAAATTCAATGTCATTACATAAAGATTTTGCAAACTTAACGGCATCTACACCCATTTTTAGTATAGTATCTCGCTTGTTTTTTAAGCTAGTCCCATATTTGTTACTTGAAAATTTTCCTTTTAAATGGACATCTGATGTACCCAAAAAAGTGTGTATTCTAAAATCCTTAGCATCTTTAACGGCATNATACGCTTTTTGAATNTCATTTTCAATAGCTCTAGCAAGACTAGCTATTTTAATATTTATTTCACCTGCAACTCTTTTAACACCTTCAAATTGAACTTTTGAGGAAACAGGAAAACCAGCTTCAATAACATCAACATTTAATTTTTCTAGTTGCTTAGCTATTTCTAATTTCTCATAAACATTTAATGATGCACCAGGAGATTGCTCACCATCTCTTAATGTTGTATCAAAAATTAAAATTTTATCATTTTTCATTTAAAAAATCACAGAATAAATTAATTTTATTAATTGTAAAATCTTCACCATCTAACTTTTTGATATATTCGTAAGTTTTGTCAAAAATATAATTTTTTATATTTAACATTTGAAAAGAGTGTTCAAACATCATTCCTAGGGACAAAATCATTCCAACAGGGTTTGCTTGATTTTTTCCTGCAATATCAGGAGCAGATCCATGGACAGGTTCATATAATCCAATTTTTTCCCCAACGGAGGCTGAAGGTAAAAGTCCAATATGTCCACATAAAGTAGCTGATAAATCTGAAAGAATATCTCCAAAAAGGTTTTGTGTTAAAATTACATCAAATTGAAAAGGGTTTTGAACTAATTGCATTGCAGCATTGTCAACATACATATCTTCGACAGTAACATTAGTATAATTTTTGCTTATTTCGTGAACAACATCTTTCCAAAGTTGTGAGCTTTCTAGTACATTTGATTTGTGAACAGATGTTAGTTTTTTATTTCTTTTTTGGGCTAATTTAAAGCCAACATGAGCAATGCGTTCCACTTCATCTTTTGTATATGATAAAGTGTTCCAAGCTTTGTTATCCTTATACCCACGAGGTTCTCCAAAATAAATACCACTAGTGAGTTCTCTTAAAATCATAATGTTTAAGCCGTTATTTATGTTAATAGCAGGCCTTAAATTAGTAAATAAGCCTAATTCTTTTCTTATATTTAACAAACCAGTTTCTGGTTTTACATCATGTGATAAGGAATCCCANTTTGGTCCACCAACTGCTCCGAGNAAGATTGCATCNGAGTTTTTACAATCATTGATAGTTTTATTTGTTAATGGAACACCATATTTGTCAATTGAACAACCACCAAACAAATGTTCAGATAATTCAAAATTAAAATCATATTTTTTTGCAACCAACTCCAACACCTTTATGGCACAGTTCATTATTTCAGGGCCAATACCATCACCTGGAAGAGTAATAATTTTATACGAGTTATTTAAGCTATTCATTATTTATCATTTGGAAGCCACTTCATCATTTTTCTTAGCTTCGACCCAACTTTTTCAATTAGGTGTTCACTTGTCTCTGTTCTAAGTTTATTCATTACTGGCTGACCACTTTCATTTTCTTTTAACCATTCTTTAGCAAAAGAACCATCTTGAATATCAGATAGAATTTTCTTCATTGCAACCTTCGTTTCATTATTTACAATTTTTGGACCTCTTGACATACCGCCATACTCCGCAGTATCACTTACTGAGAAGTTCATTCTAGATAATCCACCTTCGTAATATAGGTCAACAATGAGTTTGAGCTCATGCATACATTCAAAATAAGCTAATTCAGGAGCATAACCAGCTTCAACCAATGTTTCAAAACCGGCTTTTACTAGTTCTGCTGAACCTCCGCAAAGAACGGCCTGTTCACCAAATAAATCTGTTTCAGTTTCATCTTTAAAGTTAGTTTCAATGACACCAGCTTTTGTACCACCTAATCCTTTTGCCCATGCTAAAGCTAAGTTTTTAGTGTTTCCAGAGGGGTCTTGATGAATAGCAAAAAGACATGGAACACCACTTCCTTTTTCAAAAGATCTTCTAACCAAATGTCCAGGACTTTTTGGTGCAATCATCATCACATTAATGTTTTTTTCAGGAATTATTTGATTAAAATGAATGTTAAATCCATGCGCGAAGGCCAAGGTGTTTCCTTCACTTAAATGAGGTTTTATTTCATTTTCAAAAACCTTTTTTTGAATTTGATCTGGAACTAACATCATAATTACATCAGCCCAAGCAGAAGCTTCAGATGTAGTTTTTACCTCTAATCCGTCTTTTATGGCGTTTTTAATTGATGAACTGTTTGAACGTAGTCCAACACATACATTTAGACCACTATCTTTTAAGTTTAATGCATGCGCATGTCCTTGGCTTCCATANCCAATTACTGCAATTTTTTTGCNTTCAAGATAATTTATATTGGCATCATCTTCNTAATATGTCTTAATCATTATTTTTCCTTTTAATGTAGTTATATTGCAACTTTTCCNGAACGAACAATTTCTAATATNGTTAAATCAGAGTTTTCTTTTAAAAAATCATCTAAATTTTTAGATGAACCTATAATTTCTAGTAGAATTTTTGAATTTTTTGATTTTAATTTTCTAATATTTTCATTTAAAATTCCATCAATTTTGTNTTCGTCTTTCAAATCAATTTTTACAATCATTATTTCTCTAGTAGTATGTGAATTTTCAGATACTACATTTGCTTCAATAACATTTACCAAGTTATTCAAAACGTGAACAAAAAGATTTTTTCTTTCATCGTTGATATTGTTAGCAACTAGAGTTATTCTGCTNACACCTTTTTTTTCACAAGGGGCTACTGACAAGCTTTCGACGTTTATACTTCGACGTCTAAAATTGTTTACAACTCTGTTTAATACACCAGGAGAGTTTTCAACTAGAGCAATATAAGTTTGTTTCATCAGGATTGTTTCTCCAATGTTATAGATTTTTCNTCAATTTCGTCTTTCTTTGATTCAGGTCTTCGTATCATAGCATCTAAATTAGCTCCGGCAGGAACCATAGGATAAACCATGTCATGTTGATCAACTACGAATTCAATTAAACTAGGNCCCTTAACTTTTCTAACTTCTTTTATTGCCATAAGAGCTTCTTTTTCAGAAAAAACTCTGTGACCCGGCAGTCTATATGCTTCAGCTAATTTAACATAATCTGGACTATANATAGGAGTTTCAGAATATCTAGAATCATAAAACAATTGCTGCCATTGNCTAACCATACCTAAATAACCATTGTTTATTATGGCAATGTTGATATTAATATTTTCTTGAACTGCNGTTGCCAGCTCCATNAGAGTCATTTGAATTCCACCATCTCCAACTACAACCCAAATTTCTTTGTCNTTTTGAGCAAAATAAGCACCAATTCCAGCAGGAAGAGCAAACCCCATTGTTCCNAAACCACCAGAGGTAATTAAAGTTCTTGGTTCATTATGTTCGTAATACTGAGCTTCTAACATTTGGTGCTGACCAACATCACTTACTACAACAGCATTGCCCTCNGTTCCTTCCCATATATTTTTNATAGCTTGAGCTGCTATATATACTTTAGTTGACTTATTAATAATTTCGATATTTTCAACTTCAGATTGCCATTTTTGAATTTGATTGAACCAAGAAGAGCGATCAAAATTTCCTATNTTTTTAACAAGTTCTTGTATTACACTTTTTAGATCACCATGTATTCCAACGTCTGCTTTAACATTTTTATTAAGCTCTGAACTGTCAATATCAATATGAATTTTTTTTGAGTTTGGTGAGTAAGTTTCTAATTTGCCTGTAACACGATCGTCAAATCTCATTCCACAAGCAATTANNAAGTCAGCATTTTGAATAGCATTGTTAGCAGAGGCATTTNCATGCATACCCATCCAACCCATNTTTAAAATATGATTGCCCGGGAAACCACCTATNCCAAGCAAAGTTGGAGACACAGGAATTTTNCCTTTTTCAGCAAATCGAATTAATTCTTTAGTTGCTCCAGATAANAAAACACCATGACCTGCTAATATTACAGGTTTTTTAGAATTATTTATTAGTTCGGAAGCTTTATTAATTTCACTTGATGATGCTACTTTACTTGGTAAAAGCCCAGGGAAAAATTTAACTTTTTTTGGATATTTAAATGTTGTTTTGGCATTTTGAATATCTTTAGGTATATCAATAACAACAGGGCCCGGGCGACCAGACCTAGCTATGTGAAAACCATTTTTAATAGTTTCTGCAATTTCATTTACATCTGTTACCAAATAAGAGTGTTTAGTAATTGGAAGAGTTATGCCTGTTACNTCAATCTCTTGAAAAGCATCNGTTCCAATTACAGATAATGGAACTTGTCCAGTAATGCATACTATTGGTGANGAATCTAACATTGCAGTGGCTAATCCTGTAACCATNTTAGTTGCNCCAGGGCCTGATGTTGCCATAGCAACACCTACTTTACCATTTGCTCTTGCATAACCATCTGCCATATGNGTTGCTCCTTGTTCATGTCTNACTAAAACATGATGAATTTTATCTGAATATTTTGTTAAAGCATCGTATGCAGGCAAAATAGCTCCGCCTGGGTATCCAAAAATAACGTCAACTCCTTCTTTAATCAAAGATTCCCAGATTATTTCTGCACCAGTAATTATTTTATCATTTGGCATTTTTTTNCCCTCAGTTTGATTTTAATATAGCACCAGTATTTGCTGATGTTACTAATTTTGAATATCTACGTAAATANCTTGATTCAATATTCTGTTTAAATTTTGGTAAAGATTNTAGCCTGTTTTTGATTTCTTTGTCCGATAAATTTACTTGAATTGAATTGTTTTTTATGTCAATAGTTATTAAATCTCCATTTTGTAATGCTGCTATAGGTCCTTTTTCAGCTGCTTCTGGTGATATATGGCCAACACAAGCTCCTCGAGTTCCTCCTGAAAATCTACCATCNGTAATTAGGGCAACTTTGTCACCTAAACCAAGCCCCATTATTGTGCTAGTTGGAGCTAACATCTCAGGCATACCAGGCCCACCNTTTGGTCCNTCATATCTTATNACAACTACACAGCCCGGTTCAATTTCTTTGTTTAATATACCTGTTAACGCTTCNTCTTGTGATTCATAAATTTTTGCAGGACCAGTAAATTTCATCAGTTTACTATCAACTGCAGCAGTTTTNACAATTGAACCTTTTGGGGCCAGATTACCAAATAATACTGACAATCCACCAGTTTTTGAAAAAGGGTTNTTTATTNNTNTAATAACAGNTTTATTTTTTATTTTAGCNNTTTTAATATTTTCACCTAAAGTTTTTCCAGTAACAGTTGGTCTNTCTAANTCAAGCAAATTTTTTGTTTTAGATANTTCATTTAAAATTGCTGATACTCCTCCAGCAAGTTCAACATCTTCCATATGAACATTTTGNGTTGCAGGACTAACCTTACATAAATAAGGTGTTTTNNTTGAAAGTANATTTAGTTCATCCAAATTAAATTTAATTTCAGCTTCATTTGCAATTGCCAATGTATGTAATACAGTATTTGTACTACCACCCATTGCCATATCAAGAGCAAANGCATTTAAAATTGAATTTTTATTTATTATATCNCTAGGTTTTAAATCTTTTTTAACCAAATTAAGAATTTCTTTACTTGCTGATTTGATCAAATCACGTCTTCTGTTATCAACAGCTAAAATTGAACCATTTCCAGGAAATGCAATACCAAGAGCTTCNGCAAGACAGTTCATCGAATTTGCAGTAAACATTCCTGAGCAAGAGCCACAAGTAGGACAGCTTAAATCTTCGATTTCTTTTAATTCTTTTTCATCAATTTTACCAGCTTGATATTTACCAACACCTTCAAATACAGAAACCAAATCNACTTTCTCTCCNGATGGTCTTNTACCAGCTTTCATTGGACCGCCAGAAACAAAAATTGCTGGAACATTCATTCTTACCATTGCCATTAACATTCCAGGAACAATTTTATCACAATTGGCTATGCAAACAACCCCATCTAGCCTATGTGCTTGCACTACCGACTCAACACTGTCAGTAATTAATTCTCTACTAGGAAGTGAATATCTCATACCAATATGGCCCATAGCAATTCCGTCATCTACGCCAATAGTGTTAAATTCAAAAGGAACTCCTCCAGCTTCTCTAATAGATTTTTTTGCAATAGCACCTAGTTCATCGAGGTGAACATGCCCAGGAATTAAATCTATATATGAATTTGCAATTCCAATAAAAGGTTTTTTAAAATCATCTTCACTTTGAATTACACCAGTAGCTTTTAGTAAGCTCCTATGAGGAGCGTGTTCAATACCTTTTTTAATTTGATCAGATCTCACAATTAATCCCTTTAAAAGTTTTTTTAAACCGAACTAATAAAATAATTTTGAATTAGATGATAGAAGGAGTGATTAACTTCTCCGTTCATTCACCTACAATTCNAAACTGTTGGGTTACTAGAACGGAAGCCCAATAATAAGGACCACCACTAATAAAATATTTAGGACTAAAACAACCTGGTTGTTTTTTACTTTAAAATATTTATCTGAGCTTTTTTTGTTCATACTTAATTTATTTACTAAGCATCTACAAATAGATGTCCTTATTAATTGCATTGATATTACCATCTGATTGGTTTGAAAGTCAAGTGTTTTTAAAAATTAAAATTTTCTAGTTTTCAATATTAATTTATTTGTACTTTGTTTCATGGGCTGTTAAAAAAAATTAATAAAAAAAATTAGAGACTAATAATTATGACCACACCACAAAAACTTATAAGAAACAATAAAAAATATCCTAATGAAATAGCAATATCATATTTATCTCATGGCCAATGGAATACAATGACCTGGTCAGAATTTTATAATTATACTTTAAGAATAGCTAAATCTTTATCTTCATTGGGCTTTAAACCTAATGATAAAATCAGCATATATAGTTATAACAGATTGGAATGGTATGCTAGTTATTTGGCAGCTCAATTGAATAGAGGAGTTGCTGTTGGTGTTTATCACACTTCATCACCTGATGAAATTGATTGGATAATAAATAATTCAGATTCAAAATTCGTTTTTATTGGTCATAATCCGTTAGATGATAATGATGTTGAAAAAATGCCTTATTATAGATTCATGAAAATTGTAGACAAGTTAAATAAAGTGGAAAAAGTAGTGCTGATGGAAAACATTCCTAAATTAGATCATGTAAAAATTTCATCTTGGGAGAATTTTCTTGATTATGGTTTAAATGTCGATGAAAATCAAATAATCAACAATCTTAACTCATCAACATTAGAAGAAACTGCTTCCATAATTTATACTTCAGGGACAACTGGTAATCCAAAAGGTGTAGAACTTACCCATGGAAATTGGTCATTTGAAGTTGAGTCACCTGATAAAGCTTTTTTATTTCAACAAGGAGAAAAATATATTTCCTGGCTTCCTTTAGCTCACTCANTAGGACAATTTGTTGACATTCATTATTGGATAGATAAAGCAATGCATTTATATATTGCTGAGAGTCCTTTAACTCTTGTTGACAGCGCTAAAGAAATNCAACCTCATTTATTTATTTCCGTTCCCAGGTTATATGAAAAGATNTATTCAAATGTTAAAGCTCAACTGGANTCCAAACCAATTTTAAAAATTCTTTTAAAAATTCCAATTATATCAAATTTAATTCAAAAAAAGATTAAAACTGCTATTGGTATGANTAGATGTCGATATGCTTTGACTGGTGCTGCGCCTATTAACCAAGAAATATTAATCTTATTTCAATCTCTTAATATTCCTCTGTTTGAAGGATACGGTATGACTGAGGATTCTGCAGGAGCATCAATTAATTATTTTGAAAAAAATAAAATTGGTACTGTTGGTCCTGCTNTACCAGGAACTGAAATTAAAATATTGTCAGATGGCGAAATAGTAATTAAAGGCCCTCATGTTATGAAGGGATATTATAATAATCCTGANGCTACTAAAGAGGTNTTAAAAGATGGATGGCTTNATACTGGTGATGTTGGAAAAATTGATGAAGATGGATTCCTNTCAATTATTGGACGAAAAAAAGAAATTTATGTTACATCNGGAGGAAAAAATATTGCTCCATTAAATATTGAAGAATCAATGAANAGNATTCCTCTTGTTTCGCAATGTTTTCTTNTTGGAGATGGAAGAAATTTTTGTTCAGCTCTTTTTACACTTGACCCATCAGTTATTCTTAGGGANAAATTAAATGTTTCAATCGATGAGATACCTAAAAATCCGTCTCAACAAATTAGCAAANTAAAAGAACTAGGTCATTCTTTGGAGGATTATACANAGAGTGAAGAAATAAAAAAAGAAATCCAATCTCAAGTAGATTTGATAAATACCACATTTTCATCACCAGAGCAGGTAAAAAAGTTTGAAATACTTCCGAGAGATTTTACNGTTGATGAAAAAGAACTTACACCNACATTAAAACTCAGGAGGAAAAAAATCCTTCAAAATTGGAATACAATNATTAATAAAATTTATGAATAGCAGAAAGAANAATACTCTTTCTGCTATTCATTTCATTATTATTTAACTGGTATTTCAATATTTTTTATTATTGAAGACTTTGATTTAGGAATNGAAATTTTTAANATTCCTTGATCATATTCAGCTTTAATGTTTTTTGCTAAAACATCTTCTTCTATTTTAAATGTTCTAGAAAAAACACCATTTCTACTTTCAATGTGATTATTTAAAGATTTCCTCGATTTTTTTTCTCCGGATACTTTTAACACATTACCAGTGAGATTAATTTTAAAATCATTTTTTTTCATTCCTGGAGCTTCAATATTTATTTCATATTCTTTATCATTATTATATATATCAACGTTAGGATTCCAATTTGAAAATGAATTATCATAATCTAATGTATCATTAAAGATATATTTAATTAGATTATTCATCTCAAAGTATGGGTTGTTATCAATATATTCATTTGATAAAGTTCTAATTGGTGACCATTTTATTAAAGACATTGTTTTTTTCTCCTTATTTTTTTAATAAACAATTCAATAAATATGTTTGCAATATTTGTGCCAATTAAATTTTATTGACAAAATGACATGTTTTAATGATAAAATATTTTTCTATAAGCCAAAATGACATATTTATATTTTTTAAAAGATGTAAATCTTTATTAGATTTTGTTTATATTCTTTAAAATTTATAATATTCCTAGCGTTGGTTTTATTTTAAAATAAATTGTAAAGGTAATGAGCAAGTGAAACAAGTTTTAATTGATGGTCCATATTCAACTAAAATTTTAGATGTGGATAAACCAAAAGCATTAAAAGATTGGGTTGTGGTAAAAATACGTTCTGCCCCACTTTGTACTGAATTCAAATTTTTTAAAGATGGGGTAATGCCAGATTATCCTTTGGGTCATGAAGCTTCTGGTGAAGTAGTTGAAATATTAGATGAATCAAATTTAAAAAATGGTGATAGGGTGGTTGTTATGCCTCAATATCCATGTGGAAATTGTTATTCGTGTGACTCCGGTGAATATATACATTGTTTAAATACATTTGATATAAAATCGTTTACCGGTATTCAGTATGGTGCGAGTACTTTAGCCGAGTATATTGTTAAGCCTTCATGGTTATTACCAAAAATTCCAGATGAATTGACTTATGACGAAGCCAGCATGATTTGTTGTGGTTTGGGTCCAACTTATGGAGCAATTGATAGAATTGATTTAAAGAAAGAAGATACCGTGTTAATAACTGGTATGGGGCCTGTAGGTTTAGGGGGAATAATTAATGCTAAAGATATTGGTGCTAAGGTAATCGTAACAGGGCATAATGATTATAGGAATGATTTAGCAAAAAAGTTAGGTGCTGATCTAATAATTAATCCCAAAAAAAACAATGCATTAAATTTGATAAAAGAGTTCACAAATGGTTTGGGTGTAAACAAATCGATCGACTGTGCTGGGTCTGTTGATTCTCAGCGTTTATGTATTAACGCCTCTAAGAGAAATGCTTCAATTGCTTTTGTTGGTGAGTCAAATAGTTTAAAAGTTCATATTAGTAACGACTTAATTAG
This sequence comes from Fidelibacterota bacterium, assembly GCA_002707905.1. Classification (GTDB taxonomy): domain Bacteria; phylum Fidelibacterota; class Marinisomatia; order Marinisomatales; family S15-B10. Next base: position 27,523 of record PAOF01000002.1, read on the forward strand.
AAATGGTTTGACAATGGTAGGGGTTTGGCACTATAATCATAATTTAATTGATGATTTAATGAAAATTTCAATAAGAAATAAAGAAAAATTAAATTCTTTAATTACTCATAAATTTGCAATAGAGAATATAAACGAAGCCTTTTTATTACAAATGACAAGAAAATGTGGAAAGGTTATAATTTCTCCATAAATGAAAAATTTATTACTTCAAATGGAGGCGATATCTAAAGCATTTCCCGGGGTAAATGCCTTAAATAATGTAAACTTAAATTTAGATTATGGAAAAGTTCTTGCTTTAGTTGGAGAAAATGGTGCTGGTAAAAGCACTTTGATGAAAATTTTAGGTGGTGCTATTCAGCCAAACTCTGGAAAAATAAAAATAGAGGGTGAGATAAAAAAAATATTCAATCCTCAAATATCACAAAAAAACGGTGTTTCTATAATTTATCAAGAATTTAACCTAATTAAAGATTTGAAAGTTCATGAGAATATTTTTCTAGGACGTGAAATTACAAAAAATGGATTTGTAGATACTAAATTAGAAAAAAAATTATCCATAAATCAATTTGATAATTTAGGTGTAAATATTGATCCAGATATAGCTTGTAATAAACTTTCTATAGCTGAACAACAAATTGTTGAGATAGCAAAAGCATTAATACTTGATTCTAAAATAATTGTAATGGATGAACCCTCAGCAGTTTTAACTGAAAAAGAAGTAAAAAACTTGATGCGAATCATAAATGATTTGGTTAAAAAAAATATAGGTATTATATATATTAGTCACAGATTGGATGAAATTATACAAATCTCTGACAACATTTTAATTCTAAGAGATGGGTTTCATGTTAATCATTTTGAAACCAAAAGAATAACAAAAAAGCAACTCATCGAAAATATGGTAGGGAAATCACTGTCAATCGATTTTCCCAAACGTAAATCAATTATAAAAGAAGAAGTTTTGAGAGTAGAAAGTTTTTCTAAGAAAAACTTTTTTTCTGATATTAATTTTAAAGTTAATCAAGGAGAAGTTTTAGGTTTTGCAGGATTGTTAGGTTCAGGAAGAACAGCAATTATGAGATCAATTTATGGGGCTGACAAATTTGACTCAGGCAAAATCTATAAAAACAATCAAGAACTACACATTAAAAACCCAATTGACGGTATTAAAAATAAAATTTGTTTATTGACTGAGGATAGAAAAAAAGAAGGACTAATTTTAAACCATTCTTCACAAAAAAATTTTGGTTTACCAAATTTAAAAAATTTTTCAAAAAATTTGATTATGAACGAAACAAAAGAAGTTAAATCTTTTAAAAACTATATAAATGATATCAAAATAAAAATTAATTCCCCAAAACAAATAGCAAAGAATTTGTCGGGTGGGAATCAACAAAAACTTGTTTTAGCAAAATGGCTTGAATCAAATGCAGATATAATTATATTTGATGAACCTACAAGAGGTATAGATGTTGCAGGAAAAAGAGAAATATATGAATTAATTAATGATTTATCATTTGAGGGTAAATCAATACTATT
>PAOF01000003.1 GCA_002707905.1 Fidelibacterota bacterium
TCTTGGGCAGCCATTCGAGGGCCCAATTCATCTTCTTGTTGGTTTCTCCATGCTTGATCTCTTTCTGGGTGTACTGTCCAATGTAATTTAATAGGAACAAAACCATTTGTTCCTTCTTCTGCTTTAACCCACATTTTATGAAAAAAGTTACCTGTTCCATTTGGTGTAGACAATACAATTGCTCTACCCCCCGTTGATAATGTTTGTTGTGATGAGCCCCAAATTTCTTCTATTCGGTTTTCTTCAGTTATATTAATATCAGGATAATTTTTTGTGTTACTTTCAGCTCTAAGGCAAATAAACTGATCTTTAACAATGTATTTTTTAACTGTAAACTCTCCGTTTACAATAGCTACAACAATATCATTGTTTTTAGCATTTAATGATTTATCTACAACTAATAAGTCCTCATCATTTATTCCAGCTTTTTCCATAGAAACACCTTTTGCAATAATAAAAAAAGTTGCAACTGGATTTTTTACTAAATATTTATGCAAATTTAAATCCATATCAAGATAATCATCTGCTGGAGAAGGGAAACCAGCAGATACACCGCCTTCATATATGGGTAATTGTTTTAAAATATCACCCTGGTTCCCATAAAATATTATTTGTTCATTTTTATTTTTTTTCATTTTTAGTATATAGCTGTCCACAAGCAGCATTTACATCTTTACCTTGGCTCCATCTAACAGTTATAATAGTATTTTCAGCCCTAATATTATTAATAAAATTATTAATCTCATACTCTGTAGGTCTTTTAAAACTCTCTCCTTCAATAGGATTATAAGGAATTATATTAAGTTTACAATTTAAAGATTTAATAATTTTAGAAAGCCTCATAGCATCTTCATAAGTATCATTTACACCTGAGATAAGTACATATTCAAGCATTGCAGGTCTTTTCAACTTGATACTATAATCTTTCAAAGCGTCTAAACACGATTTAAGGTTATACTTTTTATTAATTGGCATAAGTTTATTTCGTTCCAAATCATTTGTGGCATTGAGACTGAAGGCAATATTGTATGGGCGTTTTTCTTTTGTATATTGTTTAATTTTGTTTACCATACCTACAGTTGATATCGTAATTTTTCTTGCACCTATATTTAATCCTCTTTGATCATGAATAATATCAGCTGCTTTAATCACATTATTATAATTCATCATAGGTTCTCCCATACCCATAAAAACAATATTAGTAATCTTTTGCTTTGTTTCTTTTATAACAGATAAAAGTTGTCCTATAATTTCTGAAACTGTCAAATTTCTAAGTATTCCCATTTTTGCAGTGGCACAAAATTGACAGTCTAATGCACACCCTACTTGTGAAGATAAACAAACTGTATTTCTTTTTTTTTCCGGAATAAAAACTGTTTCAATAGAAAATCCATCATTTAATCTAAATAAAAACTTTATTGAAGAAGTTTCTCTTGATACTATACTATCAGATATTTTAGGTAAATCTAAAAAAGCTGATTTTTCAATATTTGATCTAAATTCCTTTGAAAGATTTGTCATTTGAGAAAATTTTGTCTCGTTATATTGATAAATCCAAGAAAAAATTTGATCTCCTCTATATGACTTTTCATCAATAGATTCAGCAAAATTCCTTAATTCACTTCGTGTCAAACCTATTAAATTAATGCCAGACATAAGTTTTAATTTTTAACATCGAGAGGATTGATTATTATCTCTCTATAGCCCCTAAAATAGTCATATATAACATAACTTACCGAAGTTAAAGGTATAAATCCTACACCTTGTCTATAAGCAATTACTCCAGTACGAAATACTTTACTAAAATTAAAAAATTCTTTTATTGCTCTATAATTTGATAAAAATATCACGGACGTAATTCCCAAACCAATTAAAGCACCTTTTTTCACTGCTAACTCTGCAATAGAATTATCTATATACACAGATCTTATATCTCTTAATTCTATTTCTTTTCTTAAACCATCTGATACATTCTTATAAACAACTTTTGGATTATACATAAATAGCTGATTTTGAAGTTCTTTATAATAAATAGTATCATTTTTGATAGTCCTTATAAAACCTCCCCTACCTGTAGCTTTTTTGAAAAAATTATTTATTTCAGGATCTATATAAAATAGTTTTCCTTTGGTATTATGAATATATAAAATAGAATCTAATAAAAAAGATATTGTTTTATTAGTTTTTAAAACAATATTAACTGAATCATGTGTTATTTTTCCAATATATCCATGTTCTAAACTACCATTTTTGAAAATAATCTCATGATTTATAGCTCCTTTAGAAAATGAAAATAATATTAAAAACATTAATACTAAATGCTTTATTTTTTGTTTTATATTCATAATATAAATTACGTTTAATATATTAATTTTTAATGCTTTGGTTTGAAATAAAATTATGATAAAAAAAATAAGTTATATAATATTCATTTTTATTTTTAGCTCATCAATTCAGGCTCAATATAAAATAAGTTATAGATTAGGATTAGGTATGGGTTTTACGAAACCAGATAATTTTAATTTATCTTTATCATCTATTGAATTGTCAAAAATTGGTTCTACATGGTTTCCATTACATCATGATTTATCAATTAATATTTATCCATCACTACGAATTGGTTATAAAAAACTATCTACTAAACTATTAACATATAATAGATCATCAAATAATTATATTTTACCTATTGTATTCCATGGAATAAACATTGAGTCTTTCTTTACTTTTAGAAATAGATTTGAAATTAATTTTGGACTTTCACCAATGTTAGGAAGTGCAAAATTTATAAACAATAAATTAACAGTTACGGATGAAAAACTTGGAGTAGAAGGCAAAACAACTGCTGAGATAAAAAATTCTACATTAGGTTTTTACAGTTCAATAGGCTTGAGAATGTATTTAATGTCATTTCTTTCTATTGATAGTAGTGTAGGGTATATTTATGCCAAATTTGATGAAAAATGGAAAAGTAAGGCTAATGAAAATCCTATTTCCGGAAGTATAGATATGACCAAGCCTTTTTTTCAAGTATCAGCCGTAATTGGATGGTAAAAAATGAATTTATTTTCAAAACTATTCTTTTTCCTTACGTTGATGACAACTCAATTAGTTTTGAGTCAAACTTCTGAAATTTTAGAAATATCAAAAAAAGATATTTTTCTTGTAAGTTGCAACCATCCAATCATTACCAAAGCAAATCAAAATGGACTAATATCCCTAAAATTAAGAGAAATTCCTTCCTTTATTTTTTTGGATGTTAAATGTAAAATTCAAGCTAAAAGAGAAAATATTAAACTTGAAAAATCTACTCTTTTTAAAGAAAAACAAACTTTTCAACACAATTTAAATAAAAAAATATCTGGCCCTGGTGCTTTGGTAGCAACTTTAAGCTCTGTACTTTTGTTTTATACCTATATTGGTTTAATTGCTAGTTAACAATAAATCTTTAAATTATTAAATAGAAATAATTATTAAAAAAAAGGTTTTATTTTTCTTCCTATTAAATCAATTGAATTAAGTAATTTTTCATGTGATAATGCTGCAACATTCATTTGAAATGTTAATCTTGAGATACCTCCTAAACTTTCACTATGTCCATTTATTTTCTCAATAGCATCATCAGGATTTCCAACAATCAAAGCACCCTTAGAACTTATTTGCTGTTTAAATCTTTCACTAGTAACAGGAGGCCAACCTCTCTCTTTTCCTATCCTATTAAATACTTCTTTATAACCTGGATAAAAATCTTTGATTGCCTCTTCTTTAGAATTAGCTATATATCCTAAGCAATGAATTCCAATTTTCATATTTTCTATATCATGTCCTGAGGACAAATATGCTTTTCGATATAAATCAACAAATGGTTCAAACCTTTTGACCTCACCACCTATTATAGCTATCATTAATGGTAAACCAAGTTTTCCTGCTCTAATAAATGATTGAGGTGTACCTCCAACTCCTAACCAAATTGGTAATTTTTTTTGAACCCCTCTTGGGTAAATTTTTTGATTTTCTAATTTAGGTCTAAATCTACCTGACCAATTTACTATCTCATTATCTCTAATATTCAATAATAAGTTTAATTTTTCTGAGAATATTTCATCATAATCATTAAAATCAATACCAAATAATGGAAATGCTTCGCTAAAAGAACCTCTTCCAACTATAATTTCAGCTCTTCCACTAGATATAATATCGAGTGTTGAAAAATTTTGAAATACTCTTACAGGGTCAGCTGCACTTAAAACTGTTACTGCACTTGTCAAACGAATTTTTTTTGTTTTTGCTGCTGCCGCTGCTAGTATTACTGACGGTGCCGAATCTAAAAACTCTTGTCTGTAATGTTCACCAATACCAAATATGTCTAATCCTGATTTTTCTGAAAAAACTATTCTATCTAATAAATCATTTAGTGCTTTTATATTAGCCTTTTCATTTGACAATTGATTTCTATTGTTTACNGCTGCAAAACTATCAATTCCAATTTCCATTATAAACTAATTAATAAAAAAAATTTTAGGCAAAATATGTTGAGATTCATTCTTTTTATTATTTCATACATATAATAAAGTTAAATATATTCATGAATTAGAAAAATAATTAGTGGATACTATATTGAGCACCTATTGTTATTTGATTGTCTAATTTCATTTTAACTCCATTATTAAACCACATTACTGGACTTTGAAATTCAATTGCTAATCTTAATCCATTCAAAGTAGAATTAGAAAATAAATAATTCAAAGCAATTCCACTCATCAATAATTGGTTCGAACTATTTTTAACATCAGATTCTGGACTAGTCATTTCAATAATCAAATCATCCTTTCCAGAAATCGAAGTCAAGAATTTGTAAATTAATGTCGATGATATTGATAATGATGAATTAATATTTTTACTTAGCCAACTATTAATATAATAATTACTACTCTTGGAATACCCTGATTTATTTTCAAACAATCTAAANAAACCACCNATTTGAGAACCATAAGATAAATTTTTTAAATATTTTATTGNAGTNAAACTAATTTTAGGGTCTACAGTTCCAGAACCAAGTTGCATNCCATATGCATTTCGCATTACNTCATGATCATGGCCTAAAATCTCATGATCATGATTATGCATTTCCATTCCCATCTTATGATTAGTGGTAATATCTCCAAACGGTAGGGATAAACCAATGTTAGTGTGAATTTTTAATTTATTTTGATTATACAAAGAAATCATAAATGAAATAGATGGATCTCCTATTCCTATTGTCGNATGATCCATTTTCATTTCAGAATGTGAATGNCCATCATCTGTATTTGCCCTTATATCGACCAACTTATTCATTTNCATNTCATTNTGGATAAAATTCAACATTATCATCATTGTTATTTTATCTGAAACCCCATACATCATACCAATCATATCCATCTTCATTATCATTTTTTGACTGTAATAATTATATCCAAAATCATAAATATCAGAAATTTTCATCATATTGCTATTATTATAATGCCAACCGTTAAAAAAATAATTNCCATTCATATTCATTATCATTTTNCTATATGAAAACATGAATTCTTTATGTTTGTGAATGTGATCACCCATAATGGAAATAGGAGCATGTTCATCAGGTTTTGATGAACTTAATAAAAGTACTTTTTGAAAGAAAATTAAAATAATTATTAGTTTTTTTAACATAAATAATAAAAGAATTTATAAAGAAAGAAATTATTACTTTAAAAAAATTATTTTTTGTGATTTTTGCATATCATTTGAAACAAAATTTATAAAGTATATACCGCCTGCTACTTTTTCATTTAAATCATTTTTTGCATTCCATACCAATTTGTTTTTTCCATTAATAAATTGTTTATTTAAAAGGGACACAATTTTATTTCCACTAATATCATAAACATCAATTCCTAGTTCAATTTTCTCTAATGTTTCAAATTCAATATTAAGGTTTGAATTAAATGGATTTGGATAAATGGATTTGATTTCAAACGAGTTTGGTAAAATTAATTTATCATTCAAACTTAATCTTGATTCTGAATCCATCCAATTTAATCGACCTTTTATCCATGATTTTAAATAAACTATTTCTTCTTCATAACTATCAAAAACATAATAATTTGGCCATAAATATTCTCCTAAATTTGGCCATTTATTGTAATTACGTTCAATAGCATCGTCTAAATAGTTTGACATACTATCTATCTTAGAAAAAATATTTTTTTCAGACAAAACAGTATATCTTAAATCAGTATATCGTTGTGAAAATTGTTTTTGAAAATTATCATCCTCCCATAATTTTTGCCACCAAAAAGCAATAGGATCATCCCAACCTGAAGTGTTAATTTCTAAAAGCCAACCTGAAGTAATCCAAGTTTCACCATAATCACAATTTCCATATCCGTGATTTAAGTCCCAAATTGGACCTGCAAATAATTTATTTCCAAGACTTTCTTTTTCTTTATATACATAAGTGCTTAATCTATATGCATCTACATTTTTTGATAATTCTTGTAAAATTATTAAATCTATAAATGAATTTACATCCAAAATATTTTGATATCCGATTTCTTCATTTAAAGATAAATCACTACTCATTATTTGTTCAAAATCATCAATATAATTTTGTATATAAGTTTCTTGTTCTTGAACAATATCACTTGGTTTTGGATAATGGTAATTATATAATGTACCAAATCTTGATTCAAAACCTCCTAGATTATCTCCTGTCCAAGCCCAATCAAATTTTAAAATATATCCGCCAGTTAAATCATCCCCTGTAATTTCATTTTTTTCTAATTTTGAAATATTTATTCTATTTTTATCTCTTTTAATCTTTTCCATTAAAACATAAATGCCTTGATATTCACCATTCAACCATAATTCACAAAATTTTGAGCGAGCTGAATACCTTCCCATTTCTTGAGATAATTTATAAGTTAGTACGTTTCGTATTAATGATTTATCTGACCAAGGTGCATATAAAACCCAATCATTTTCACTAGGCATTCCTAGTAATGAAACATTGTTATTTTCACCATTGTTGTCAACTGTTTCAAAACGATAAGGTTTTTTTGGTTGGGATTGAGATGTATTCCCTCTAAGCTCTATTGTAATGGGACCATCATAATCATTAAAATTATCATTTATTTTATTTATTCCATTAATATTATTTATAATCCCCATATGAGCAGGTATTCTTGGTTCATCAGGAATGATTTCACCAAAAGTATTGATTCTAATTATAGGCAAATTACTTTCACTATATGAAATCGGAGGCCTAAACCATTCAGGAACATTTCTAAATGAATCAGAAAAATTTAACATTTTAAATGAAAGAAAAAAATTTGAAGATAAATCTGAAGAACTTTCTCCAACATTATGAACCTGAATTGCTAATATATTTTCTCCGTTCAATAATATTTCCTTTAAAAATAAAGAATCAATTAAAAATGTCTCGGGTTCACCTCCATCTTGCATTTTTGCCTCATGATCATTTGAAGTTGTCATATCAAATGGAACAAAACTATTTTCTTCTCCTAAATTTTGAGATCTAGCTATCTCATAACCATTTATATATGCAACAAAGCCATCATCGTAATCTGCACTAAGAATTCCAGTTGAAATATCTTCCACATTTTCAATTTTAAATTTTTTTCTCAGGTATACTGATAATGTATTATTGATTATTGTTTCATCGTCATCATCAGAGTAACCAAAACCACCAATACCCTCATTCCAATGTGAATCATTAAATTCAATTAAATTCCAATCTTGGGAAATTTCTATTGATGGTAAATAATATTTCCATACATCATTTGAGTAAATAGCAGTTTGCCAATTTGTTTGACCAAATAAAAAATAAATATTAGAAAAAATAATTATTAATGTTTTAATAATAATTCAATATTAATATCATGCCTAAATACTAATACAATTATATTTAAACTAAAAGAATGAATCCCTTTGTATTTCAAATTAACGTAAAACCTCATAACAAGGAACGCTTGGGCATTCCCAAAAATAAAGTGGAAAAATGCAAATTAAACAATAATGGATTAGAAAATGATTACAATAATTTTAGATATGATAAAAAGAAAATAGATTCAAAAATGGCTTTATTAATCATTTCATATGATTTAATAAAATATTATAATCAAAATGGATGGCCAGTAAAACCAGGTGACCTTGGAGAAAATTTAATAATTAAAAATTTAAATTATTCTACAATCAAACCTAATCAAAAATATCAAGTAGGAAACACTATAATTCAAATTACTTTTAAATGTGATCCCTGTAAAAAATTAAGATTTTTACCATATATAGGAACTTCTAAAATAAATCAATTCATAAAGTTTTTAATTGGTAAAAGAGGTTGGTATGCAAAAGTTCTAAAAACTGGGACTATTAACCAAAATGATTTATTCAATTTATTAGACAATNATTTTAAAAGTATTAAATAAATATTAATGTTTATAATTATTTCATTTATCATTATCATTTTTATTTTAATCCTTCTCATTGGAAAATTTAAAGTTCATCCATTCATTACTCTTTTATTGATATCTCTAATTATAGGAAAATTGGGAGGTCTTGATAATTTAATAATTGTAGAAAGCATTAAAACAGGTTTTGGAAATACCTTAAAATCAATAGGAATAATTATTGCCTTTGGAACAATTATAGGTACCTACCTTAATAAAAATGGTGGAGCATTTTATATCTCAAATCTTATTTTGAATGCAATTGGAAAAAAGAAAAGTAGTCTTGCCATGAATGTTACAGGCTTTTTTGTTTCAATACCAGTTTTTTGTGATTCAGGATTTATTATTTTATCTCCAATTTGCCAATCATTAAGTAAAAAAATCGGTTCCTCAATTTCTGTTTTAGCCGTTTCACTAGCAACAGGTTTATATGCTACGCATGTATTTGTTCCTCCAACGCCAGGCCCCTTAGCCTCAGCATCAATTTTTGAAGCAGATATTGGACTGGTACTAATTTTTGGACTACTAATTGGAATTCCTGTGTCTCTTTCTGGTTGGATTTGGTCAATAACTTTTTGTAAAAGATTTAATATTGTAGCTGATTTTGAAAAAATTGATTTTAATAAGAATATTAATAATTTTGTAGTTTTACCTATTTTAATTCCTATTTTCTTAATTGGATTAAAATCTATAATCCAAAATATAATTACTGATCAAAATGAATCTTTTATAACATCTTACATTTTATTTTTAGGCGAACCTATTATATCACTAATGATAGGAGTTTTTTTATCTATGTTATCAACTTTTGATAGGCCCTTAAATATTCAATTCGAGTGGTTTAATAATTCACTTAAAACTGCTGGTCCTATTTTATTGATTATAGGTGCAGGTGGATCACTTGGAAATATTTTAAGAGATATAGGAATTGAAAAAATAATTGGCAATAATCTAGAAAGTTTAAATATTGGTATTTTTCTTCCTTTTATAATTGCTGCTTTAATAAAAAGCGCACAAGGTTCATCTACAGTTTCAATAATAACAACATCATCAATAATAGCACNATTTTTAGAAACTTTAGGATTAAATGGAGAAATTGGAAAAGTTCTTGGAGTATTATCAGTTGGCGCTGGCGCAATGACAGTAAGTCATGTAAATGATAGTTATTTTTGGATGGTATCACAATTTTCAAAAATGAATNCCTCTATTGCTTTAAAAACACTTACACNTGGAACATTCATTCAAGGTTTAGTTGGAATATTTATTATATTTATAATATCATTAATTTTAGTATAAACTTATATCAATTATAAATAAGTTAAAATTTATAGTACTATAANTTTTAAATGATTTTTTTATTGAATTTTAATATTATCAATTAATAATTCAAATTTTTCTGGTTTTTTATTTCCAATTAAAAAACCAAGTTCAACAATCCTTTGTGAATCAAAATTTGGAATATCTAAAATTCTTCCTCTAAAAACAGGATATAAATCTTTTAATGGAAATTCATATGTAAACCAATTTTTTGAAGTTTTAAAATTAATAGCGTAAGAATGATAATCATAAAAATTAGATTTTATTCTTAATTGATAAGTTTTACCATCTCCTTTCATCCTAATTAATAGCTTTTTAAAATTATCTGTATTTATACCTTTAAACCTATACCTTACAGAAGAAAATCCGCCGTTATTTTCTAGAGATACAGTTCCTTTAAATATGCCATAGCCATCATTTGATAAAAACATCTGCCCAGATGATCTACCTCCCATAACATTATCATCTACAATATTCCATCCAGAAATTTTTTTATCTTTTTTAAANTCAAAAATTGTTANTGAATTATTATTTGAAAGTAGCATAATGATAAATAAAAAATTAATAAAATTAATCATTTTTAATTTTTAAATGTTCTCATGTAGTGAAATAGATATTGCTGTGCATATCCATAATTTGGTTTAAAATGTCTTTTTATAAAATTATTAATTGTTTTTTTCTTTGGATTNCCTTTAAAGTACAATTGAGTAATTGCCTTGTGAATCCAAGTATCAACAGGAAACGATTCCTGAAAACCAAAACCAAACAACAATATACAATCTGCAACNTTAGGTCCTACTCCAGGTAATTCTAATAAATTATTCTTTGCTATATTATAATTGAGTTTGCTTAATTCATTTAAATTNATTTTGTTTGTAGAAATAATTTGTGCNGTTTTTAAAAGGTATTTAGCTCTATATCCCATACCACATTCATGAAGATCATTCTCACTACATTCAGATATTACATCTGCAGAGGGAAAAGACATTAAATTATTTTCAATTATCTCACCAAAATTAATGCAAATTTTATCAATAATTTTTTCTATTTGAATAATTTGTTTATTGCTAGAACAAATGAAACTAGCTATTGTTTCCCATGGATCTTGTTTTAATATTCTTAAACCATTAAATAAATTNACTGCTTCATTTAANTAAAAATCATTTTTTGGAAAGTTCTTATATATTTCATTCAAATCTAAGTTAATTTGCAAATAATTTTCTAGCCATTTAGAATCATTAACGTAGGGTTTGACTTCTACTATTAATGAAGACTTGTTTTTTTTTAATTTAACATATTTATTATTTATAATATTTTCCCAGTGATTATTTATATATTTCCATCTAAATGTTTGNCCGGACGTAAGAGTAGCCTCGAGATTATAATTTATATTTTCGAANATAAATAAAGATGATTTAGNCATTAAATAGTTGTCTATGTCTTCTCAATAAACAATCATTCATAACAAATAACATATTGTTTTTTTCTGCTAATTCTTTTGCTTCTAAACTTATCACACTATCTTGTAACCACAATGCTTTTGCATTTATTTTCACTGCTTCTTGAGCAATTGAATAAACATATTCTGACCTTCTAAAAATATCTACGATATCAATTTTTTCCTTAATATCAAGCAGAGAAGAATAACATCTTAATCCAATTATTTCTTCAAACCCAGGATTAACAGGAATGATTTTATAACCATTTTCTTGAAGATATAAAGAAACATAATGACTGGGACGTTCAGGTTTTGGACTCATTCCAACTACTGCAATTGTTTTAAAACTTAAAATTTTTTTAATTATTGTTGATTTTGGCATAAATAAAATATAACCCCGTTAAAAAAACGGGGTTAAATACTAATTAATAAAATTTAAATTATTCGAATTTCTCAAGTGACCAACCTATAGAAGCACCTATAAAACCACCAATAATTGAACTTCCAATAAAGTCGACGATTAGATAATCTAAAGTAATAAAACCATCCATTAATGCAAAAAATTGCAAATTAATAAACATAAAAAATAATGCATTAATCCATGCGCCATTAATAGCACCATCCTTTAAACCTTTGATATTCATTTTATCTAAAATCAAAATCATAGTTATGTTAAAACATAATAATGCTAAGATAAAAATTCCATAATCTGGAGATGCTTTCATGATTGTTGGAAATTTCTCTATCCATTTTTCCATATGTGCACTATAGTATATTAATTGTGCAGGTATACTTGCAACTATAGCAGTGACAACTGAAATTAATAAAGATAGTAAATATTTTTTCATTATTTTCCCCTTTTAATTATTAATAATATAAAAAGAAAAAAAATTAGTTGAATGATAAACTATTTATTTTAGATTAAAGATATTTGGCTCAAAAGAAAAGTAGGGCGTTGGGGCTGATTTGGAAGGGTTACGAAACTTTTGAGCCAAAATTTATTAAGTTTTTATTTATTGTTACCTTAATTTATTATAATATTTTAATAAATACAATAAAAAATTAAATTTAATAGATATTTTTATTTAATTAATTAATTTTAGTTTTTTTATTTCTTCTACACCTTTCAGAGCAATATTTTACATCATCCCAGTTACGAGCCCACTTTTTTCTCCAATTAAATTTTAATCCGCAAACTTTACAAATCTTAAAAATTAATTTATTTTTCAATTCGAATTTTGTTTTTAGATCTTTTGATAATTTCAACTAAAGACATACTTCCTTGTCTTAATTTTCTTTCTTGATTTTTAAAATCAACTTTATATAATCCAAATTTCATTGAATATCCTTTAGCCCACTCAAAATTATCCATTAACGTCCAATAAAAATATCCTTTAACTTCAACACCTTCTAAAAGTGCTTTATTTGTAGCATATAAATATTCATCGATAAATTTAGATCTAATTTGATCAGAACTATCAGCAACACCATTTTCTGTAATGTATATTGGAACATTAAGTTTACTGATAGTTTTTAAAGCTTTATATATTCCCTCAGGATAGATTGGATAATTCATATCTGTTTGAATATCTTTTTTTCTAGTTTGAAAAACAAATGGTTCATTTGGATTTAATTTTCCTTTCACATGAAATCGACTATAATAATTTAGCCCAATGAAATCAAGAGTTCCTTTCGCATTTTTATTATCAATTTTATCATTTACTAAACCCGGCATAAAAAATGTAGACTTTCCCTCTTTTAAAAATTTAATTGGTTCGTTTGTGAAAATATCATTCAATAAACTACTCATGTACAAATCTAATAGATTAATTCTGTTAAAAGGATCAAATTGAAAAATATTTTTAACCATACCAATTTTTACATTATTTCCATTAGGCATAGATTTGAGACTCCTATAAACTAAAACATGAGCATTTAACATATTTTTTAAAACTTTACTAGCCAACACAGGGTTTCTTTTACCAGGTGGAAATTCAGCATTGAAATATCCCTCAGAAACATAAACCATTGGCTCGTTTATAGTACACCAAAACAACACCGAATCACTAAATTTTTTAAATGCAAATTCTGAAAAATCAACAAAGTCCATGATGTTCTCTGATTTTTCAAATGCTCCTTTTTCCTCAAACCAAATTGGATTGCTAAAATGATGTAAGGTTATAACGGGAATTATATCGTTTTTAATCAAAGCATCAATTTTTTTTTTTATAATGATCCACTACAGAATTATCAAAAACACCTTTTTTAGGCTCAATTTTTGACCATTCTATTGAAAACCGATAATGATCTACATCCAATTCCTTCATTAGTTGAATATCTTCTAAATAAAGATTCCAATGATTTGAAGCAATCCCAGATTTATCACCATTATAAATATTTGGAATGTTACTGTCTTTAAAACCATTTTCAAAAACATACCAGTTATTATTTAAATTACCACCCTCAACTTGATGCGCTGATGTTGCAGTACCCCATATAAAATCTTCTGGGAAAACAAAAGATTTAGTATCTATTGTAGTCCAATTCCACTCAAGTTCAGGATTTTTATAATTAAAATGGATAACAAGAGTTAACCATATCCAAAAAATTATAGTTAAGCTAATAAAAGATATTTTTTTCATATTATCATTTTAACTTGAAATTCTTGAGAACCAATCTTCAATGATATTTATCGAATCAATAGTTATTCGATGACCAATTTTTAATTCATGAAATTCGATATTTGCATTCATGCCATCAAATTTTTTTTTAGTTTCATAAGCATTTCTAATTCTTAAAACCAAATCTCTTTTTCCATGTATGATTAATAAATTTAAATTTTTATATCGTGATAAATTATCTTGAAATTCAAAATTTTTAAGAAATCTAGTACTGTGAGCGATAAAACCTTTAAATTTTTCGGGATATTTTGAAAGCATATGTAAAGCCATCATACCACCTTGACTAAATCCACCTATAAATATTTTTGTGGTATCTATATTGTATTCATTTTGTATATGAGTAATGGTATCTATAATTAACTTTTCACTTCGTAGAATTTGGGATTTTTTTTCTTTTAAATTTCCATTCCAGTCTATATCAACATGAAACCATTTATTATGCAAAAATTCTAAAGAAATTAAAGACAATTTAAACGGGGCTCTCATTGAAACTATTAATGCATCTTTATCAAAATTTCTTATAAATTTATTAAAATATCTTTCATTATCTCCATAACCATGCATCAAAAATATAACTGGAACTTTCTTATCACTTATAGATTGATTGTTTGTAATAATTTTTAAAGGTGATTGTGAAAATAAGCTCGATATTAAAAAAAATAAAATAAAATATTTCATATATTAATATAGACCTGTTTGAATTCGTTTAATCATCTCATCAATTTCTAGTTCTAGAAAATTCAATGGTAGAGCACCATTTGATAAAATAGTATCATGAAATTCTCTTATATCAAAATTATCACCCAATGATTCTTTTGCTTTCAATCGAAGTTGAAGTATTTTATCCATTCCAATTTTATATGCAGTTGCTTGTGATGGCATAACTATATGTCTTTCAACCATTTTAATACAATCTGAGATATCATTTGGGGTATTTTCTGAATAATACCTAATACCATCTTCCCTTGTCCATTTTTTACTATGAATTCCAGTATCAACTACCAACCTACAAGATCTCCATAATTCCATTGAAAGTCTTCCAAAATCAGAATAAGGGTCTGAATAAAAACCTAATTCTTTTGGTAAATATTCAGAATACAAGCCCCATCCTTCAATATATGAAGTATAACCACCAAATTTTCTAAATTTTGGAATATTTTGAAGTTCTTGAGCAATTGCTATTTGCATATGGTGACCTGGAATACCCTCATGATAAGCTAATGCCTCCATCTCATATTTAGGCATCGCTCTCATATTGTAGAGATTTGCATAATAAGTTCCAGGTCTAGATCCATCAGGAGCAGGTCTTTGATAAAAAGCTTTTCCAGCAGATTTCTCTCTAAAATCCTCAACAGCTTTTACAATCATTTGAGCTTTTGGTTTTGTAATGAATAACTCATCTAATCTTAATTCCATTTGATCAATAATATTTTTTGCTTCAGCCATATAGGCTTTTTCACCTTCAAGAGTTTGGGGGTAATAAAAATCATCACTTTCTTTTAATTCATTAAAAAAATCTTTTAAGGTTCCTGAAAAGCCAACTAAATCCATAATTTTAATCATTTCGTCATGAATCCTGTCTACTTCCCTTAATCCTATTTGATGAATTTCATCTGCTGACAAGTTTGTTGTTGTGGTGCGTTTAAGAATGTAATCATAAAAAACTTCACCATTTTCCCATCTCCAAACACCATCTTCCTGATCATAATTATCTGATAATTCACTTATCAAAGATATCAAACTTTCATAGGCTGGTTTTACAGATTCATTTAGAGCCTGTTTAGCATCATTAATTAAATTATCTTTTATTTCTTGACCAATATCTAGACTATTAACTTTCATAAAAATATCTTTGAATAAAGCAGAAGTATCTACACTAGACATTGAAAAGGGATATCCAGAAATTATATTTCTTGAGTCATTTAATACATGTTCATAAACAAATTTTTGAGCAACTATCCCAGCTGATTCTTTTTCCTTTATATTAATCTCTAGTTGATTAAACAATGGTTTTACACCATTCAATCTAGCAATATAGTCAATTGCTTCTTTTTCAGATGAAACACTATGCATATTAATTAAAAAAGACGGGATCTCAGACTGCATTCCAAACATTTGATTTACTGGGTACTCATAATATGGAGCTGAGCCAAACAATCTATATTTTTGATCTTCAATTTGATCTTCAAGTTCTTTAACATATAATTGATAACTAAGTAGAGAAGATTTATCTAAAAGATTAATATCAACAGAATCTTTTAACCAAAGCAATGATTTTTTAGTTTGATTTAAATCATATTGGTATTCTTTTGGAGAAATATCATTCCATTTATCATAATCTTTTTTAATTCCAAGGCTTGTTTGCAATTGAGGTTTTCTATTAACTAGTTCATTAAATTCTTTTTCAAAATAATCATTTAATTTTTTTGACTCTTGGGTAACTTTTTGTTTTGAAATAGAATCAATATTTGATGAATTATTTGAACAAGCACTAAAAATTATTATTAAACTTAGAATTATATTTTTTTTCATTTTAATCCTCTTTTTTTGAATCAGTTACAATGAAATTTGAAAAAATTGAATTTAAATATCTTGAAAATACAAAAAAAAGTGTTATTGACAATAAACCGATAACCAAAACTACAGCACCATGAAAACCTTTACCTTCTAATGAAAAAATTTTATCTAAAATAGTCAATATTCCTATAAAAGAGAAAAAAGCTGCAAATGCTGAAATAAAAATCTTTATAAATTTATGAGAAAATCTCATTTTGTGAATCTCTTCATAAAATCCCACGCCATTTTAGATGTATTTATGTCAG
Organism: Fidelibacterota bacterium; assembly: GCA_002707905.1. Taxonomy (GTDB): domain Bacteria; phylum Fidelibacterota; class Marinisomatia; order Marinisomatales; family S15-B10. The sequence goes on from PAOF01000003.1 coordinate 16,745, forward strand.
TTTGAACACCCTGATATAAAACATGACCACCTTCATTGATCGTTACAAGTGATACTTGTGTTTCATTATCACAATTTTCATATGTTAAAGTAAAATGGTCACTTGACCTCCAAGTTTCTTTTGGATCGCCTTCACAATTATTTATTTCTTTCCATTTCTTTAAATTTTCTAAAGCACCTGGAAGATCACTTGGATAGTACAAATCATCTTTTGTACCAAATAATGTCATAACTGAAACTGGAGAGTAATTTTGAGTCTCAGGAACCAAAAGATGTAGAGCTATACAAGCAACTGAGGATACAATATCACTTGCTTCAACTGCCATTCTTTGCGCCATTGCACAACCATTTGACAATCCAGTAAAATAAATCCTATTAGAATCAATATTATATTGACTTGATACAGATTTAATAAGTTTTCGTAAAAAATTAACATCATCTATCTGATCATCAGATGCAGGAGGACAACATTCCTCTCCACTATTCCATGAACGTGCCAACCCATAAGGCCAAACTACTAAAAAACCAAAAGAATCTGCTAAAGATTCAAATCCGGAAATCCTTTTTTGATCTTCAACAGTATCACCCCAACCATGAAGATCTAATACCAAAGGATATTTATTATCTAATTTATCTGGAATATGAATATCCCAACACCTATATAAACCATCAATTTGAATACATTCATCACCATATTCGGAAAGGTAATCATCTTCATAGTTTTCATGTGATTCAGAAAGAGTTCCAGAAATTAACCAGGTTTTATTCTCTTTCGTTAGAATAAAACCCATTTCAATTTCACCTCCATCATTAAAAATCAAAAACTCAGCAACATCACCATTAAAATCAACTTGAGATGTATTAAGATTGATTTCAATGCCATCAATCATACCAGCATTAATTACTATCTTCCAGAACTCTGCAACTTGTTCTTTACCACCAATTTCCTCAGAAAAAAAATTGTTTGAGTAAAATTTAGCTATTTCCCTAGGATTTTCAGATAACACTGCTTGCTTCCATTGCTTCATAGTACTCATTATAGATTGACTATCATCTAGTTTGCTTGAACAAGCACCAAAGATTATTATTACACTAAAAATAATATTTTTTTTCAATTCTTTATTTTTCAGGAGATTGAAATGTATATACCTCATGACTTTCAACATCTTTTGCGATCAATTTTGCAAACTCATCACTTTCTCTTCTACGTTTTATTTCTTCAACATCTACATCAAAATTCATTACTATTGCTGTTTTATCATCAACTTTTCCATATAATATTTTTCCTTCCTTAACTCTTTGTTTATTATCATATGCTGAAAGAAATAGTTTTTCCCAAGATTCAAAATTTGTTTTCATATGTACTATAAATGCCATGTTCATTACAATAACCTTTCAATAATTATTTTCTAATTAGAGGAAATAATCTAAAATGAGTTAGACATCTCCAAATCCATTCAACAGGACCATATTGAAATTTTTTCAACCAAATAGATGAAAAAAGCAATATAATCGACCATATTAAAAATGTAATTAAAATTTGAAAAAATCTACTTAAATATCCAAAAAAACCAAATCCAAATCCATAAAATATAAATGTAGCTATAATTGATTCGATTAAGTAACAACTTAAAGCCATTTTCCCAATATTTCCTAACCTATTAAACAAATTTTTTAAATTTTTATTATCAAATAAATATTTGATTATACCAATATATCCAAATGAAATAAATGGAGTAGCTAAATTATTTGGAATTCTTGATAAAAATTCTAAGTACATATAATCTTCTTGATTTTGATAAGTTAAAAATAATCCAATCAATGAAATAGGTATACCAATTCCAAATCCATAATAGATGATTTTTAAATAAAATTTTCTTGACAATAAATTACTTAAAACTCCAAAATTAAATAATGCTATTCCAACAATCATCATTCCTAAAGCTCTACAAAAAACATCTAATAGAAAAATACCTTCTTTTAGTTCAATTATCGGGTCAGATTTTTTCAAAGATCTATCTTCCAATCGATAATTAACTTGATCGTCATAATTTCCTCTAAATAAATCTAACTCTTTTTGTATGCTTTCATTATCAGGGTACCATTTTTGTGAGATTTTAGATAATTCTCTTTCACTATATTGATTTTTTACGTTTGAAATAAAATACACATTTGAGAAAGATGGAATAAAATAAATTAAGAATCCTAAAATTAAAAGTAGCCTGGAATTGTAATTTCTCAAAAAATATAATAATAATGAACATGATGCATATAGCATTAGCACGTCACCTTCCCAAATGATTGCATAATGGAAAAAACCTATAACCCACAGCCAAGTATTTCTTAAAAAATAAAACCAGAAAGGTCTTTTAAAACCCTTTCGTTTTAAGCTATTTAAGTATAATATGGTGCTTGCTCCAAATAGGATAGAAAATATGGCCATAAATTTTTGATCAACAAAGACATGGCTAAACGAATAAATTATATGATTTAAAAATGTTGTCTCGTAAATGAAAGGACTGAAATATAAAATTTTAGGCATTGAAAAATGCATAATATTCATAATCAATATTCCTAAAACTGCAAAACCTCTTAATATGTCAATTGAAAGGATTCTATATGTTGATTTATTGTTAATTATCTTCTTTTAAACCTTTTATTTTTGTTTTTAGAGTTGGAAAATTTTTTTCTTCTATCTCTATTTCTGTTTTTATTTTTATTTTTATTTCTACCTTTACCCTTACCTCTGCTTCTTCCTTTATTATCATCATCAATCATTCGTGTTGAAAGATTAATATCTTGAGAATTTTTATAATATGATAAGTATCTATTAAATTCTATTGAAATGAAATGTTTTATAAGTTGTTCGCGATCCAAAAAATTTAACTTATCAAATACAAAAGGTAAAAATTGCAGAATCTGCTTTTCATTAACATCTACTTTCTCTACATCTTCAATTAATTTATACAATCTTTTTTTACAAATATCTAAACCAGTTGGAACCTGTTTTTTTTTAAAAGATATTTTTGAAGCATTTTCAATATTTCTAATCTTTCTTAATTCTCTTCCATGTATAATAACTATGGAAATACCTTTTTTACCTGCTCTACCTGTTCTACCACTTCGATGAACATAAATTTCATTATCATCTGGAAGATTGTAGTTTATTACGTGAGTCAGATCATTCACATCTAATCCTCTAGCAGCAACATCAGTTGCAATTAATAATTGAATTTGTTTTTTTCTAAAACGTAACATCACGTCATCTCTTTGAGCTTGAGATAAATCGCCGTGAATTGTATCAGCATTATAATTATCTTGGATCAATTTATTAGCAACATCTTTAGTTTCTGCTCTAGTTCTACAAAAAACAATTCCGTATATATCCGGATTAATATCAGCAATTCTTTTAACTACTTCATATCTATGTTTTGCATGAACAACATATAAGATGTGTTCAATATTATCTGCACCTTTATTTTTAACTCCAACCGATATATTTAACGATTGTTTCATATATTTTTTAGTAACAGATTCAACTTTTTTTGTCATTGTTGCTGAGAATAGTAATGTTTGTTTAGTTTTGTTAGAGGAATCTATAATAGATTCGAGGTCATCTTTAAATCCCATAGACATCATTTCATCTGCTTCATCTAAAATCAGATAATTAATTTTATTTAAAATTAGTTTTTTTCTTCGAATCAAATCTGTTGTTCTACCAGGTGTTCCAATCACAATTTGAGGTTTCTTCTTTAATCCTCTCAGTTGATTTTCAATTCTAGCTCCTCCATATATAGGTACAATATTGATTTTTTGAAGATATTTTGAATAATTAATTAAATCTTTTGAAATTTGAATGCAAAGCTCTCTAGTTGGACACAATACCAACATTTGAACATTATTATTTTTGAAATCGATAGATTGTAATAATGGCAATGCAAATGCGGCTGTTTTACCGGTTCCAGTTTGTGCAGAAGCAATCAAATCTTGTTTTGAAAATAATAAATGAGGAATTACTTTTTTCTGAATTGGAGTAGGAGTTACAAAACCCAATTCATCAATAGCTTTCATAATTTCAGATTTCAATGAAAAACTGGCAAAGGAATTATATATCTTTTTTTTTGGAGGAATCATA
>PAOF01000004.1 GCA_002707905.1 Fidelibacterota bacterium
AAATATTCAAGATATTAAAAAAATTGAAAATGATAAGTTTTCTCCTAGATCTCTTAGCGAGTCTTTAAAAAATANAGGAATATCTGTAATAGCAGAGATAAAAATGAAATCACCAAGTGAGGGCGATATTTTTAAAAATTGCNATTACATTCAAATAGCAAAAGAATATGAATCAGCAGGTGCTTCTGCTATTTCNGTATTAACAGATAACAAATTTTTTGGTGGAAATATAAAAATTCTTCAAGAAGTACGTAATTCTGTGAAAATTCCAGTTTTAAGAAAAGATTTCATAATTGATAATTGTCAAATAATTGAAACATTAAACTTTGAAGGTGATTCGTTTCTACTTATTGCTGAAGCTTTGGCTCCTAATCAATTAGAATCATTATACAATTACGGAAAATCACTTGGGTTGGAAACCCTAATTGAATTACATGAGATGAAAAATATTGATNTTGTNAACCAACTNAAACCTGAAATTGTAGGCGTAAATTGTAGAGANCTATCAAATATGACAATNGATTTACAAAACTTCAAAACAATGATTGATTTTTTACCAAATGATTCTTTAAAAATTGCTGAAAGTGGAATTAAAAATAATACAGATTTAAAATATATTACTGATCTTGGTTATGANGGNGTATTAGTTGGTTCGTCACTNATGAAAACAAAAAAACCTGGAAAAGCTTTAGAAAATCTNTTAAGAGGTGTAAAATGATTCCATTCAAAATTTGTGGTATAACAAATATTAATGATGCTTTAGCTGCAATTCAAAATAATGCCTCTGCTATAGGTTTCATTTTTGCAAAGGATAGTCCTAGAAAAATAACTTTTGAAAAAGCTAAAATAATTTCTAAAAGAATTGGAAACAAGATTTCAAAAATTGGCGTTTTTGTAAACCAAGAAAAACAAATTATTGAAGAGGCTATAAAATNTATNCCTTTAAACATGATTCAACTTCATGGTGANGAAAATCCTTCTTTTTGCAATTCTTTTACCATACCAGTAATAAAAGCCATTCAAATAAAAAATGATGAAAGTATAAANAAAGCTAAAGAATTCGACGTAGATGCTATNTTATTTGATACCTACAAGAAAGGTTTTCGTGGTGGAACAGGTAATTCATTTGATTGGAGTATATTGTTAAATCAAAAATATGATAAACCTATTATACTTTCTGGAGGATTAAATAAAAATAATATTTTAGAGGCTATTGACCATGTTAATCCTTTTGCAATAGATGTTAATAGTGGGGTAGAAATAAGCCCGGGCATAAAAAGTCATGCTAAAATAAAAAACTTCTATAAAAAAATAAATAAAACGAAAAGTACAGGATTTAAATTTGAATAAAATNAATAAAAAATATTCCATGCCTGACTCATCAGGTCATTTTGANAAATATGGNGGTAAATATGTCCCTGAAACATTGATTCCAGCTTTAAGTCTGCTAGAAAAAGAATATTATAAACTAAAAGAACAACACACATTTCAAAAAGAGCTTGAAAACCTTTTAAAACATTTTGGTGGAAGAGAAACACCATTATATTACGCTTCAAGAATATCCGAAGAACTCGGATTTGAAATTTATTTAAAAAGAGAAGATTTACTACATACCGGAGCCCATAAATTAAATAGTGCGTTAGGTCAAATAATATTAGCAAAACAAATGGGAAAGAAAAGAATAATAGCTGAAACTGGAGCAGGGCAACATGGTGTAGCAACTGCAACAGTTTGTGCACATTTTGGAATGGAATGTGTCATTTATATGGGAGAGACAGATATCAAAAGACAAGAATTCAATGTATTTCGGATGGAACTTCTTGGAGCTAAAATAAAACCTGCTACCACTGGGAGCAAAACACTTAAAGATGCTACAAATGAAGCAATTCGTGATTGGGTAACAAATGTTGAATCAACTTATTATTTATTAGGCTCTGCTGTAGGACCACACCCATATCCTATGATTGTTAGAGATTTTCAATCCGTGATTGGAAATGAGACAAAGAAGCAATTTTTAGATATGACCGATCAAAAACTACCTGATAGATTAGTTGCATGTGTTGGTGGAGGTTCTAATGCAATTGGTATGTTTTATCCATTTCTTGATGACGAAAGTGTTAAAATAATAGGTGTTGAAGCTGCTGGACTTGGACTTGACTCAGATCAACATGCTGCCACTTTATCAAAAGGAAATTTTGGAGTTTTGCATGGTTCCGCAAGCTATTTGATTCAAGATATTAATGGTCAAATAACCCTCCCTCATTCAATTTCAGCTGGACTAGATTATCCAGGTGTAGGACCTGAACATAGCTATCTCAAAGATATAGGAAGAATTAAATATGTAGCAGTTAACGACCAGGAAGCATTAGATGCTTTTAAATGGTTAAGTGAAAAAGAAGGAATTATTCCAGCCTTAGAAACATCACATGCTTTAGCATATTTGAAACAAAAAGATTCTAAAATTAAAAAAAATGAAAAAGTTATTATTTGCCTTTCAGGTAGAGGCGATAAGGATCTTGGGATAGTTTTTGATGAAATGGATAAAATAAATGAATAGGATTCAAAAACTTTTTTCAAATCCTAAAGAAAAGGTTATTCCTTTTGTCACGGCAGGTTATCCAAATAAAAATAGTACCATTAACTTGGTTTTGGAAATGGCAAAAGCTGGTGCTGATATGATTGAAATTGGGGTTCCTTTCTCAGATCCGCAAGCAGATGGGCCAATTATTCAATATTCAAGTGAAATTGCTTTGAAAAATAACATAGACTTAGATTTTATTTTTTCTCAAATATCTGCTATTAGAAAAAAAACGAATGTTCCAATTGCTCTTTTTAGTTATTTCAATCCAATATTACAATATGGAGAGAAAAAATTTTTAAAAGATTGTGTNAAACATGGTGTAGATGGAATTATTTTGCCTGATTTGCCATTAGAAGAATCTAAAAAGTTTTGCGAAAATGCTTTAATATTAAATTTATCACCCATATTGCTAGTTGCTCCAAATACAACAGAGGATAGAATAAAAACCATTTCTAAAACTGCAAATCACTTAATATATGCTGTTACTATTTTGGGAATTACGGGAGCAAAATTGTCATCGAAAGAAGAAATACATAATTACTTAAATAAAGTTAAAAAAAATAGTGTTTGTCCTTTTGTTGTTGGATTTGGTATTAGTTCAAGAAAAGATGTTGTTTGGTTTAATAAANTTTCAGATGGAGCTGTTGTTGGATCAGCATGTATAAACAAAATTAAAAAAAGTAGTAATCCAGAATTATCTATTAATAAGTATGTCAAAGAATTAAAAGGGAAGTTATGATTCAAATTGGAATTCAAGGAGCTGAAGGAAGCTTTTCAGANCAAGCAGCAAAAAAATTTGTTGAAAATCAAAAAATCAAAAAATACTCCATAAAATATTTAATTTCATCTGATGGAGTTTTAAATGCTGTTCAGAATGAAAAAGTTGATTATGGAATTTTTGCAATGGAAAATGCACAAGGCGGGGTGGTTCTTGAAAGTGTTGAAGCTCTTTGCAAATATACATGTAAAATAGTTGAAATGTTTCATATACCAATTAAACAAAATTTATTAGGAAAAAAAGGAATAAAAATTGAAAACATAACTGAAATTCATTCTCATAGACAAGCATTAAGACAATGTAAGGAATATTTGGTAGAAAATTTTTGGTCTAAACCATTAATTCAAGAAGATGATACAGCTGAGGCTGCAAGAAGATTGGCAGAGAGTAAAATTCCAAATACTGCAGCAGTAATTGCAAGCGAACATTGTGCTAATAAATATGGTTTGGAAATATTAAAAGAAAGTATACATGATTTAAAAAATAACTTAACCTTATTTATAAGTATTAAAAAAGCGGATATAAAATGAATAGTGTTGGAATAATTGGATTTGGAAGATTCGGNAAAGTTTTAGCTAACTTNTTAAATAAAGGGTTTCGAGTAAAAGTATTTGATAATAATTCAAATGTTTATTTGCCAGACACTCAATTTGTTGATAAAAAAACTATTTTAAGTGAAAAAACTCTATTTATTGCAGTACCAATACGAAATTTTGAAGCCACAATTAAAGACATCTCTCATAATTTATTTAATGGTCAAACGATTATTGATGTTTGCTCTGTTAAAGTTTATCCAACTAATATTATGAAAAAATATTTGCCTAATAATGTTAATATAATTGGTACACATCCAATGTTTGGTCCTGATTCTTTTGAATCAAATTCTAAATTAAAAATGATGTTGAATAATGTAAAATGTGATAATAAAATTTTTAATTTTTGGAAACAATATTTTAATGATCAAAAAATCCAAATATTAGAAATGTCACCAGATAAGCATGACAATCTTGCTGCTAAATCACAAGGAATAACGCATTTTTTAGGAAGAANTCTTAAAGAATTTGGCATAAATAAAACCTCACTTGACACTCAAGGTTTTCGAGATTTACTAGATCTTGTTGATCAAACTTGTAATGATTCATGGGAATTATTTGAAGATCTACAACATTTTAATCCTCATACAAAAGAAATGATAAATAAATTAATGCAAGCAACAAATAATATAGAAAAGGAATTAAAAAAAAATTAAAATGAAAGATTGGAAAATAAATAGCTGGNGAAAATTTAATGNNAAACATATCCCAGAATATCCTGACAAAAAGAAACTTAGTGANTCAGAAAAAATACTTAAGGGATTTCCACCATTAGTATTTGCTGGAGAAGTTCGTAAATTAAAACAAAGACTTTCCAATGCTTCTGAAGGAAATGCTTTTTTACTTCAGGGTGGAGATTGTGCTGAGAGCTTTGTTGAGTTTGGTGCCGATAATATAAGAGATTCATTCCGAGTTCTTCTTCAAATGGCTATAATACTTACAGCAGGAACAAATTTGCCAGTTATTAAAATAGGAAGAATTGCTGGACAATTTGCAAAACCTCGTTCAAGTGAAGTTGAAGAAAGGAAAAATATTAAATTACCTAGTTATAAAGGTGATATAATAAATGGAATTAATTTTAATGAAAGTTCAAGAATTCCAGACCCAGAGAGAATGATAAAAGCTTATTCACAATCTGCTTCAACACTTAATTTGTTGAGAGCCTTTGCTGATGGTGGTTTTGCAAACTTAAGACATTTACAATCTTGGAACATGGGTTTTGTAAAAAGTGGTCCNGTTGGAAAAAGGTACAGGCACTTAGCAAACAAAATTCAAGAAAGTTTGGATTTTATGGAAGCCTTAGGTGTTAGTCCATCAAATACTCCAGAATTAAATCAAGTAGAACATTTTACTAGTCATGAAGCCTTGCTNCTTCCATATGAAGAAGCGATGACAAGAATTGATTCAACATCAGGAGAAATTTATGATACCTCAGCACATTTTTTATGGATAGGTGATAGAACAAGATTCAAAGGTAGTGCACATGTTGAATTTTGTAGAGGTATTAAAAACCCAATAGGTATAAAATGTGGTCCATCTCTAAAACCAGATGAACTTGTTCAATTACTTGATATATTAAATCCAAATGATGAATCAGGAAGAATAACATTAATAACAAGATTTGGACATGATGAAATCAACAAATTTTTACCCAAATTAATACAAAGAATACAATCAGAGGGTAGAACAGTACTATGGTCATGCGATCCAATGCATGGAAATACAATTAAAAGTAATAATGGTATTAAAACACGTCCTTTTGAAAATATATTATTTGAAGTGAAAGAAAATATTAAAATTCATAAATCAGAGGGTACTCATGCTGGAGCAATTCATTTGGAAATGACAGGCCAAGATGTAACTGAATGTACCGGCGGGTTACACGACGTTAAAGAAAATGATTTATCAGATAGATACAGAACTCATTGTGATCCTAGGCTCAATGCTAATCAAGCAATTGAATTAGCTTTTTTAATCGCTGATGAATTAATCAATAAATAATGAATTTAACAGGTGAAATTTTTTTCCCAGGAGACAAATCTATTTCACATAGATCACTTATGTTTGCTGCTTTATGTAATGGTAAATCAAAAATTTCTAATCTATCAACAGGAAAAGATGTTCAATCAACAAAAAATTGTTTAATAGACTGTGGAATTAAAATTTATAATGAGAAGTCAAGTTATATAGTTGAAGGTGGAAAATTTATAAACCCCAAAAAAGAGCTTGATTGCGGTAATTCAGGTACCACCGTACGACTACTTGCAGGATTATTATCTGGACAAAATATTAATGCAACATTTGTTGGCGATGAATCATTATCAAATCGTCCAATGAAGAGAATCATAGAACCATTAAAATTAATGGGGTTGAATTGTTCAAGTAAAAATTTCACTCTTCCATTAAAAATTAAATCATCTAAACTCAATGGTATAAATTATAAATCACAAATAGCAAGTGCTCAAGTAAAATCCGCCGTATTATTAGCTGCACTTGGTTCAAATAAACCCACTTCATTTATTGAACCTGTTTTATCAAGAAATCATACTGAAATTATGTTAAAAGCTTTAGGGGTTCCAATTAATACTGAAAAATTAAAAACAACTATATCTAAGATTACAAAACAATTAAAACCATTTAATTTTAATATACCAGGTGATCCGTCAAGTGCTGCTTTTTTTGCTGGTGCTGCATCGATGGTTAAAAATTCAAATTTAGTTTTAAAAAATATTTCAGGTAATGATACCAGATTAGGAATTTTTTCCATTTTAAAACAAATGGGAGTAACTGTATTAAAATCAAATAAAAAAAATATTCTTGGAGAAAAAATTATTGATATTAGGATAAAAAATAAAAGATTAAATGGTATCAAAATAAATGAAAATCAAATTCCCAGCATCATTGATGAAATTCCAATCATTGCTATAATAGCATCACAAGCAAAAGGGCAAACAAAAATTACTGGTGCAAAAGAACTAAGATACAAAGAATCAGATCGAATTTCTTCAATTGTTTTGAATTTAAAAAAAATGGGTGCTGACATAACTGAACTTGAAGATGGTATGATAATAAATGGTCCTAAAAAACTTAAAGGAACTTTCATCAAAACTTATCATGATCATAGAATAGCAATGGCTTTTAAAATAGCTAGTATTATTGCAGATGGAGAGAATCAACTTGATTCAATTGATTGTGTAGATATTTCATATCCTGAATTTTTTGAAACTTTAACAAAGATTACTTAATGAAAAAATTTGCTGTAATTGGAAATCCAATAAAACATAGTTTAAGCCCCNTCTTNCATATGGAGATATATGATCAATTAAATATAAAAGCAAAATATTCTTTAGAAAAAATCAATTCAAATGAGTTAGATTTTTTCATAAAAAATAATGATTATGATGGTATTAACATTACAATCCCTCATAAAGAAAATGTTTTAAAAATTATAAAAAAAATTGATTATTCTGCAAAAATTATCGGAGCGATAAATTGTTTGAATCAAGAANACGGTTTTAATACAGATTGGATTGGTTTTTTATATAGCATGANAGTCAACAATATTAATTTAAAAAATAAAAATTGTTTGATATTAGGGTCAGGGGGAGCTGCAAGAGCAGTTTCATATTCTTTATCAACTTCAAATGTAAGAGGTATAAAGGTTCAAGGTAGAAATAATGTAAAAGTAAAATCCTTACAAAATTGGATAAATNGCCTTTACCCTAAAAATTCCAACTTTACAATTCCTGATATAGTAATAAATTGTACACCTTTAGGAATGTATCCTAATATAGAAGATTTACCAATAAAAATTNATAAATTAGGTGAAGAAACAATATTAATTGATACAATTTATAATCCTTTAGAAACTAAATGGTTGTCAGAAGGCAAAAAAATTGGTCTTAAAACCATAGGAGGTCTTGATATGTTTATAGCTCAAGGAATTGTATCAGTAGAAAAATGGTTTAACAAAAAAATTTTTGATAAACTTGATTTACAAGCAATAAGGAAAAAATTAAGGAAAAAATTATGTTAGTAAGATTAAAATTTCTCACTGCTGGAGAATCACATGGTCAAGGATTGTTAGGTATTCTGGATGGAATCCCCTCAAATCTTGAAATTTCTGAAGAATATATAAATATTCAGCTTGCCAGAAGACAAATGGGTCATGGAAGAGGCGGTAGAATGAAAATAGAAAAAGATAAAGGAGAATTATGGTGTGGTGTGCGACATGGTAAAACACTTGGTGCTCCGATTGGAATTTTAGTTAAAAATAATGATTGGGTAAATTGGACCAAAAAAATGTCGGTCTCACCAATTGATAAAGAAATCAGAAAAGTAACACTTCCAAGACCAGGCCATGCTGATCTTGCAGGAATTCAAAAGTATGATTTTGATGATATAAGAAATGTTTTAGAACGTTCTAGTGCTAGAGAAACAACTATGAGGGTTGCTTTAGGTACTGTGTGTAGAAAACTTTTAGAAGACGTTGGGATTTATGTTGGAAGCCATGTAACACAAATTCATCACGTAAAAAATACAATTTCTTATGATTCTTCAATATCTCCAGTTGAATTAAATAAAAAAGCAGATGCATCACCTGTTAGATGCCTAGATAAAAAAGCTGAAGAAAAAATGATAAAAATCATAGATGATGCTAAAAGTGCTGGTGATTCTGTTGGAGGAATTTTTGAAGTTATAGCTACAGGATTACCATATGGTTTAGGTTCTCCAATGCAATGGGATAGAAAATTACAAGCAAAAATCACATCTATGATGATGAGTGTTAATGCTTTTAAAGGTATTGATATTGGTGGAGGAATGAATGAGTCAGAAAAATGGGGAAGTGAAGTCCATGATGAAATAGGTTGGGAAAAAAACAAATATATTAGATATTCAAACAATGCAGGAGGTCTTGAAGGTGGTATGACCAATGCACAACCAATTGTTTTAAAAATGGCTATGAAACCTATTGCTACATTAATAAAACCTCTTAGATCGGTTGATATGAATACTAAAGAATCTAAAGATGCTCATAAAGAACGTACGGATTCATGTGCAGTTCCAGCAGCATCGGTAATTGCTGAAAGCATGTTATGTTATGTATTGGTCGATGCATTACTTGAAAAATTTGGAGGAGATTCAATGGAACAACTTAAAGCTCACTTAAAAGCAACAAGTAAATATTGAAACAAATTTTTTTAATNGGAATGATGGGGANCGGAAAAAGCACNGTTGGAAAATCATTATCTGAAAAACTTAAAAACAGTTTTATTGACATAGATCAAGAAATTGAAAAAAGAGAAAAAANAACCATAAATGAAATTTTTAAAATTAAAGGGGAAAAATATTTTAGAAATATAGAGTCAAAAATTTTAATTGAATGTAAAAATGAAATTGTATCTTGTGGAGGTGGAATTATATTAAANAANAAAAATAGAAATTTTTTAAAAGATAATGGGTTTAATATTCATCTGAAATGTTCAATTAACACTATAATTAAAAGAATTGAAAACACATCTTCAAGACCGCTTTTAAATGAAAAAAATTTGAAAAATGATTTACTTGAAATAAAAAAAACAAGAATGAGATATTATAAAAATATAGCAAATATAACCATCTTAACAGATTATATGAGTCTTGATGATNTATGTAATGAAATAATTCAAGAGATTAATAAATGATTGAAATACCAGTTANACTTGGACCAAAAAGTTATAATATTTTCATTGAAAATCAACTTATATCTTTAATTCCTACCATTTTAAAAAAAGAAGTTTCCCCAAAAAACATTATCATAATTTCACAAGATATTATTCTTAAAAATTATGGTAAACAATTANTAGATAATCTTAGTAATAATANTTTAAAATGTGAAATTATAACAATTTCTAATTCAGAAAATGCAAAGAGTTTAAATGAATACCAAAAAGTAATAAAACAATTATTTGATTTCAAATGTGATCGTTCTTCAATTATATTAGCTCTTGGAGGAGGTGTAGTTGGTGATTTAGCAGGTTTTGTTGCTTCAACATTTATGCGAGGTATAAAATATTATCAAATTCCAACAACTTTATTAAGCATGGTTGATTCTTCAATTGGCGGAAAAACTGGAATTAATACAATNCAAGGTAAAAATTTAATTGGATCTTATCATCAACCTAAAGCTGTATTTATTGATCCCTACTTATTGAAATCATTACCCATTGAAGAAGTATACTCTGGACTAGGAGAAATAGTAAAATATGGTTTTATATACAATATGCAGTTTCTTGAAAAAATCAACAATTGGTTAGATGATATAAATAATTTTCCTTTTACTNAAGCTATTTCTGAATCATGTAAAATTAAAGCAAAAATTGTATCAGAAGATGAAANGGAAAACGGTTTAAGAAGAATATTAAATTTCGGACATACAATTGGTCATGCACTTGAAGCACATATAGGTTACAATCAAATTAGACATGGGGAAGCTATATCATATGGAATGTTATGCGCGGGATGGATATCAAATCGAAATGATTTTCTAAATTTAGATGAATATGATAAACTAGTAAGAATAATTAAAAAATTGCCACTTCCAAAAATACCTAAAATACATAAAGATGATTTATTACCATATATATTGAAAGATAAAAAANATGAAAAAAATAAATTAAACTTTGTTGTTTTAAATAAATTAGGAAATGCGATTACCACAGATAAAATAACACATAATAAAATTGTTGAATCATTCAAATTGTTATAATGAAAATATTAATTATAAATGGACCTAATCTAAATTTACTTGGGAGTAGAGAACCAGAAATTTATGGTAAAGATACTCTTNATGATATTAAAGTTTGGATTGATTCAAAGCCTGAATTACAAAAAATTGATTTNGAATGGTTTCAATCTAATCATGAAGGCAAAATTATAGATAAACTTCATTATTGTGTTGGAAAAAAGAATGCAATTATTATAAATCCTGGAGCTTTAACACATTATTCTATTAGTATAAGAGATGCNATTTCTTCTATCAAAATACCAACAATCGAAGTACATCTTTCAAATATAGATGAAAGAGAAGAATTTAGAAAAAATTCAGTTATTAAAGACGTTTGTATACATCAAATTTCTGGAAAAGGAAAACAAGGTTATTTTATTGCTTTAAAACTATTGATTGAAAAATTCAAATAAATATATCNAAANCTTATTGTTAATTATTTTGAAAANTAGATTAATAATACTACTAATTAGCCCTTTTTTCATTGTAAATGGAATTGATTCAAAAAAAATCATTGTATCGTTTTATAATGTTGAAAATTTATTTGACACCTATGATTCTGATAAAACAAATGATTCTGAATTTACCCCTAATGGCAAAAAAAACTATACACAAAATATTTATAAAGATAGAATAAAAAATATTTCTTTTGTAATAAGCGAAATTGGAAATGAATACTCTTCAAATGGCCCAAATATTATTGGTCTAGCAGAAATAGAAAATAGAAATGTTCTTGAAGATTTGATAAAACATCCAAATATAATAAATAATAATTATTCGGTTGTTCACTATGATTCTCCAGATAATAGAGGCATTGATGTAGCATTATTATATCAATCAAATAATTTTGATTTTCAAGAGTCTAAAAAATTTAAAGTCAAACTAATTGATGATGATGGAAAACAAATAAATACTAGGGATATATTATTAGTGAGTGGAAAAATTCAAGGGGAAATGACCCATTTAATTGTTAATCATTGGCCTTCAAGGTATGGTGGTAAATTAAAAAGTGAAAAGTTTAGAAAAAAATCAGCCTTAACTGTTAATACAATAATCGATTCTATTTTATATATAAACCCTAATCATCATATAATTATAATGGGAGATTTTAATGATGATCCATCAGATAAAAGTGTAGCTCGAATTTCATCTCCTTTTAAATCAAACTCAATTTTAAATTTGTACATAGATATACACAAAAAAGGTATTGGAACTAGTAATTATAAAGGTAATTGGAATTTGTTTGATCAAATACTTGTTTCAAAATCTTTAATTAAATCTAGAAAAAGTAAAAACTTAGTATTAGGAAATGTTGGAATTTTTAATGAACCATATTTATTTCAACAAAGGGGAAAATACAAAGGATATCCTTTTAGAGCTTATGGTGGAAATAATTATTTAGGGGGCTATAGTGATCACTTTCCAATTTATATAATTTTAGAATCAAAGTGATTACTTTGTTGATGAAATTGACCTTTTTTCACCTCCGTAACCAATCATTATAAAGACACTAGAAACTATAATAATACTTCCGATTATTACATTGGTTGTTGGAGATAATCCGTATACCATCCATTCAATAAATGCTACTAATGGGGGTTGAGCACATGACATGATTGCAACTTGAGATGGACGAATTCTTTCCAGTAACCAATACCATAAATAAGAACCTATTCCTGAAACAAAGATTCCTAAAGTTAATAATGCAATTAAATTATTTATAGTAAATACAGCATAATCGTTTAAAATAGCAAATGTAAAACCAACTGGAAAATACATAAACATACCAAATGTCATTATAATAAATGTTGACTCTAATGAACCATATCTCTCAACTATAGGTTTACCTAAAGCAGTATATAATGACCAAGAAATAACCGCAAATAAAATAAGGATATCTCCAAGCAATGTATCTTTCCTAAAAGATAAAATCTCTCCATAAAATAAAATAAAAACTCCAACTATAGCTAAAAAAATACCTACCCATTTCCACCATCTAGCTTTTTCAACTCCAAGATAAACTGTTAATATTAGTACCCATGCGGGAGTAGTGGCATATAACATTGCAGGGTGCGATGCTGGAGTATACTGCATCCCTATAAGAAATGTGATTTGATTGATTGGTACAGCTAGTAATGCTAGTGTTATAAATCTCCAATAATCAATTTTTTCTATTTGAATTGTTCTACCTGAAATTTTTAATATTATATAAAGTGTAATAGATGTTAAAATAAATCTGTAAAAAGCTACTGTAAACGGTGACACTGTCATTACAATATCTTTTGCTGCAATAGGTGCAAATGCAAAAGTAATGGACATTAAAATAATTGCATTAAATATTTTATATTTTTCAAAAAATCTATTCATTTGTCAAACTTAGGAAAAAAAACACCGGTTTCAGTAGAATATTTTTTATATTTTTCACCAAAAATTTCATTGAGTCTAATTTCTTCTTTCATTACAATCCAACTCCATATTAAACTTACTGGAATAACCGAAAACATAACTGACCATGAATTGTAAATCAAAGTTATGATTGCGGTTCCACTCCAGATAATAGTACTATACACTGGATGTCTTGTCCAATAATAAGGTCCTGACACTATTAATTTTTTTTCGTGTTTATTAGGCGGCAAATGAATTAAACTCCATATTATTGTTAGTGAAAAATCAGTAATAAAATAGGAAAATAATATCCACCAAGAAACATCTGATATATAAAAATTTGGAATTTTAAAATAATCATTTATAAAAATTGAAAAACTCCAAACAAAAAAAGATAAAAAGATTCCAAACTGAAAATTCATAAGTACATAATTTAATTTAAAAGAAAGAATTAAAATTATCTATTATATGCGGCAATATTTACTAGGAAAGATTTTGAGGCTTTAGAAAAAAATAAACCGTGACCATCATTTATATTTGAATTTGGAAGTAAATATTGATTGTTGGCAGCTGGATCTCCAGCATAATAATTATAATAATTATCATCAGTTGCTGAAATTGTAATTAAGTGCATACCATAATAATCAAAATAAAGCCAGCTCATAGGGGTTGGAGTTAGAGAAACTTGCCACATTCCTGGATTGATTCTAAATGGCTCACCATTTTCGAACCTTAAATAATCACCTTTCCAAATTAAATAAACAAAAGAAGTATCATATATTAGATTTGTATAAGAGGAATCTTTGATTCCATTTTTGTTATAATCCCAAAATCCTATAGAATTGTTGTCATCAGAATCTGGTTCAAGTCCCCTTGTCCATCTTTCTAATGCTTGTGAATAAATTTGAATCGTTTTACTATTCTTAGCCTCAAAATCAATTAAAAAAAGAGGGAAAGAAGCAAAACTACCAATATAACAACCATCATCTTTATAATACGCTGTTGAGATTTTATTTTGATCGATAAAAGGTATTAATTCCTCAAAAGATGTAACAGGTAATAAATTCATATCAAAATTATTTGTTTGAATACTATCGACTTTTAATTGTTCTCCATCACAAATATAATATTCATCATTCGGACTTGAAATTTTAATTGGATCTGGAATAGTTGTTTCAGAAGTAACAGAAAAGTTATTCCAAGATACATTAAGTTCATATGTTTTACCATTTTCAAAAATAACATCTTTTTTAGTTAGATATCTGCCTGGTCTATTTTCAACAGCAAATAATGTATCTATCTTTTCTGAACCATTTTCTGAAATTATTACCATAGCATCACTAATAAATAAAGACTTTGGATCTAAATCATTTGTAATTTCATTAGAAAGGGATACAACACAAGTATCTCCACCTACTCCCATTGATAATCCTCCAGTGATACTTGAAAAAACTGTTAATTTTTCCTCATATTCTGCTGGTTTTTCATCTATACAGCTAATTGTAAAAAAAACGAGTGTGGTTATTAATATTTTTTTCATCAAAAATCTATCGTCAATCCAAAGGTTGGAATTAATGGAAATATAGAAATATCGGATCTTGAAATTCTAGCCTCATCAGATTCATCGACATTTGTTTCTCCCCTATCTGGCTGATTATTATCATTGCTATCATGTTTATTTTTATCCCAATCACCATCATCATCAACACCATTATAAACATTACCTGATCCATACACATATCTAAAAATATTTTTTCTATTATAAGCATTAATGATTTGAATATAGAAATCCATTTTTTCAAATCTTTTTGTTCGAATACTCCTAACAAGTGAAAAATCCAATCGATGAAATGCTGGATACCTACCCGAATTTCTTATTCCTGGAATTGTTCTAAATTTCATATTAGCAGGATCTGCTATACCGTAATCTAAATCCTCCAAAAAATATCCTAAAATAGGTGTATATGCTTGACCAGATTGATAAGCCCAATTCCAATTCATTTCCCATTTTTTACTCAACGAATAATTGCCAATTAAACTAAATGCGTGCCTTCTATCCCAATTATTAAAAAAATAAGATTCTTCAATTGATTTTCTTGAGATGGAATAAGTGTAAGAAATCCAACCAGTAAATTTCCCAGTTAATTTTTGAGTAAAAAGCTCTAAACCATATGCATAACCATCTGACATTAAAAAATTATCTCCAACAGATGAATTTTCTAATATTTCATCAGTTGATGACCTTGAATCAACAAAGGTTAAAGTATTTTGAATGTTTTTATAATAACCTTCAATTTGAATTTTATATCTAGAATCTATATACTCCTCATAGCCTAAAACAATTTGTTGTGAAGCTCCAGCTTCAACTGACTTATCTATAGCAATCCAAAAATCAATGATTGAGGGNTTGAAATCATCTTGAGCAGTTTGNATAAATTGATGATAATTACCAACAGCAAAATTAATATATCTATCATCATTAATTAAATATTTTAAGCCAAGTCTTAACTCTGGAAAAAAATTATTTTTCTGATCNGAATATGTNTTAANTCTTATTCCAGGCTCAATGATAAAACTATCACCTANTGGAACCTTAGTTTTTAGATAAGCAGCTAATTCATATGGAGAACGATCTATCCTAAATAAAACAGTATCCGAAAATGAACTTGTGTAATCAAAACCTAAAATTTTTCCTTGAACTCCAAATTTCCAAGTAAGATCCTGNGATTGAAAATATGAAAAATTTGCTGCAAATGTTTGGTCATCAATTAAATTATTATCTCTGATACCGGATTCACCTCCTAGACCAAAAAATGTTTCAAATTTACTATTAGCAATCAAAAAATTACCAATCAATAAATCATTAAATAATCTTCTATAAGCTANACTAAAAGTTCTATTTCCCCATTCTGCATTAAAACCTAAATCATCAAAATAAAAATCATCTAAACCTCCATAAAAACTAATACTTAACCTATCTTTTGGAGAAATATCNGAAAACATATGTCCTTGAAGATCATAAAAATAATAAGGAACTTTTGCATCAGTTAAATTAAGATCACTTGCTAGTTTAAGAGCTTGNTCAATATAGGTTCTTCTCATTGATAAAACCCAAGCACCTTTATAAAATGGTCCTTCTAGCGTAGTTTGAGCTGCTAANAAGGATATATTTGCTGTACCTTGAAATTCTTTTCTATTCCCTTCTCTACTTGTTACATTTAAAACAGCTGATAACCTTCCTCCATATTCTGCNTTATATCCTCCTTTAATTAATTCTGCATCTTTCACAGCATCTAATATAAAATTTGAAAATAACCCGCCGAGATGACTTGGNTTATAAACCGTTATACCATCAAGAAGTATTAAATTTTGATCTGTATTACCACCTCTTATTATTAATCCAGTACTAAACTCAGAAGAAGTTAGAACACCGGGTAATGCTTGAATTGCTCTAAAGATATCTGGCTCAGCTAATGCTGGNTAATTCTTTATTTGCCTTGGACTTAAACTCACCTTACTAGGTTGAATATTAATCTTTCTTTGAATCCTTTCTCCTTGAACAACAACTTCCTCAGACTGAAGGACAATTCTTGGTAATTCAATATCCTTTTTAATAATCAAATCTTCAACGAAATTGATTTTTTCTTTNTATTCTTCATANCCTAAATAACTTATTATAAAAGTGTAATCACCTGGANTAATATTATCTAATACATAATATCCATTTCTATCGGTTGCCATACCTTTTCCTGTTTCCATCAAAAAAACATTNGCTCCAACTAATACTTCNCCNGNCTCTTTGTCAGTTATAAATCCACTAATTCTTGTATTAGATTGTGAAAAAATTATTGAACTCATTAATAAAAATATTAGNGGAATTCTTAAAAACGCTATTTTGTAATAATTCATAATAATTTTAAATTATATTTTTTCAAGATTTAATCAACTGTAAAACTTTTTGCCTTGTATTATCAGCAATTTTATACCTATCATCAAAATCTAATTTTTTAACTGAAAAAGGTTCACCAATAATTACATTAAGTGGATTTTTCCATGTATTTTTAACGAATAGACCTGTTAAATCTGCTTTAGAGTGAATTGCTATTGGTACTATTTTCAATCCTGTTTTAAGAGCTAAAACAGCTCCTCCTGGTCTAAATTTTCTTATTTTTCTATCTTTATGATAAGTACCTTCAGGAAAAATAATAATTGATCTTGGTCTTTTTTTTAATCTTTCAACTCCATCATTAAGGGTCATTTGCGCTTTCCTTGGGTTTGACCTATCAACAAACAAGTGACCTTTTAAATTAGCATACCAACCAGCAAAAGGTACATTTTTAAATTCTTTTTTTATTATAAAATTTAAATCTCTTTTAAGTGCCATAAACAATAAACCAATATCAACCTCATGTGTATGATTACTCATAAAAACATAATGCTCATTAGATTTAAGGTGTTCTCTACCTTCAATTTTGTAATTAATTCCTGAAATAAAAAAAACCCATTTAGACCAAATCCAAGCGAGAAACCATGGTCTTTTTTTGATAAAAATTATACTAAAAATAATATCAAATGGAGCTAATAGTAAAAAAGCAAACGCCATATTCAAACAAATCCAAAGAATTCTAAAATAATTCATTAAATAAATTTAAAATTGTATAAAAATATAAATATACTTTTCAGCAACCATAAAACAGTTCTAATCCAATTCATAGATATTAATTTTTCAAATAAAAAAGGTTTAAAACCTTCTATAAGTTTTTTATGAATAGTTCCAAATACAATTATGGTCATTGTTAATATCAAAATATTTAATATGAAATTAATTATAAAAAAATTTGATTCAGAATAAAAAAAAAATAACAAAAATAATCCACTAAAAAATTCTAAAATCATTATAGGCCCAACAAGAAGTGATATCCTGCTCATATGAAAAGTTTGAAATTTTGAATACATATTTTTATCTATAAATGAAAATGAAGGATAATGAATTAATTGAATCAAACATATTATACCTGTCATAAAAAAACTTAAAAAAAAATGGAAAAATAAAATTGATTCCATAAAATCAA
>PAOF01000005.1 GCA_002707905.1 Fidelibacterota bacterium
CTCATGAAGCAGCTCATCAATGGTTTGGAGATTACATTACAATGAGTAATTGGCATCACGCTTGGTTAAATGAATCATTTGCTACTTATGGAGAATATTTATATAGCACTCATTTGTATGGTGTAAATGAAGGTAAAATCAACCTTTGGAAGAAGAAACAAAGCTATTTAAACGAATATAGAAATCGCTACTCCAGACCAATGGTCCATCCATATTGGGAATACCCAAACCAAAATTTTGATAGTCATATATATCCAAGAGGTGCAGCAGTATTACATATGCTTAGAGTAATATTAGGTGACAAAATTTTCAAAGAATTTCAAACTGTATTTTTAAATAAATTTGCTTTTGGAAATCCAGATACTCAAGATTTGATTGATGTTGTAAATGAAGTTTCTAAACAAGATTTATCCTGGTTTTTCCAACAATGGGTTTTAAGTGCTGGTCATCCACAAATTGATATAAATACAAAATTCAAAAATAAAGAGCTGATTGTTGAAATAAAACAAACTCAAGAAGGAAAAAAAACACCTGAGAAATATTATATTCCAGCAAAGATTTCTTTTTTTATGAAAAATGAGATTGTGGAAAAAGAAATAATTATTGATGAAAGAAATTCTATTCACCGATTCCCAATGAAAAAAGAACCAATATTTGTTCGTTTTGATCCAGATGATGATTTGCTAATTGAAGTAACTCAAAAACATTCATATAAAGGATTATTAAATAAATTAAAAAGAGATAACTTAATTGGTAGAATGAGAGCTGCTGAATCTCTTTATCAATATTTATATAATCCCAAAACAATTAAAATTCTAAAACAAACTACAATGAATGATTCTTCTTGGATTGTTCGCAAAAGTGCTTTTCAAGCTGTAGGATCTAAAATGTCTTCAAAAGAATTCATAAGTGCATATCAAAGTGAAAAACATTCTGAACCTAGAAAAGTAATAATTTCTGAAATGTCAAAATTTTACCCTTCGGAATCACTAAAATTGATTCGTGAAAATTTAGATACTGACAATAGTTATATTGTTCAGGAAGAAATGATTAAAAATCTTGGAAATATTGGTGATAAATCTGATATATTAAGATTAAAATCTTATGAAAAAGAATGGTCACCAAGAAGAATATTAAAAAATGCTACTGTTGAATCTTTGTCTAAACTAAGAGATAAATAATCCAAAAATTATTTACCATTATAATTTTAGTATATATGTTGTAATCAAAGAATAAGTAGTTTGGATTATCAATATAAATAAGGGTATCATGACGGATTTTTTTCTTATTATACTTTCAAATTCAATAGTCATCAATACAAATAAAATACAATAAATTAGATTAAAAATATTAGATTTTATACCGATACTAAAAAACTGTATTAACACTAAGTTTAAAATAAGTCCAATACCAAAAAAACTCATAAATATAGATGAAATATTTTCTAGTTTATTCATTTTCTTCATTCATAATTTATTTTTAGACAGAAATTATGAGTCATGGTTTGATGATTTAAAATCATTCCATTCATTAATAAGTTGAGGACTGACTTTTAAAAGTTTGACTCCTCTTGAAGGTTGCGAAAAAATAAACTCCCCTGGATTAGTGTTTTTTCTAACTTGACTACACATTGAGATTTTTGAACCAGGTGCGATTTCTATGTTTTCAGAAATAGCGGATTTAGTTCCTATAAATGAATAACTCCCGATTTTTACTCCGTTAGTTGTAGATACTGAAGATGTAATTAAACATCCTTCCCCTACCAAATTATTTGCTCCAATTACAGTCAAAGCCATTATAATAGTAAAAGGCCCTATTGTTGTATTATTAAATATAATTGATCCAAAATGGATTATACAACCTTCTCCCACATTAGATGTAGAGTATATTTTTACTGATGGGTGAATAAGGGTTAAAAATTTTTTTTTATCAATCCTTAATTTTGACAAAATTTCTCTTCTTAAAACATGTGTTTTATGTGATCCTATTCCAAAAATGTAGTAATCACAATTTGAAATTTCTTTATAATCATTTAATCTTCCTAATACTGGGACATCAAGGATTGAAGTGCCTATAAGACTTTCATTGTCATCTAATAATCCAATAATATTAATTTTATTTTTTTCTGGTAAAGTAGAATTAATATCTTTTATAAGTTCGCTTAATTCATAGTATGAACTTGCACCAAAAATTACTGTATTTCTCATTTGTTTAAATTAAATAGTTCCATTATCAACATGTATTGTTTGTCCTGTAATTCCAGAAGACTCATCAGAAATAAGAAATTTTACAGTTAAACTCACTTCTCCAGTTGTCAATTCTTTTTGTCTTGAATTTCTTTTAAATATTTTATTCCTCTGTTCATCACTCAGACTATTACTCATATTTGTATCCATAAATCCAGGACATACAATATTAGATCTTATCCCAAATTTTCCCCATTCTCTTGATGTATTTTTACTGAATGCCTCTAAAGATCCTTTTGATGAAGCGTACATAGACAAACCTTTATATCCAGTATGAACACTAATTGAAGAAATATGAATGATACTTCCTTTTGTTTTATGTAAAATCATATCCCTTATTACATACTTTGTCAGCATCATCGGGCTGAAAACATTTACCTTATACATTTCCATTAATTTTTCTGAGTTTAAATTTGTTAAGATATCATCATAAGCAAAGGCCGCGTTATTTATATATCCATGGATTGGTCCTCTTTCCTTAATTTTATTGAAATACAAATTCTTCACACCATCTACATCAGACAAATCATACTTAATATCAACACTACTTCTACTTAATCCAATTACATTGTAACCCGATTCAATTAGTTTAAGCTTTATATTTTCTCCAAGTCCCTTTGAATCTCCTGTCAAAAGTATATTTTTCATATCATGATTTTTTTCTTTCCATTGGAAACATGTTCAAACAAATCAACAATTCGAATAATTTGTGGTATTAATTGTTTTTCAATCGATTGTTTTGCTAATTCGGTTTTGATAATCTTCGATGAAATGCCTTCTCCAATCACATCTGCACATATAATATTTCCTAATAAAGAGTTTGATTTTCCGTAAACATGAACATCCTTTACCCCTTCAATACACATTATCTTTTCTTCAATCTGTGAAGGAGACACCCTAAACCCTCCAGTATTTAAATATCCATTTGAACGTGAAACGAATTTGAATTGTTTCTTATCTACAAACTCAACGGAATCATTTGTATCATACCAATCATCATTAGTTTTTTCAACTTCATTCAATAAACTTTTATGAACTCTTAAGGTTCCATTTTCAATTTTTAATAGAGAGATGTACTTTTCAGGAATAGAAAAATATTCGGTTTTAGAATACAATAAACTACCCGTTTCAGTTGAAGCATAGATATTAATATACTCTGCAGAAGGGAATGTTTTTTTAAATGACCCTATTAAAGTATTCTTCATCTTCTCCCCACCTGTAGTAATTTTAAGAATAGACTTATATTCCTTTTTGAGATTAATTAATAACATACTTAAAAAGGTAGGAGTAAAACTAAGGTTAGTAATTTTATATTTGGAAAAAACTTGATCTGAATTTTTGAAATTAATCCCAAAAAGATAAATAATGGTTTCTTTGTTCATCAAGGATTGAAAAAAAACTTGGGTACTCGCGAAAGATCCATGTGGATATCCCATTCCCCAAATCCTATTACATTCTTCTTTGGACTTTTTTACATATCTAATACAATTTGATACTTTAACTTTTATTAATTTAGGGATTGAGGTTGTACCCGATGTTTGGATGTGGAAATTCAAAATGTGTTTGTTGTCGATCAAATACTGAATAAGTGATTCAATGGAAGTAATAATTTGACCTTGACTTAATTCCTTTAGTAATGTCAAGAAATACTTGTATCCTGACAATTCAACTATTGGATTGTCTTTATTCAAGTCTTCTATAAGTTGATCATAAGAAACTTCAACTCCCTCTTCAATCCAAAATATCATTTTAAAAGTTTAAATATCTCACCAACCGTTGATATTAATGCTTTTTCAAAAATATCTACACCGAATTCAGATTCGATTTGCACGGTTAATACAGCTAAATCAAAAGAGTCTAAACCCAAATCATCGGTTAATGATGTTGAATCATTTATCTCATCGACAGAAAATTCAATGTCTCTTTCAACAAGAAAATTCTTAATTATTTCAATTACTTTTTTTTTATTGTCCATTATCTAGAATTTAATACTATTAAAATTAAATGAAGTATAATTTTATACCCTTTTTTGAAGAAGATGTAAAATTACTGAGGGAGAAACCGAAATGATGAATCCCTTCACCCTCCACAAATTACTCCACCGTAACAGATTTAGCTAGGTTTCTTGGTTGATCAACATCACAACCTCTTAGAACAGCTAAATGATATGCAAGCAATTGAAGTGGAACTGATGCCACAATAGAAAAGGTTCTTGGATGCGATGATGGAACTAAAATAATATGGTCTGATAATTTTTCTAATTCAGGTGTAATCTTATCTGTTAAGGTAATTATTTTTCCTTTTCTTGCTTTTACCTCTTGAATGTTAGACAGAACTTTTTCAAAGGTTTTATCATGAGGAGCAAGAAAAACTACTGGCATTTTTTCGTCAATTAATGCAATTGGCCCATGTTTCATTTCAGCAGCTGGATAACCTTCAGCATGAATATAAGAAATTTCTTTAAGTTTTAAGGCTCCCTCTAATGCAACCGGGAAATTTAGCCCTCTACCTAAATATAAAAAATTATCTGCGTTAACAGTTTCTTTTGCAACACTAAAAATGTGATCATTTTGGGATAAAACATTTTGTACTTGTTCACCAATTTCTGATAATGCTTTAGTTAATCCTTTTGACTCTCCAACAGAAAGGCCAATATTCTTTCTTAAAACTAAGGACAACATGAATAATACAGTAACCTGAGCAGTAAATGCTTTAGTTGATGCTACACCAATTTCGGGACCTGCATGCGTGTAAATACCACAATCAGTCTCCCTAGAAATAGTACTTCCAACGACATTACATATTCCTAAAACCAACGCTCCGTGACTTTTTGCTTTTTTTATAGCTGCTAATGTATCAGCTGTTTCACCAGATTGAGAAATAGCTATTAAAACTGTTCTAGAATCAATAATTGGCTCCCTATATCTAAATTCCGATGCATAGTCAACATGAACAGGAATTCTAGCATATTCTTCAATTACAGTTTTGCCTATTAATCCAGCATGCCATGATGTACCACACGCTGTAATGTAAATTCTACTAGCATTTTGAATTCTTGGCATAAAGTCTGCAATTCCACCTAAATGGGCAGTTCCATTATCTTGCGAAATTCTTCCTCTCATGGTATCAGTAATTGTATGAACCTGATCATGAATTTCTTTTAACATAAAATGAGGAAATCCACCTTTTTCAATTTCTTCTAAGTTGGTTTCTATACGCTCAATTATTTTATTTACTTTTGTATTATCACCAATTCTTCTAACTTCATAATTATTGTTTGTAATTTTTACCAAATCACCATCATCTAAATAAATAACATTTCTTGTAAATGGAATAATTGGTGAAGCATCTGAAGCTAAAAAATTTTCTCCCTCTCCAACTCCCAAAACTAAAGGACTTCCGAGTCTAGCACCAACTAAAACATCAGGTTCATCCGAACAAANAGCNACTAATCCATAACTTCCAACAACATCTTGAAGAGCAAGTTGAATTGATTCTGAAATGGANAGAGAACCNTCATTATAAATTTTTCCAATTAATTGAACTAAAACTTCAGTNTCAGTATCNGTNTGAAANNTNACTCCCTCTTTTTCAAGNGCTTGTTTCANNTCNNTATAATTTTCTATNATTCCATTATGTATTAAAGAAATTTTTCCAGATTCATCCTGGTGCGGATGTGAATTCTTATGATTNGGAATACCATGTGTTGCCCATCTTGTATGACCTATTCCAATATTTCCTTCCAAAGGAGATTCTTTTAATAATTCCTCAAGTGTTGCAACCTTTCCTTCACACTTAGTCACATGATTAACCCCATCATTTATTGTTGCAACTCCAGTTGAATCATAACCTCTATATTCTAATCTTTTTAAACCATTAATTAAAATAGGAACAGCATCTTTAGGTCCAATGTAACCAATTATACCGCACATATATACTTACTCCTTAAAATGATTTTTACAGTTTGTGAATGATAAATTTTCAATCTAAATGTATAGTTATATAATTTAAAAGTTAACAATTTATTCCCATTCAATAGTACTTGGTGGTTTTGAACTTATATCATAAACAACTCGATTAATTCCATTAACTGAGTTAACTATTTTGCTTGAAACTTCTTCTAAAATTTCATTTGGCATACGATACCAATCCGCTGTCATTCCATCAACACTTACNACNGCTCTNAATGCTATTAAGTTNCCATATGTTCTAGAATCACCCATNACTCCAACAGTTCTTGTTGGAACNAGNACTGCAAAAGCTTGCCATATTTCATCATAAACTTTATTNTCAATCAAAGATTGAATNAAAATATTATCAGCTTCTTGNANCATNAATATTCTNTCATTNGTTATTTCACCTATTATTCTAACACCTAAACCTGGTCCAGGAAAAGGATGTCTACCAATAAAATNTTTTGAAATACGAAGTTCACGTCCAACTGTTCTTACTTCATCTTTAAACAAATCTCTTAATGGCTCGATTAATTTAAAATTCATATCATCNGGAATTCCACCAACATTGTGATGGGATTTAATTACATCTGCAGTGCCAGACAAGCCCCCACTTTCAATAACATCGGGATAAAGAGTTCCCTGAGCTAATAAATCTGTTTTTTCACCATTTTTAATCACTGATTCAAAAGATCTAATGAATTGTTCACCTATAATTTTTCTTTTTTGTTCAGGATTAGTCACTCCTTTTAATTTTTTTAAAAATTGATTTGAAAAATCATGACATTCAATATTAAAACCTAATGCTTTAGANAGATCATTTTTAATAAAGTTCATTTCATTTTTTCTAAGCAATCCATGATCAATAAAAACAGCTCTTAACTGGTCACCTACAGCTTNATGAATTAATTTTGCCATAACTGTNGAATCNACACCNCCNCTTACNGCACATAAAATATTTTTCTTTCCTATTTTTTNCTTTAATTCATCAATTGTTGAATTAATAAATGAAACTGGAGTCCAATTTTTTTCTGNCTTACAAATATTAAATAAAAAATTAGAAATTATTTCATTTCCATACTCAGTTTGAACAACCTCAGGATGGAATTGAATTCCATATGATTTTGAATCTTCATTTGATGNTATTGCAATAACATCATTGTTGGTTTTTGCAATTTCTATCCAACCTTTTGGTAATGATTCAATACTATCACCATGACTCATCCAAACCTTTGAATTATTTTTTACACTTTCTNTTAAANTAGATTTTTCTTTAATNAAAAGTTTTGATATTCCNTATTCTCTTTTTTTATCACCACCAATTTTAGCNCCATCATTTTGTAATAATAATCCAAANCCATAGCATATTCCTAAAATAGGAACATCTAAAGAAAGTAATTTTAAATTAAGTTTTGGTGAATTTTTTGAATAAACNCTTGCTGGTCCACCAGATAAAATTATNCCTGATGGATTTTTTGAAATNATTTTTTTTATATNTNCNTTANATGGTAATACTTCNGAGTAAACATTTTTTTCTCTTATTCTTCGAGCAATTAATTGTGTGTACTGNGATCCATANTCAATAATTATTATATTATTATTTTTCAAAATCAAAAAATCCTTTANATNGANTATTTTCTAAATATTTTTGAGATGTCAGCTCAAAANTTAATGGAGTAATTGAAACATANCCATTTCTAATAGCTACTTCATCAACATCNAGATCTTNTTCAATAGATTCAATAGCNCCATCAACCCAAAAATACGTGTTATTTCTAGGGTCTTTTCTTTTATGATAAATCTCATTAAAATTACTTTTTCCTTGTTTAGTTAATTTAATACCATTTATTTTTTCATTAACAGTTTTAGGAATATTTACATTCCATACAACGTCATTAGGAAAATCTTCATCTAAAGCATTTTTAATTAATTTCTCTAAAATGANATCCACATTTGTAAAATCCATTTCTTNAGATTTTTGTAGAGAAAAAGCAATTGAAGGTATTCCTATCATTATAGATTCTGATGCTGCAGAAACAGTACCAGAGTATAGTATACTTCTTCCCACATTCAAACCGTGATTCACTCCAGATAGAATTAATTTAGGTTTTCTTGGAAGNAGTGAATTAATTGCTAACTTAACACAATCAACAGGAGTACCGTTTATAGAGTATACTAATTTATNTGGAGNATCAATTTTTTCTAGNCGAATGGGATCGTACAAAGTGATTCCATGTGCTTTACCACTTTTCTCAGAATTGGGAGCTACGATAATTGTTTCACCAAAATTAGAAGCAACATCACTAAGAACCTTTATACCCTTTGAGGAATATCCATCATCATTAGTTACCAATATTAATGGTTTTGACATACTTTACTAAATTGTTTTGGATGAAAATTTTATTAATCTAAGTAAAGTTTTTTTCATCTCTTTTCTATGAACAATAGCATCTAAAAATCCTTTTTGAAGTAAAAATTCTGATTTTTGAAATCCATCNGGTAGATNTTCTCCAATAGTTTGNTTTATGACTCTTGGACCAGCAAAACNTATTAAAGCTCCTGGTTCAGCCAANATAAAATCACCTTGCATACCATAACTTGCACTTACTCCTCCAGTTGTAGGGTCAGTTAATAAAGAAATAAATAATCCGCCATTACTTGAAAATCTAGCTATTTTAGCAGAAACTTTAGCTAATTGCATTAGGGAAAATACACCCTCTTGCATTCTTGCACCACCAGATGCAGAAATTAAAATTAATGGAATAGATTTATCTTGTGCATAATCCACAGCTTTCGAAATCTTTTCTCCTACAACAGAACCCATACTTCCACCAATAAATTTAAAATTCATTACACCTAAAACGACTTTATATTTATTTATTTCACCAATGTAGGTTGATAAAACATCNGGAGATCCTGTTTTTAAAACTGCCTCTTTAATTTGATCTTTATATTTTTTAACAGCTTTAAAATTTAGTGGATCNGATGGTCTGATTTGAGAATTAATTTCTTCATAATTAGTATNATCGAAAATAATCTTAAGATAATCCTCTGGTAGCAACCTNAAATGATATTGACAATGATGACATACCATTAAATTTTTTTTCATTTCATTTCTGAAAAGAATCTCATCACAGTTAGGACATTTATCCCATAATCCATCAGGAATGGATTTCTTTTCAATAGTATTTACATTTTTATTTTTTCGTTTAAACCAGCTCATAATTCAATATCAAATTTGAGTATTTATGATGATTTATCCAATTTTAAATGCGGAAACATAATTTGGTTGTAAATCACCAAAATCATGCATNCAAAACTTATTATANTCTTGATTAGCAGTTATGACTATGCTCTTTGAAGATGGTTTTATTGGCTTGATGAGCTCAGACTGAATTAATTTTTCACANCCATAGTGAAATATCTTAAAATCTGTATTATTAATAATTAATTTATCCCATGAAGATAAAGTTGGTTTTGATAATTCTTTTATTTGAGAATTTTTTATTTCAAAATTTTGAAAATATACGTTAGTTGCATGTGAGTGTAATAATATTTTTATTTTTGAATTAGTAAAATCTAAATTANTTGCAATTGAATACAATGTAGGAATTGGTACTATNGGTAAGTTATTTGAAAAAGCAAGTGCCTTTGCAAAGCTTAGTCCAATTCTTAATCCAGTAAAAGAACCAGGACCATTTGAAACTGCTACACTATTAAAATCATTCATTTTTAAATTATTATTTTTAAGTATTTTATTAACAAGTATTGGAAGTTTTTCAGCATGATCTCTAAANAGTATTAGTTCTTCAGTGTCTATTATTTTACCATCACGAATAATACAAACACCACATATATCAGTTGCAGTTTCTATTCCAATAATTTTCAATTAATAAATTCTTTTCTATATATTATTTTTCTTTTATCACTTGTATCAATTTGAAAATAAAACCATTTTGAGTTTTTTGGAATTAAATTTGGGAATANATCAGCCCATTCAATTACACATATGCCTTTNGCTGAATAATAATATTCAATTCCAAAATCTATAATTTCTTTAGGTGATTTNATNCGATAAAAATCAAAATGAAATAAAGGTGGNTTTGATTTATATTCACCTATTAATTTGAATGTTGGNGAATTAACTANTTCATTCACGCCTATACCACTTGCAATACCTTTAGTTAAAACTGTTTTACCAGAACCTAAATTTCCAACTAAAGCTATCACATCGCCAGGAACAAATTCAGAAGACAATTCTTTACCATAAGAAAAAGTTTCATCTTCTGATTGACTTNTAAAAATTTTTTTCATTANTATCTATATGTTAATTTAATCATAGGAATTAATAATTCCTCCATTGATATCCCACCATGCTGAAAAGAATTATTCAATTTTTTAACATAATTATTGAAATCAGTTTTATAAACAAANTAATTTTGATTTTTAGCGATTATATAATTAGTATTTTTTGTAAAATGTGGCAAACCATAATCTTCAGGTTTTTTTATTGTTAANCCTTCATTTCTTTCACAATTAAGATTATTACCATATTTAAATCTAATACCTGAGGATGTTTGTTTATCCCCAGCAATTTTTATAGCTTTTTTAACTTTTACACTACCATGATCAGTAGTAAGAAAAATATTATAACCCATTTCACCTGCNAACTTAATGGTTTTTGGAATCCATGAGTTATCAAACCAAGTTTTTACAATTGACCTGTAAGAATTTTCATCGGATAAAATGTCTTTTATNACATTTGAACCATCTCTATGATGAGTTATTAAATCTATAAAATTGACTACTAAAGATATCAANTCAAGGTTATTGTATTCTTTAAGATGAGAATAAAATTTATTTCCTTGATTTNCGAAATTAATTTTAAAATATTTATGATTGATTTTTCTTTGCAATAATCTTTTCAAATTTTTGTTTAATAAATCTTCCTCTGAAACATTCATTGTTGAATTTAATTGAATAATTTTATTCCAATTTTCTTGATCGTTTTTTTGAATTTCGGATANATTNCTTCCACTAAAAATAGCATTCCTTGAAAAGGGTGTTGCAGATGGTATTAATGAAACATGAAAATCAAAATCGATATCAAAATATTTTTNAAAGGGTTTTATAATAGTTAAAGCTTGATCTAATCTTAAACAATCAATTATTATAAAAAGAATTTTTTTGGAATCATNAATTTCAGGAACAATTTTTTTTTTTATAACATCCATCGACATCAAAGGTCTATTATCATCATTTGATGAAAGCCATTTAGGNAAATTATCTATATAAAAANTATTGAAATTATTATTAGCAATNTCAAATTGATTGTGCAAGGGATTTAATAAATTTTTATCAGAAGTATTATCTAAAAAAAGGTTCCACTGTACTAATTCTTTATAAATATTACACCAATCAAAAATAGTTGATGCATTATTTATCATAAAGTTTAATTCATTAATATTTTTTATGTAAAGGTTAGTATTTTTATTTTCAAATAAATAATCTCCTTCAAGAATTTTTTTGCATGCTGAAAAAATTTGACTTGGATTCACTGGTTTTGTTAAATATCCAGCTGTTCTTTCAGATATTATTTCATCCATCAACCATTCTTCCTCGTTTTTTGTAATTATAATAACAGGTATATGAGGTTTTAAATTCTTTATTTCTTTTAATAAGCTCAANCCATCTATTCCTGGCATTACTTGATCTAANAGAATTAAATCAAAATTTCTTTTTTTAATTGATTTNAGCGCATCTATACCATTACTACTTGTATNCAAACTATAACCTTTTTCTTTTAAATAGAGAACGTGAGGCTTTAATAATTCAATTTCATCATCAATCCATAAAATAGATGCGCGATTATTCTCNAANTTTTTCATTTANTATTTAANGTCCAAATACCATCCCAATCTTTTTTAGGCGGATTATCAATGAAATATTTACATCTTTCAATATAAATCAGGCTTGGATTTGTTGGTCTTCCTATAAACATATCCTCAAATTTCTGTGAATTCTCAAAATCCTTAAGAGCTAAACTCCATTTTTTATTCTCATAATTTTTAATTCCTTGATTAAATGAAGATAGTAACTTTTCATTTTTTTCATCTAACTTATCTTTATTTGAAATTAGCTCAAATACACGAACTGGTTTAGATTTTCCCTTAACTTTTACATTGTCTAAAAATCTCCACTCAAAATCATTTGAGACAGCTTTATATGTGTTTTCTGCTACTTGAATGTACACTCCATATTGTTTTGCAGATGCTTCTAATCGAGCGGCAATATTTACAGTATCACCCATCATAGTATAATTCATTCTCATGTTTGAACCCATATTTCCAGTTACCATATCACCAGAATTTAAGCCAACTCTATGTCTAATATTTTTAACAATATCAGGCCAGTTATTATCTTGAGACCATTTTTGTCTTAATTCATTTAAATGAAATTCCATATCNAGTGCTGTTTTGCAAGCTAAATATTCATGTTTTTTTACTTGAACTGGTGCACCATAAAAAGCAACAATTGCATCACCGATATATTTATCCAATGTGCCTCTATTTTCTAATAAAATATCAGTCATTTCTGTTAGATATTCATTCATTAAGGAAACCATTTTTTCAGGTTCTAATACTTCAGAAAAAGTAGAAAANCTTTGAATATCAGAAAAAAAGGCAGTGTGGTAACCCGCTTCACCACCAAGTTTAGGCTCTTGTTTGGCATCATACATTCTATCGATTAATTGTGGAGATACGTAAGTTCCAAATGTGTTTTTTAAAAATCTTTTATCTTTTTGTTCAATTGCAATTCTATATAATACATTACTAGTATATGTTATAAAAACACCTACTATTGATGGTATTATAGGTATAACATAAGAATCATTAATTCCAGGAGTGTTAATTTCACTCCACCTATTAGTTAATATTTTTAATATCCAAAAAAAGTCATTTGTAAATGTTCCAATGGCAATACTATAAAAAATTAAAATTTCTAATAAGATAAATATTCCCGCAAAGAGAGGACTTAATGATGATATAAATATATATGCAATCATTGAAAGAAACGATATCAATAAGACATGTTTGAACCATGAAANAGAGCTCCAATTTATATCTCCTCCAAAAATTTTTANATAGTTTCCATCTAAAATTGTTTGAATAGCATTGGCATGGTATTCAACACCTGGCATTTGCCATTGATGTCTTGCAAATGAAAAAAAAGAAGTTCTCTTAAAATCATGTAAAACCTCAACTGAAACACCAATTAAAACAATTTTGTTATAAAATGGTGATTGAGTAACATCAAATTCAGAACCTATTCCAAGCTCTTGCATTAATTCATTTTTATCAATTGAAGGATCATCTATATCTTTTATCCATTGTGGTATTTCACCTGGNATAAAATTTTCCATCCAATCAGTATCCTCATCTATATCTGTTAAGTCTACATTGGAAACATCAATTACATTTGATANAGGATATCGATTAAATGTTTTCCATGCTTCATTATCAATNATATTATANCCNGATGGTGGNCCATATATNTTTACTAAAAACCGAGCATCAGAACTAAAAAAAGGAATTTTCAAAGGTCCATATTTTAAATTTGTGTAATTTTCATTAAATCGTGGTAAAGTAGAATCTGGAAAATCTAAATACCTTTGTATAGCCTTTATTCCTAAACTAGGGTACCATACTCCAGGATTTTGNTCGAGAGTAAAAAATGTATAATATTGTCTAGAAAAACCATCTCTATCCGATTGTTCATTAACTAAACCATAATCTGGGTTTGAATTTTGTAAAACTTTATTAGGAAGTTGTATATATTGGGGAGGTTGTCTTGTTGCTTCTTGAACTAATTTTGAAGCTAAAATAACTGATGTGCCATTTTTTTTTGNATTTACAATTGAATTAGCAAACAAACTATCTCCATGCTCAGGAACTAAATCTGAAAATCCTCTATCATTTAAATTTTTTCTTATTCCTTTAAGATATTCAGATTGTCTATCAGGAGAATCAAATTGAATATCAAAAACAATTACCTTTGCTCCCGCTTTTGATAAATTATCNACAACTGAACCCCAGACTTCCCTTGGATATGGCCATGTATATGGAACTAATCTATAACTTTCATCATCAACATCAACAATAACNACTTCCAAACTATCTTTGGGAATTTCATTTCTTGCTGCCCATCCTGAAATTGGTCCTCTGGTTTTAAAACCCACATCTAATACTTTTAATTCAAAATATTCAAAAACTCCNGATCGATGNAAAAGAACAACAAAAACAATAGATATTAATGTAATTCCAAGACCAATTAAATGTTTTTTTAATAAATCAATTAATTTTTTCATAATTTTAAACCATTCAAAATAAATAATTAACAGATAACCTTAGTGAATAAGAGTTTAATTCAATTGAAGATTCAGATGATTTTATTTTGGCATCAAAAACTGTTCTAAACAACATGTTTCTAATAAATTTAAATTCAAGTCCAGAATTTAAACCTAAAAAATTAAAATTTGANAATCCTGAACCATTCAAAACAGAAAGACCTCCATTTAATTTCAAATTNTTATCGAACATAAAGTAATAACCGTTTAATGCAATTGTTCTTAATAAGTTTTCTGCTNTTTGCATGTTTGAATCAATAAACATNGGAATACTAACTTTATATGATGAAAAATTTAAATTACTGCTGAATTNATCTGAAAACTTAGATGAAATAATTAATGAAAGGGCCTCTGAATCTGTTGCTTTTTGNANATAATTCTCATTTCTTTCTAATTTTAATTGATCTTCAACATTTATGGAATTATATGATATTAAAATATTAAAATTTTGAAAATTATTATTAACTGGTATTGANACAGATCCAAATCTATTTCTTGATTTAGTATTTTCTCGATTATCTTTTAAAACAATTGAATCAGATTCTGTTGCAGAGGTATAAACTAACGTATCCAATTCNATTTTTTCATTAGTTCTTAATAATGTCTGAAAATTTGTTGTAAACGAGGGCATACCTGGCCCTGGAGCAAAAGAAATATTAGTAGATGTAGATTTTTGTTTGTTGGGATTAATTATAGATCTTAGTATTTTATTATCTCTACTTTTATAATCAAAACCAAATGATAATTTATTATCAAAAAATCTTACTCTATCACTTACTACAAACTCTCGAATATTTTTTGTCAAAAATGGATTTGCTAATGAATTAAATTNTGGACCAACTTGTGAATATTTTATCTCAAATAAATTTCCATAATAAAAAGTTCTGATCTTAAAATTATATGCTGTTGAAGGCATATTCATAAAACTTGCAATTTTAGAGTCNTCAAAACCTTGAATATCTATAGGAACTAAAGGNGTTAAGTAAAGATTTACNATCAAAATATCTTCAATTGATGTTAAGTCAGGAATAATACTAGTAGAAAAACCAGAGGTGCTAACTTTACCATTATCATCGTATGTTCTTCCTATATAATTGTCAAGATTATCATCAAGAGCAGTATCAAAATCTGCTATACTCATAGTTCCATCCCATATNTTTCTGTTTAAAAAGCTTATTGCCCATGATGTTTCCATGATTAATTTACTATCATCTAAATTTAGGTTTAAATTAAAACCAGAGACAATATTATCCTTTGGTGATTCACCTTCTAAATTTTTAGATTTTAAATTAAAAGTTCCTTTTCCANTTAATGTTTTTTCAAAATCATAAAATGAGTAAACACCAGGATCGATACCTGGAATTGAAATATAATCATTCCAATCTGGNACTGTAAAAGATGCAGAANTTAGTTTGTTTTCAATAGAATTAATATCATCAATAGCTTTTTGTCCAAAAAGACTAAATTTAAATTTATTTAATAAATTTATAGTTATTTTAGCTGCTGAATATTTTCTTGCAAATGAATATCCTTTNCTATCGATAAAATAAATTGGCAAACCAGATGAATCAATTTGGATATCATNAATTGAGTGTGAACGATCTTTAACATTATATCCCTGAATTGATCTTTCAATTTCACCTATTACAGTCTGAAGTCTTCCCCATCCTAAATTAATATCAGTTTCAACACCTCTAACNCTTTTACCTTGAATTAAATATGGAGATAATGATGGATTAAAATCTCCAAATTTTATTGTTATAAAATCATTAGATTTAAGAGAAAATGAAATTCTATTTTTNGGCTGTAAAAATGGAGATTCTTGAGAAGAGATTTTAATTGATCCTTTAAATTCTAACCATTCCCATCCTCCATTAAATTCCCCTACTGTTTCACCTATTTGCAAGTTAACNTTTTGAACATTATTTAAAGAATTATCATTCCGNATTTTGCCTGAAAATTTAAATTCATCTATTGGATTAACCATNGAGNATGTATTTCCAACAGAAAANGACCAAATTGTAGGCTCCAAATCATAACCATACTTATTTTTAATTTGCACTTCAACTGTATGTAAACCCGGACTTAATATTGGAGCAACATATGTTCCTATGTCTGTAGTAA
Organism: Fidelibacterota bacterium; assembly: GCA_002707905.1. GTDB lineage: Bacteria > Fidelibacterota > Marinisomatia > Marinisomatales > S15-B10. The sequence continues at coordinate 16,731 of PAOF01000005.1, forward strand.
TATATGATTGATTTGTTACATCTATGTTGTCTAAAAAAATTTTAGTGTTGTTTGGGTCAACTCCATTNATATCAAAAAAAGAAATCGCAATTAAAATNTTTTCNGAACTCGATATACTTCCTTCCTCTGGGCTTAAAATTAAGGCATTTGATTTTATCTTTGAACTCGCGTCATTATTAATTGAGGCTATATTTTGTTGAGATTGAGAAACTTGAATTAATTTTGGTGATTCAAATGGATTAATTTCAGGATATGCAACAGATGAGCCATCATCAAGATTGAAAACTATTAAATATTCCAAACCTTTTTTATTAANAAATTGTGATGAAACAATCGCATTCCATGAAACTANATCATATTCCATAAATATTTCTTGAAAACCTGACTGACCAACAATTCTGTGATATAAGATAGCATTTTNCACANTACTTTTTCCATCAAATAATACTTCAATATTTAANGGTTGATTTTCGAATGCAGANGTTGGNGGTATATGAAGTATTGAATTTCGNTGCTGTGATAAAAGNAAACTAGATATNTGCAAANAGATAAAAAATAATTGAACAAAGATTTTTTTCACAACTGAATTTAATAATAATTATAATGGTTTAATTAATTAAACGCTAAATTAGTTATATTTTATAATTAAAGNTTTCTGTTGCTGGTTTGGACCANTTAAAATTATGCGTAATTCTTGGGGAACATTNATAGCAGAGTCCTCATCTAAAGGAACTTCAGATTGAATAGTTTGTGAAATATTTATTANNCCAGATGATGTTGAAACACCTNTTTGATTTGCGAANAAATCAACAACCTCTCCAGATGCAAGATTTTGAATTTCTACGATACCTTCTTCATTAAAAAAAGTGTCTCCTTGTTCAAAATTTATAACAGACCAGAATGATGTTCCTTTTACAGATGCTACAGAGGTTGGTGATGTTACTTTAAATTCACCCTTTTTTTGTTTGTTTATAATAGATTTAACTGAACCATTGTTGATATTCAAATTTTTATTAAGAGCATTACCATCTTTAACACCATTTATAATTAAAGATGTACCGCCTTTAAGTTTTACCATACTTTTATCATCCAAATAAATCAAAACTGCAAAAGAGTTTAAAGCAGTTTTAACATGGTCTCCATCCTTGAAAATATAACCAGGATTAACTTTGAAAAATTCTTGATTGTCATCTTTGTTTTTAACAGAAACATCACCTTTAACCTTAGACAAAACAGCTATTGAGGGATTATTCTGAGCAAATAAACTAACGGAAATTAAAAAAATTATATTAATAAAAAATATTTTCATTAGTTTAATTTTCATTCCACTGTAATGTTTATTAAATCTTTTGAACCATCATAGAATTCATTCATTAGTTTAATAATTTCATCAACTGATACCTCAATACCATCAATTTGATAAGTACCATTAGGTTCAAATTCAATTAACTCACTATCAGGACCAAAATATGATTGAAATTGTTGTTCTCCTAATACGTCTTTTAACTGCTGCAAAACTGGATGAAGAGGCTGAAATTGAGAAGATGTATTTTCAAAATTTACAAGTTTAAAAGCAAAAATAGGACTCGTAAAAGCTTCAACACCCTCTGTTGTTGGGAGTTTTTTTTGTACTTGCCAGACATAAATTGATCCCGGTTCCAAGTCAATCGCATCAGTGAATGGATATTGATAATTTGTAGCAAAACCAGCAGATTTCCAATTTTCAGATTGATTAACAGGTAAAACTGTAATGTCATTTATCGCTTCATTTATTGAACTATGTAAATTTGGGTCAAATTTCGCGACTCGAATAAACGATTCACAACCTTGACATGGATTTGTATCCCATTGAAATATTGGATATGGGGAAAAAATTATGTTTTGCAAAGAATCTGCAAGTTCACCTCCAGGAGATATAAGATTTAAAGAGGTAGATGATGTAACCTGTACTGTTTCCATTATATCATCTGTAATTGACAAGTTACCTTTTAATCCAGATTTAATAGTAACTCTAAATGTGTAATTTCCATCAGCTAATTTACCAGTAGTTATTACTGCAGATAACAATTCTTGAAATTTTCCAAAATCAATCATTTTGTTTATTTTCATTGATAAAGGTATTTGTTTTGGAGGAACTGACATATCAAATAAACTGCTTGTTTGAGTAGATAGATATGTATTTGAAATTCGTATATCAGCAAACATTTGGAATTCATCAGACTCCATTGAGATTATAGTTGTTGGATTTGAAATTCCTAGCGCAGGTGATATCATTGAAACTTCAAATTGGATAGATGCCCAAATTTCTTCTGATAAGTAATCACCAGATTCCTCAGACAATCTGAAGTTAAAAAATTCAACATCACTTGAACCAGTTGATAAATCAATTGAACTTAAGTAATAGGTAGAATAAGGTACAAAACCAGGCTCTGGTATTAATTTAACATTTTGAGCAGATAAATTTGAATTAATTAAACAAAAAGTTAAAAATATGAGTATCTTTCTAAATAAAATCATTATTACAATTTAGTTATTTTTTTTTCAAAAATGATAAAAATTTGAAAAAAATAAAAAATAAAAAAAAAACCCTCATAAATGAGGGTTTAATAGTTTCCGGCGACGACCTACTCTCCCACCCTGTTGCCAAGGCAGTACCATCGGCGCAGTGGGTCTTAACTTCCGAGTTCGGAATGGAATCGGGTGATCACCCACGCAATAGCCACCGAGAATTTTTATTGGTTAGCACAGCATCAAATCGTTTAAGAAAACTAAAGATTTGGAAAAGCCTGACGATTCATTAGTATCACTCGGCTGAAACCATTACTGGTCTTACACCTATGACCTATCAACCCTGTAGTCTACAGGGGATCTTCACTCCCATAAGGGAAGGGAAACCTTATCTTGGGAAGGGTTTCGCGCTTATATGCTTTCAGCGCTTATCCCATCCGAACATAGCTACCCAGCGATGCTTCTGATGAAACAACTGGTGCACCAGAGGTTCGTCCA
>PAOF01000006.1 GCA_002707905.1 Fidelibacterota bacterium
TTAAATATTTATATGTTTGTTCATTGTTACCGCAATATAATGATTAATTTATATGAATGTTATTAAAAAGAACAATAAAAAAATATATTTTACAATTTTTTGTATAAGTTTTTTTCATTTTCACTTTTTGCAAGAATTACTGCACCAATACTATCACTTGTAATATTGATAACAGTTCTAAACATATCTAGAGGTCTATCAACAGCTAACATAGCACCAACAATAATTGGCACTTCTGGGTTGTTACTTAAACCAACTGCATCTAAAACAATAAATATCATTACTAACCCTGCAGAAGGTATTGCTGCGGTTCCTATTGATGNTAAAAATGCTGTAATTACAATTATGAACTGTTGATAAATTTCGAGCTCAGCTCCTAAAACTTGAGATATAAATAACACCCCAGCACATTCATATAAAGCTGTTCCATCCATATTAATTGTTGCACCTAAAGGTAAAACAAAACTTGATGTTTTATTTGATACCCCTATGTTTTTTTTTAAACAATTCATTGTTACTGGTAATGTTCCCAGGCTTGTACTTGTTGAGAATGCAGTTATAAAAGCTGATGACATCGCTTTCCAGTGCTTAATTGGATTAATCTTTGTAAATGAATAAAAAACTAATGGTAAAATTATTAACCAATGAATTGAAAGACCAATTGCAATAGTTATCCAATAAAAACCTATAACTTTAAATAANTCAATTCCAGAATTAACTATTGCATTAATTATTAATCCAAAAACACCAATAGGTAGAAATGNAATAATACCTTGAGTTAATTTCATCATTAATTCAAATCCATAATCAAAACCTTTAATAATAGCTTTTTTAGGTTTATCAGAAATTTGGGTTATTGCAATNCCTAAAACAATTGACCAAAAAATAAGTGCTAAAATTTCTCCATCAGCCATTGCTTTAATGGGATTGCTTGGAATCATTCTTATTATTACATCTGCTAATGAATTTGGTTGGGATAATGTTGATGGATCAAATTTATTTGAATCAACAGAAAAATTTATTCCTTTTCCAGGTTGTAATAAGTTTGTTAATGATAAACCTACTAAAATGGCTAAGATTGATGTTAACATATAATAACCAAAAACCTTAACTCCCATTCTTCCTAATGTNTTGCTATCTCCAATACTTGTAACTCCACTTGTTACAGAAAATAAAATTAAAGGAACAATTACCATTTTTAGTAACTTCATAAAAATTGTACCTAAAGGTGAAAAAATTAAAGCTCTTTCACCAAAAATCATTGCAACAAATGCTCCNCCAATCATTGCAATTAAGACTTGCCANTGTAATTTTAAATTAAACATAGAAGAAATTAACAAAATTCTGATTTATATTGTAAAATAAAAAAAATTCATTAAAGTTAATTTAACTTTTCAAAAAAATAATGAAAAACATAGTAAAATTTTTATTTATATATATATTTTCTCAAGTATTTATTTATACGCAGAGTATTCCTCACAAGTATATATGCAAAAAACCACATTTCTTTTCAAACCTCAATCAATTAAATAAAAAGATAAATCATCAAGATCATATTGACGTAACTTTTTATGATATTTCATTAGAAATAGATTTAGACAATGAAAATTTAATTGGAAATGTTTTAACTCAATTAAAAAAACTATCTGAATCAAATGATAAAATTTTATTTAACATAAGTGATTATCTTAATGTTGAANACGTAAGGATTAATGGATCNTCAATTGACTTTATTCACAACAATGANATTTTAGAAATNGAAATTCCATTATCTATNGAAGAGAAAATATTAAATATTGAAATAAAATATAATGGTATACCATTTCAAGGTAACAATTCAGGAATAACCTTTTTAGAAAGATTTGATCAAAAATTAAATAATACATATAAACATTTATATACACTATCTGAACCATATGGAGGTAAGGATTGGTGGCCTGGAATACATGACCCATCTGACAAGGCTGACTCTGTAAATATTAATGTAACCATAAATAAAGGTCAGATGGTCGTTTCAAATGGTTTATTATCTAATATTGATTCAACGTCAAATGAAAACTTAGTAACCTATCAATGGAAAGAGAGATATCCAATTGCCACATATTTAGTCTCATTAGCAATTTATCCATATGATTTTTGGGAACAATCTTTTCAAAGTAGTAATGGNAANATCCTTCCAATTCATCATTATGTTTTTCCTGATCAAAAAGAATATTTTGAAAACAATTACAATAAAACACCTGAAGTTTTAAAAGTTTTATCTGACTTTTTTGGAGAATATCCTTTTATNGAAGAAAAATATGGTCATGTTAGTTTTTTATGGCCAGGTGGAATGGAACATCAAACTATAAGCAGTATGTGTTGCCCAGATATGTATTTAATAGTTCATGAAGCTGCTCATCAATGGTGGGGGGATATGGTTACTTGTAAAGATTTTAATAATATATGGTTAAATGAAGGGTTCGCTACATATTCTCAAGCTTTATGGTATGAAAAAAAAGAAGGTATTGAAACTAGAAATAAATTTATGAAATCTATTGAGTACTTTGGCAAAGGAAGTGTTTATATAAAAAATCCGGAAACAGTTTATGATATATTCATCTATGATTTGGTTTATGCTAAAGCAGCATGGGTTTTACATATGTTAAGAAGAGTTGTAACTGATGAAATTTTTTGGGAAATTTTAAAAAACTACAGGGAAAAATATATGTATTCATCAGCTAATACAGAAGATTTTAAAGAAATTGCTGAAGAAACTTCAGGAAAAAATCTAGATAATTTTTTTGANCAATGGATTTATGGTGAAAATTTTCCNGAATACAACATAGAATTAAATAAAATTAATGATTCAGAAACTGTAATTAATATTTCACAGGTTCAAAATGGTAATATCTTTAATATGCCTTTAGATTTATTAATAATTACAAATATAGATAGTATTGAAATTAGTATTGATAATAATAAAAGGAATCAAACTCTGGAAATTAATCATTCAAATAAAATTATAGAAAATATTATTCTTGACCCAAATCATTGGATATTGAAAAAAGTTAATTATAAGGGAATTGAAAATCAAAACATTCCAAATGAATTTTTAATTGAAAAATTGTTTCCAAATCCATTTAATAATATTGTTAATATAAATATCAATATTCCAAAAAAGGGTAATTTAGAGGTTGTTGTTTTTGATTTATTAGGTAAAAAGGTNAAGGAAATATATAATCAAGAGACAAATATTGGGAAATATAATTTTAGTTGGGATGGAAAAAATGACANGAATGNNAAAGTTAATTCCGGATTATATTTATTTAAAGTAGTNTTTAATGNGAATACTAAAACAATAAAAAGTGTTTACTTAAAATAAATTAAAAATGTATAATTATAAATTCAAAATTTTATTATTATTTTTTNTTATTAATATTTATTCTTGTAAAAAAAATTCTATTAATTCTGTTGAAACAAATGGTATTGTTTCTTCGATACATCCATTGGCCTCTGAAGTAGGCATAAACATATTGAAGAAAAATGGAAATGCAGTTGATGCGGCAATTGCAACTGGCTTAGCATTGGGTGTCGTTGATCAGTTTAATTCTGGTCTTGGTGGAGGCGNATTTATAATGATTAGATTATCCAATGGAAAAATCTTTTCCATTGATGGCAGGGAAAAANCACCTGCTAAAGCTACACAAAAAATGTATAATTTTGATGGAAAAATAAATACATACTTTAGTCAAAATGGACCATTGTCAATCGCTGTTCCTGGATTGCCAGCAGCATATATTAAGGCTCTAAATTTAGCAGGAACTAAAAAACTTGCTGAATTAATTAAACCATCCATAAATATTGCTAAAAATGGTTTCAAGTTAGATGATGATTATATAAGAAGATATAAAATCAATATTGATGAATTAAGAAAAGACTCTTCTTCAAAAAAAATTTATTTTAATAGTAAAGGCGAAGCATTTAAAACTGGTCATCATTTTGTNCAGNATGATTTAGCAAATACTTATGAAAAATTTGGAGAGAAAGGAATCAATTATTTTTATAAAGGTGAATTTGCTGATAAATTAGTGAAGTTTATGGAAGAAAATGGGGGTTTAATTACTCATGATGACATGAAAAATTATAATGCTATCCTCAGAGAACCAGTTGNAGGANAGTATAGAAATTATAAAATTTATGGAATGGGCCCTCCTAGTTCAGGTGGCATAAATATTTTTCAAATGTTGAATATGATAGAAATGTCTGGTATTCTTAAAGGAAAGGATGAATTAGATAAAGAAACAATTTATATGTTATCATTAATTATGGGTGAAATATTTAAATCTAGATCTAATGATTTNGGGGATCCTGATTTTAATGAGATAAATATAAAACAATTNTTAAGTAAATCATTTGCCGAAAAAAAATTANTAGAAATTAAACATAAGNAAACAGTCTTAAAAGTTAGTAAAAATCAAAACTTAAAATCTGGTCATACAACAAACTTGTGTGTAATAGATAAATGGGGAAATTCAGTAGTTATTAACCAAACAGTGAATCATACTTTTGGATCAAAAGTTACAGTTCCTGGATCAGGCGTTATTTTAAATAATGAGATGGATGATTTTAGCATTGAGGATGGATTGCCAAATGCATTTGGTCTTACAGGTGGAGAAATTAACTCTATTGAGGGTAACAAACGGCCACTTTCAAGTATGTCGCCAACTATTGTTACAAAAAATGATAAACCTATAATTATCATTGGTGGAGCTGGTGGACCAAGGATTATAACTTCAGTTTTACAACTAATAATAAATATTATTGATTTTGATTTATCTATTGAAGAAGCAATATCTGCACCAAGGTTTCATCATCAATTTTTGCCTGAGGCAATCTTTGTTGAGAAAGGTTTTTCAAATGAAATAACTAATTATTTAGAAAAAAAAGGTTTTGATATTATTGAAAAGGAAAAATTAGGTATTGTAAATATTATAGGTTGGGATTCAAAAAATAAAAAATTTATAGGTTTNTCAGATACTAGAGTAAGAAAAGGAAAGAGTTCAAGATGGTATTAGATGACATCAAAAAAAATAAAAAAAAAAANCAGTTTAAAAAATCACTCAAAAGCTCAAATCACCCTATACCATCCACTTATGTTGANAAGAAAAAAAATAAATATGATAGAAAGAAATTAAAATTAGAGCTAAAAAAAAATATTGATTGAATTTATTTATGAGAAAAAATTCTATTAAGTAATTTAACTAATTCTTCACCATAAATATTTTTTCCCAAGTATCTTTCACCATCTTTATCTTGAATTATTAATTCAAAATGTAAATGTGCTGATTTCTTATTTCCTTTTGCACCATCACTTGTTCCACTATTTCCAACATTTCCAATAATAGCTCCCCTAGAAATATATTCACCAACTTTTATTTCTGGATTTATTTTTGACAAGTGTGCATAAATAGAAATTATTCTTTTGTCTTTTATAATATCAAAACCGTGGTCAATCATTACAGTTCTTCCGTAAAGAATATTTACGAAAATATCTGATGGAGTGCGATTAATTTTAGATGCTTTGTTTAGCAAATTATTTCTGAATTCATTTGACACTTCGTTGTAATGATGATCGCTTCTAATTACTACACCATTATAGACATTTCTAACTTCAGAACCATAATATCCAGCAAAATCGATACCTTGATGAGTACCACTTCTGTATTTTCTAGGAGCATTTGGTAGAAGATTTAATGATTGGGGAATATCAATGTTTGGGCATGGAAATAAAAGTTGATTTGTTTTAATATAATTGAATTTATCTAATGAATCATTTTCTTTTTGATTTACAATTTTTGGATAAAAAAAATTTTGTTTTAATAGATTAATTCTACTTGAATCTATTTTATATATAACTTGATTTAATGTATCAGATAAACTGATTTTATGTAATATATATGGATGTTGATTATTATTTACAAAAAAGGACTTTATTTTATTAGTAGAACTTGAATCTTCAATATTTAGAATATTAGAATAATTAATCTTTCGTGAAATTTTATTTAATTCTTTGTTTATTAAACTATCGACAACAATAAAATTATTTGGAAAACGAAAATATACATATTCATTTTCATTTGAATTGGTAATTACTAGATTCTGTTCTACTTCTATTCCGTTAAAGGATACATCAGGTTTTGGTGTACATGCAATCATAAATAAAAAAAATAACAGTAATATATTACTTTGAATCATTTTTTAAATTTAAGATTTCTTCTATCCCATTAATAAAAATTTCCTCAGGATTGCCAATGAAAGTTTTCGATGATAATTTTGTAAAAATAGAATTTTTATAAAATTTGTTTGTGTCATACTTCTCATTAAGATAAAGATCAACTAATGGTTTATTAAAAATCTGAAGAGTTTCAAAGAGATCATATTGATTTATGCTCCATGAAGAGGGAGCAATTAAAACCGCTTCAGACCAATTCCTATTTTTGTGAAGAAAATTAATTGTTTTTCCTACGACATTTGATTGTAATATTTTTAAGTTTACTTTTTTATTTTTAATTCGGTTTTTAATTTTTTTGTTTATTTTGTTTAAAGTAATTTTTTTGTTAAGTGATGCAGATTTTACACCAATTAAATTAAAATTTGGTCCATATATAATTAAAATATTCATTTTAAATATTTTTGTTTGTTGACTGTTATGAGTATAGGTAAATTCAATTATTATATTTGTATCTAATTTTTATTAATTTAATTAAAAAAAGTATAGACTTAATATAAAAATTCAAATAAAATAAATTGACGAAAAAAATAAAAAATATATTTTGCAAAGCCCTTACGGGCTATTTTTTTATAAAAAATTATGTCATTCGTTAATTTTTTAAATCAAAAACCTGCAATATTAATTCTTGAAGATGGTAGACATTTTGATGGCTTCTCATTGGGTAAAGAAGGTGAAACTTCAGGGGAGGTTTGTTTCAATACAGGAATGTCAGGTTATCAAGAAATAATCACTGACCCATCATATAGCGGACAAATTGTTGCTATGACTTATCCTCACATTGGTAATTATGGAACAAATCAACATGATGTTGAATCATCAAAAATTCAAGTTTCTGGTTTTATCATTAAAGAAGAAACTTTGATACCTTCAAACTTCAGATCCAATGAATCATTAAGAAATTATTTAAAAGAAGTTGGTATTGTGGGTATTCAAGGCATAGACACTAGAGCTTTAACAATTCATTTGAGAAATAATGGTATGATGAATGGTATTATAAGCACCATTGATTTTGATAAAACATCACTAATGAAAAAATTAAATAAAGTTCCTCAAATGAGTGGATTAGATTTAGTAAAAAATGTTTCAACCAATAAAAAATATTTTTATGAGTCAAAACAAAATTCAAAAAATAATAAAATTGTTGCTATTGATTTTGGAATAAAAACTAATATACTAAGATTGCTAAATCATTTTGAATGTGAAATTGAAGTAGTTCCTGCAAATACTGATGCTGAAGAAATTTTAAATTTAAATCCAGATGGAATTTTTTTATCAAATGGTCCAGGAGACCCGTCAGCTGTTAGTTATGGTATAAGTACAATAAAAAAATTGATAGGTAAAAAACCAATCTTTGGAATTTGTTTAGGTCACCAATTATTAGCACTAGCACTTGGGGCTAAAACATATAAATTAAAGTTTGGTCATCATGGTATAAATCACCCAGTAAAAAACTTAAATAAAAATACTATTGAAATTACTAGTCAAAATCATGGTTTTGCAGTTGATCCAGATTCATTACCCAATGATACTGAAATAACTCATATAAATTTAAATGATAATACCCTTGAAGGTTTTAAATCAGATTCTAACAGAGCTTTCTGTGTGCAATATCATCCTGAGTCAGGTCCAGGTCCCCATGATAGTAGGTATCTATTTAAAAAATTTAAAAATCTAATGAAAAATGCCTAAAAGAAAAGATTTAGATTCAATATTAATCATTGGTGCAGGCCCAATAATAATTGGTCAAGCCTGTGAGTTTGATTATTCTGGAACCCAAGCATGTAAAGCTTTAAAAGAAGAAGGGTATAGAATAATTTTAGTTAACTCGAATCCTGCTACTATAATGACAGATCCCGAAATGGCTGATGCAACCTATATAGAGCCATTAACGCTAGATTCATTAACAGCAATTATAGAAAAAGAAAAGCCAAATGCTATTTTACCAACAGTTGGTGGCCAAACTGCATTAAACCTTGCAGTTGAACTAAAAGAAGCGAATGTTTTAAAAAAAAATAAAGTGGAATTAATTGGCGCCAACATAAAAGCTATTCAAAAAGCAGAAGATAGAGAAAAATTTAAGGAAGCAATGGAATCAATAAATATTGATATTGCTAATGGGGGATTTGCAAAAACATTAAATGAATCAAAAAATATAATTAAAAAAATGGGTTTTCCAATAATTATCAGACCTTCTTTTACTTTAGGTGGCACTGGTGGATCAATTGCGTATAATTATGAAGAATTTCTAAAATTGGCTAAAAAAGGTATAGAATCAAGTCCAATTTCTGAAATATTAATTGAGGAATCCTTATTAGGTTGGAAGGAATTTGAGCTAGAGGTTATAAGGGATAAAAATGATAACGTGATAATTATTTGTTCAATAGAAAATGTGGATCCTATGGGTGTACATACAGGAGATTCGATAACAGTTGCTCCTGCACAAACTTTGACAGATCAAGAATATCAGCTAATGAGAGATTCTGCAATAAAATGTATAAGAGAAATAGGTGTTGATACAGGAGGTTCTAATGTCCAATTTGCCGTAAATCCAAATAACGGAAGAATGGTTATAATTGAAATGAATCCAAGAGTATCCAGATCATCAGCTTTAGCATCAAAAGCAACAGGTTTCCCAATCGCTAAAGTAGCAGCTAAACTCGCAGTTGGATATACCCTTGATGAATTAGATAACGATATAACTGGTAAAACATTAGCAGCTTTTGAACCAACAATTGATTATGTTGTTACAAAAATTCCAAGATGGGATTTTGAAAAATTTCCTTCTGCTTCAGGACAGTTAGGTGTCCAAATGCAATCAGTTGGGGAAGTAATGTCTTTTGGAAGAAACTTTAGAGAATCTCTTCAAAAAGCTTTTAGATCTTTGGAAATTGGGCTTCATGGTTTAGAGCCTAAGGAAGGACATAGGCCATTAAACATGTCAAACTTAACCTATGCAACAACTTTTAGGTTACTTAAAATTAGACAAGCTTTTGTTGAAGGAAAAAGTATTGAAGATATTTACGAATTAACAAAAATTGACAAATGGTTCTTAAGAAATATTCAACAAATTGTTTTTGATAGTCAACTTGTTGATATAGACTTAAAAAAAATAAAGTATCTTAAACAAGAGGGTTTTTCTGATTTCCAATTAGCTAAAATAACTAATAAAAATGAAAAAGAAATTCGTTCAATTAGAAAAGAAAACCAAATTATACCTACCTACAAAGTAGTTGATACTTGTGCTGCTGAGTTTGAAGCTAAAACTCCTTATTGTTATTCTACATATGAGCAAGAAAATGAAATCAAACCTCTTAAAGGTAAAAAAATTGTTATTTTGGGAGGTGGTCCTAATAGAATTGGTCAAGGTATTGAATTTGATTATTGTTGTGTTCAAGCAGTTTTTGCAGCAAAGGCACTTGGTTGGAAAGCAATAATGATTAACTGTAATCCTGAAACCGTTTCAACTGATTTTGACATAACAGATCGGCTTTATTTTGAACCTGTAACTTTTGAAGATGTTATGAATATTATTGATTTAGAAAAACCTGATGGAGTTTTAGTGCAATTTGGGGGACAAACCCCACTAAATATTGCAAGAAAATTATTAGATGCTGGTGCCCCAATAGTAGGTACTTCTCCAAATGCTATAGATTTAGCTGAAAACAGAGAAAAATTTGGTGCAATATTAGATAAATTAAATATTCCAAAACCTGAATATGGAATAGCTTTTTCTACTGATGAAGCTAAAATAGTTACCCAAAGAATTGGATATCCTGTTCTTGTAAGACCTTCTTATGTTCTTGGTGGTAGAGCAATGGAAATTGTTTATGATGATAGACATCTAATTAATTATGTTCAAAGAGCAGCAGATATTTCGCCAGAACATCCAATTTTAATTGATGCTTTTTTAGAAGATGCATTTGAATTTGATGTTGATGCGATATGTGATGGAAATGATGTTTACATTGCTGGAGTAATGCAACATATTGAAGAGGCTGGAATTCATAGTGGTGATTCATCATGTGTTTTACCACCTTATTGGTTGAGTGAAGATTGTTTAGAAAAAATAGAAAACTATACAAGACAACTATCGATTGAAGTTGGAGTAAAAGGATTAGTAAATATTCAATTTGCTGAAAAAAATGGAATAGTTTATGTTATTGAAGTTAATCCCAGAGCTAGTCGTACGGTTCCATTTGTAAGTAAAGCTACTAATGTTCCATTAGCTCAAATTGCAACAGGGATAGCATTAGGAAAGAAGTTGAAGGATTATAAATTAAAAAAATGGTCAACTAATAATCATATAGCTGTAAAAAAACCAGTTTTTCCTTTTAATAAATTTCCTAATGAAAATATTTTTTTAGGTCCAGAAATGAAATCAACTGGTGAGGTAATGGGGATTGCTCCTGAATTTGGTGACGCTTTTTCAAAAGCAATTATGGGTGATGGAAATCAGCTTCCAAAGAAAGGAAAAGCTTTTATTTCAGTTAATGACTTTGATAAACCTAAATTGATTTCAATTGCAAAGGATTTATTAAATGTAGGTTTTAATATTTCAGCTACTAAGGGAACAGCTGAATTTTTGACGAAGGAAAATTTAAAAGTAGATACAATCTATAAAGTAGGTGAAGGTAGGCCTAATGCATTAGATGGAATTAAGAACAAAGAAATAACTTTGGTTATAAATACACCACTTGGAGCACAATCTAGATTTGATGAGAATTCAATTGGAATTGCAGCTACTCAGGCTCGAATTCCCGTGTTAACAACATTATCAGCTGCTCAAGCTTTAATAAAGGCTATAAAATCAAATAATAAAAATCAAGTTAGATCTATTCAAGAAATTCATAATTTTTAGCTTTTATTTAAGTTCTTTGTTTTGATTATTAAATAATTTATTTTAAAGGCTATTATGGGAATCATATTAAATCAATTAAAGCGAAAAAAAAATTCTAAAAAAAAGTAATTAGGGATATATATTTAATTTTAAAACCCCCAATTACTTTGGGGGTTTTTTTTTAAAGATCTAGGGAGATATAAAAGTTGTGAAAAAAATTGTTCTAGCATATAGTGGTGGATTAGACACATCTGTAATTTTAAAGTGGTTGTCAAATTCAGGATTTGAGGTCTTTTGTTTCATTGGGAATGTTGGACAGAAAGAAAATTTTCAAGAAATTGAAAAAAAAGCCCTTAAAACTGGAGCAGCAAATGTATTAACATATGATTTAAGAAAAGAATTTGTTACAGATTTTATTTTTCCAGCATTAAAAGGTAATGCATTATATGAAGGCAGGTATTTATTAGGAACCTCTTTGGCAAGACCTATTCTTGCTAAAGCACAAATAGAAATGGCCAAAGATTTGAATGCCAAATATGTTGGTCACGGTTCAACTGGTAAAGGGAATGATCAGGTGAGATTTGAATTAGCTTATTATGCACTTAATCCTGAAATAGAAGTAATTGCACCTTGGAAAGATTCTACTTTTCTAAATCAATTTAAAGGAAGAAATGATTTAATTGCATATGCAAAAAAATATGATATCCCAATTGGCGTTTCAAAAAAAAGACCATATAGTGAAGATGAAAATTTAATGCATATAAGTCATGAAGCAGGAATGTTAGAAGATCCAAATTATAGGCCTGAAGAATCAGTTTTCACTCACACATCATCATTAAAAGATACACCTGAAGATGAAGAAATAATCGTTATTTCTTTTAAAGATGGAATACCTATTTCTGTGTTTAATGAATCAAAAAAAGTTAAAATTACTGACCCTTTAGAATTATTTGTTTATCTTAATGATATCGGAAGTAAACATGGAATTGGTAGGTTGGATATGGTTGAAAATCGATTTATTGGCATAAAATCCAGAGGAATTTATGAAACTCCTGCGGGTAAAATTTTATGGACAGCTCATAGAGATATTGAGGGTTTAGCAATGGATAAAGAGGTTATGCATTTGAGAGACTCTTTAATTCCTAAATTTAGTGAATTGATTTATAATGGACTTTGGTATTCCCCTGAAATGGACTTTATCATGAGTGCTTTTAATAAGAGCCAAGAAGAAATTGATGGTGATGTTACATTATCTCTTTTTAAAGGTAATGTTACTACAATTGGAAGAAAGTCGCCAACTTCTTTATATGATCAAGATTTTTCCAGCATGGATAAAGAAGGTGGATTTGATGCTATTGATGCAAAAGGTTTTATCAATATTCACTCAATTAGATTGAAAGCTCATAATCTTCTAATTAATAAGAAAAAAAAATGACAAAAAATTTACAATCATTTGAATGGAGAAATGATACTTATGGGTAAAATTTGGGATAAAGGATTTGAAGTAGATAAAAGAGTTGAAGAATTTACTGTGGGTAATGATTTTCTGATTGATATGAAGTTAATTAATTATGATTGTAAAGCTTCTATAATTCATGCGAAAATGTTAAGAAAAATAGGAGTTTTATCAAAAACTGAATTAAAAAAGATAATTAATGCATTAAATGAAATAATTAATTCAAATGATTTAACTATCAAAATCAATGATGAGGATTGTCATACTGCCATAGAAAATTATTTAATTAAGAAAATTGGAGATGCTGGAAAAAAGATACATACCGCAAGATCAAGGAATGACCAAGTTTTAACTGCCTTAAGATTATATTATTTAGATAATATTAAAAATTGTGATTTATTACAAAAGGAATGGATTAAATCTTTAAAAAATTTTAAAAATAAATTTGGAACAATTAATTTTCCAGGCTACACCCATTTTAGAAAAGCAATGCCTTCATCAATTAATATGTGGTCAGAAGCATTTATTGAATCATCCATTGATAATACTAAATTATTGAAAGTGTCTAAAAATATAATAAATAAATCTCCATTAGGAACAGCTGCAGGGTATGGTGTTCCAATGAATATTGATAGAGAATTTACAGCAAAAGAAATGGGGTTTGATTCCAATCAGAACCCAATTTATGCTCAAATAAGTAGGGGCAAGTTTGAGAAACTATTGATTCATTCATTAGTTCAAATAATGTATGATATAAATAAAATATCTTCAGATTTAATTTTATTTTCAATGGACGAATTAGGTTATTTTGAAATTCCAGAAAAATTTTGCACCGGAAGTTCTATTATGCCTCAAAAAAACAACCCTGATGTTTTAGAATTACTAAGAGCGAAATATAACAATGTCAGATCATATGAATCAGAAGTTTTAAATATTACAAGTAATTTGCCATCTGGTTTTCATAGAGATTTTCAATTAACAAAAGAACCTACAATGAAAGCTATAGAAACAACTTTAGATTGCATAAAAATGATTACCATGTTAATTAATGAGCTAGTTGTTAATGAAAAAAGATGCGATGAGGCTCTCTCTGAGGAAATATATGCTACTGAAAAGGCATATAAATTAGTAGAAAAAGGAGTTCCTTTTCGTTCTGCTTATAAAATTATTGCAAAGGAATTAAGTAAAAAATAATGAGTAAATATATCTCTTGCTTAAACATATGTAATAATTATAAATTTTATAATGATAAATTTTCGTTTAATAGAAAAACAAATACCGTCATTCCCTTATTTTTGGGGGGAAGTTGTGTAAGTAAATATTAAGCAGCTTTTATATTAACCCCCGAATAAAATTGTTTGGGGGTTTTTTTTAACTAAAAAAGAAAAGGAGAATGTAATGTCTCAAGGTACATGTGAAGAATGTGGATCAGAAATTGAACTTGAAAGTGGAACTGTTGAAAATGAAATCATAGATTGTGATGATTGTGGAGCAGAGCTAGAAGTTATTTCATTAGATCCTGTAAAGTTAGATCCTGCGCCAGAAGAACAAGAGGATTGGGGTGAATAGTATTTTTTTTATTGAATTCTTAGGCTCCTAATTGTGAATATAGGAATTTTATTTTCAAAAATACGTGTTGAAGAGAAACTTCTAATTGAGGAGATGAAGAAAAGAAGAAATGTTACATTAAAATTAATTGATAGTAGAAAATTAATAATTAATCCTGAAGACAATTTAGGAATAGATGTTCTTCTTGATAGAGAAATTGCTTCATCTAAAGCACTACATGTTGTAGAAATGTTAAAAAACTCAACAGTAAGATGTATAAATAGTTACGATGTAATTAGAATTTGTGGTGATAAAGTTTTTACATCGAGATGGTTAAGTAAAAAAGGGGTTCCAACGCCAAGAATAAAAGTAGCTTTCACAAAAGAAAGTGCTCTAGAGGCAATTGAGGAAATGGGATATCCAGTTGTTCTTAAGCCTGTTGATGGTTCTTGGGGTAGATTGATTGCAAAAATTGAAAATAAAAATTCTGCTCTCGCTATTTTGGAACACAAATCATATCTAAGTTCATTTTATCATTCCATTTTTTATTTACAAGAATATATTAATAAACCAGATAGAGATATTAGAGTATTAATGATTGATGATGAACCAATTTGTGCATCTTATAGAAAATCTTCTGATTGGTTAACGAATGTATCAAAAGGTGCAACTACTGAAGAATGTATTATTACTCCGGAATTAGAAAAGATTTCAATCATGGCTTCCAGAGCGGTTGGAGGAGGTGCTTTGGCAATTGATATTATGGAAACATCAGATGGTTTTACTGTTAATGAAATTAATTGTTCAATGGAATTTAAAGGTAGTATGCATGCTGTAAAAACAAATATTCCAGCTATAATAGTAGATTATTGTTTAAAAAATTAATTTAAGAATTATGAGTATAAAAATAGGATTGCTATTATCAAGAGTTCGCCAAGAAGAGAAATTACTTCTCAAAGAAGCTGAAAATCGAAATTTAAACATCATAAAAATTGATAGTAGATATTTAAAATTAGGCTTAAATGATAAATANAATTTTGATGTTGTTTTAGAAAGAGAAATTTCTCATTCAAGAGCTATATACGCCTTAAATATGCTTAATGGTGCTGGTATAAAAACTGTTAATTCATATGATGTTGCAATGATTTGCGGAAATAAAGTTATAACTTCAAAATCACTTATAGATAATAATGTACCTACTCCAAGGATAAAAGTAGCTTTTACAAAAGAAAGTGCTTTAGAGGCAATTGAGGAAATGGGATATCCAGTTGTACTTAAGCCTGTTGTGGGCTCTTGGGGAAGATTAATTGCTAAAGTTACTGACCGAGCTGGTGCTGAAGCTATACTTGAGCATAAAGAATATTTAGGGGCTTATTATCATTCAATTTTTTATATTCAAGAATATGTAGAAAAACCAGGAAGAGATATTAGAGCATTTGTTATTGGTGGTGAGACTGTTGGTGCTGTTTATAGATCTTCAGAACATTGGATTACTAATACCGCAAAAGGAGCTAAGACCTCTAAATGTGAATTATCATCAGAATTAAATGAAATTTGCCAAAAAGCTGGAAATGCCATAGGAAATGGTGTTTTAGCGATAGATTTAATGGAATCAAAAAATGGATTTTTAGTTAACGAAATTAATTATACAGTTGAATTTAGAAATAGTATTGAACCAACAGGTGTTAATATTCCTGGAAAAATTATTGATTATGTAATAAGTGAGGCNAGGTAATAAATGGTNAAAAAAATTAAAGTAGGTATAGTAGGTGGATCAGGATATACAGGTGGAGAGTTATTACGTATATTATATGGACATCCTTTTGTAGAAATTGTTGGTGTTACATCAAGAAAATATTTAGGAAAGCCAATATCTAGAACTCATCCTAACCTGAGAAAAATTTCTAAACTAAAATTTATATCNATTGAATCTATGCCAGATGTTGATGTTTTATTTTTAGGTTTACCACATCATGCAGTGATGGATTANATTGATGATTTTATAAATAAAACAGATTTATTGATNGATCTTAGTTCTGATTTTNGACTATCTAATCCTGATGATTATNTAAAATATTATGGTCATGAACATTCAAGACCTGAATTATTAAAACAATTTTCCTATGGAATGCCTGAGTTACATAGAGATAAAATTATTAATTCAAAATTTATAGCAGTTCCNGGTTGTACAGCTACTGCAGCTATATTACCATTGAAGCCAATNGTTGANAACTTAAACCCCAAAATTATTGTTGTTGACTCAAAAGTTGGNTCCTCNGCAGCAGGAGCAGCATATAGNTTATCAACTCATCATCCCGAAAGAAGTAATGTTGTTAGAAGTTTTAAACCATCTATGCATCGTCATTTAGCTGAAATGAATCAAGAATTAAATAAAGATGGATCTATTTCATTGAATTTTTCACCTCATGCTGTAGAAATGATAAGGGGTATTCAAAGTACTATTCATATCTTTNTAGATGAAGATTANACATCAAANGATATTTGGCAAATATATCTTCAAGCTTATAAAGAAGAACCTTTTATAAGATTAGTGAGAGAAAAATCTGGTATATATAGATATCCAGAACCTAAGCTTGTTTTAGGAACAAATATGTGTGAAATTGGTTTTGAAAAAGATGAATCCACTGGTAGGTTGATTGTAATGTCTGCAATTGATAATTTAATGAAAGGTGCAGCTGGCCAAGGCGTTCAAAGCATGAATATTGCATTAGGCTTTGAAGAAACTGCTGGAATCAATTCAATTGGTTTTCACCCCGTATAGTTAGGAGAATCTATGTTTGTAGTTAAAGTTGGCGGAAGTGAAGGTATTGATTATGATGCATTTATTAATGATTTATCTAATCATGATAATTATGTAATTGTTCATGGTGGATCAAGTGAATTGAATCAAGTTTCAACCAAATTAGGCCATCCCCCAAAATTTGTTGAATCTGTTTCAGGATATACTAGTAGATTTACTGATAGGACAACAATGGATATATTTAATATGATTTATGCAGGAAAAATGAATAAAATGATTGTTGAAAAAATGCAACAAATTAATATCAATGCTGTAGGTTTAAGCGGTATTGATGGTAGATTAATTGAAGGAAAAAAGAAGAGAAGTTTAAAAGTAATTGAGAATGGAAAAAAGAAAATTCTAAGAGGAGATATGAGTGGAATGATTGAAAAAATCAATCATGATTTACTCCAGTTATTATTGAACAATGGTTATATTCCAGTTATTACACCTCCTGCAATATCATATGAGGGAGAGGCAATTAATGTTGATGGTGATAGATGTGCTGGTCAAATTGCTGTTTCTCTTAAAGTTGATCATTTAATTATTCTTTCTAATATTCCCGGTTTGTTGAANGANCCTTCACAGGAATCTACGTTGATAAAAAATATTAAAANTAAAGATATTGAGTATAATATTAAAAATTTTGCACAGGGAAGAATGAAGAAAAAACTTCTTGGAGCTCAAGAAGCAATTAATGGAGGAGTTAAAAAAGTAATTTTGGGTGATGCTAGAATTGAAAATCCTATTTCAGCTGCCCTAGAAGGAANAGGAACAGTAATTGAATAATTGGTTAGAGATTGAGGAAAAACATTCTAGTGGAGCCTATGGTGGTTGGCCTATGACNATAGTNAGAGGAAATGGCTCTTATTTATGGGATTCAGATGATAAAAAATATCTAGATTTATCAACAGGTATAGGAGTAGCTAGTTTAGGNCATAGTAATTTATCAATTAAAAATGCTTTAAATGAACAAGCAGGAAAATTAATATCCGCTAGTCATGGCTATTATGGAAATGATGTTAGGGCTTTATATTTNGAAAAATTATCAGNGATATCCCCTAAAAATTTAAATAGAATTTTTTTATGTAATTCAGGNACTGAAGCTGTAGAGGGGGCAATTAAATTAGCAAGNNTAGTTTCAAAAAAATCAAAAATTCTTTCTTGCGTAAGAGGATATCATGGTAGAACACTCGGTGCATTAAGTGCTACTTGGAAGGAAGCTATGAAAGCTCCTTTTAATCCTATTGTTCCTAATTTTGAACATGTTCCTTTTGGGAAAATTGATCCTATAAAAAATAAAGACTTAGATGAAATAGCAGCTATTTTAATTGAACCAATACAAGGAGAGGGTGGAATTTATTCTGCTTCTAAATCATATTTAAATGATTTAAAAAATTTATGTTTAGAGAATGACATACTTTTAATTTTTGATGAAGTTCAATGTGGTTTTGGAAGAACTGGAGAATGGTTTGCTTCTCAATATTTTGATATCGAACCAGATATTATCTCAATTGCAAAGGCACAAGGAGGAGGAGTTCCAATAGGTGCTGTTATTTTTAATGACAATTTAAAATTTGAAAAAAAAATGCATGGGAGTACTTATGGAGGCAACCCATTGGCATGTGCAGTTGGAATCTCTGTAATAGATTTTATAATAGAAAATGATATTTTAAATAATGTAAAGAAGATGGGAGAATATTTTAAAACAGAATTAAATAATCTATTAAATCTTTATCCAAATATTTTAAAAGATGTTAGAGGAGTTGGTTTGATGATAGCTCTNCAATTTAGGGGCCCCGCTGGACCTGCATTAATGGGTTTATTAGATAAAGGAGTNTTNGCTCTAACGGCAGGTAAACCTAATTTAAGATTNTTACCTCCTTATATAATTACAAAAGATGAAATAGATTTTGCAATTTCATCATTGAAAGAAGTTCTTGGTGAGGTTAGTTGAAAAATTAGTTAGAGTCCAAAGTGTTTCAGGTTCNGAATCTAAAGCTGTAAATCTNTTTGTTGATGAAATGTCAGANTTAGGTTTTGAAACTCAAATTGATAAAGTAGGAAATGCGATAGGTTCATTAGGCAATGGCCCAGTACTTATATATTTAATTGGACATATTGATACNGTAGAAGGTAATATTCCAGTCAAAGTTGAAGATAATTTATTATTTGGTAGAGGAAGTGTTGACGCTAAGGGTTGTTTATCAGCTTTTGCAGAATCAGTTGCAAAATGTAAACTATTATCTAACGAAATAACCTTCAAGGTAATTGGTTGTGTTGCTGAAGAAACAGATTCAAAAGGCTGTTTACACATAATAAATAGTTTAAAGGAACCAAAGTATATAATTATAGGTGAACCAAGTGGTTGGGATGGAATCACCCTTGGTTATAAAGGATGTTTTAATATTTTTTATGAACAAAGAGTTCCAATTTCTCATAGTGGTTCTCATGAAAAGACGTCAGCTGAATTAGCAATTAANTTTTTTAATTATTTAAATAATTATACTAAAGATATTGGAGTTGAATTTAATAAACTATCTTTTAGATTGTTAAATATCAATACTTTATTTGATGGGACACATTCTACAGTAAAAATGCAAGTAAATGTTCGAACNCCAAGTGATTTCAATTATGAAGAATTTTCTAACTCATTAAATAAAAATTTTAATTCATCAATTTATAAAATCACTGATTTAATACCACCAATAATTACGTCAAAACGAAATCGTTTGGTAAGTTCTTTTTTAAATTCAATTAGAAATAGTGATGGAANACCTAAATTTAAATATAAAACNGGAACTTCAGATATGAATTTAGTTGGATGTTGGGATTGTCCAATTTTAGCTTACGGACCTGGAGATTCCTCACTAGATCATACACCAAATGAGCATCTATCTTTAGATGAATATGATAAAACTATAGATGTATTAACAAAAGTTTTTCCAAAATTAATTTAATAAACGTATTGTTTTGATATAATTTATATTATTAACTTTGAGCATGCGACATCATAAATTAATAGGTCATAATCACATCTTTATTTTTTGTTGGAGAAAAAGGTAGTAGTACTCAATTAAAAAAAACATTTAATTTAAAGCTCCTATTTCCAAGGGGCTTTTTTTTTAGAAGGGAAAGAAATGAATAAGTTAATATCATTAGGTTTGCCAAAAGGTAGTTTACAAGATACTACATTTAATTTGCTGAAAAGAGCTGGGTGGCATTTTTCAACTACAAGTAGATCTTATAAGCCATTTTCTGATGATAATGAAATTGATGCATTATTAATTAGAGCTCAAGAAATGCCATTATATGTTGAGCAAGGTATATTCGATGTGGGCATTACAGGTAAAGANTGGATCGTTGAAAATAAATCTGATGTAATTGAAATTTGTGAATTAGTATATGCAAAAGCATATATGAGACCAGTGAAATGGGTTTTAGCTGTTCCTCAAGATTCCAGTGTCATATCTGTTAAAGATCTTGATGGAAAGCATCTAAGTACAGAAGTAGTTAACATAACGAAAGATTATTTAAAAAAAAATAATGTTAAGGCTGATGTAGAATTTTCTTGGGGNGCAACTGAAGTTAAGCCTGGTTTGTTGACTGATGCAATTGTTGAAGTAACAGAAACAGGAAGCTCTTTNAGAGCTAATAATTTAAGAATCATTGATACAGTTATGGAATCAACTACTAGATTAATTGCAAANAAAAATGCATATAAAGATAAATGGAAAAAAAATAAAATAGATAATATTGCTAGAATGTTAAAAAGCGCAATAATGGCCACAAATCGAGTAGGATTAAAAATGAATGTTAAAAATAATAAATTAAANAATTTAATTAAAATTTTACCTGCAATGAGAACGCCTACAATAAATCAATTATTTAATGAGGATGGAGTAGCAATTGAGGTAATTATTGAAGAGAAAATTGTAAGAGATTTAATTCCAATTTTAATTGATAATGGAGCAACTGATATAATTGAATATCCTCTAAACAAGGTGCTTCCTTAATGTTTAGAATAATTAAAGATAAAAATAGTTTTGAAAAAATAATTAATGATAGAATTAAATTTTCATTTTCNANGTCATCTGTTGTAAATAAAATTTTAACAAAAATAAAAAATGGAGGAGATTCAGAACTAATNAATTTTACAAAAAAATTTGACAAAATAAATATTGATAAGATTAGAGTCCCTGAGAAAATAATTAAAAAATCGATTAATAATGTAGATTCAAGCTTACTTGAATCTATACTTGAAGCTAAAGATAATATTGAAAATTTTCACTATAAACAAAAACCNAAAAATTTTAAATTAACTCAAAAAGATCAAACTAAAATTTCATTTAATTATAGACCNATTAAAAGAGTTGGAGTTTATATCCCAGGAGGTAGATTTCCATTATTTTCTACAGCTTTGATGAATATCATTCCTGCAAAAATAGCAGGAGTAAGNGAAATAATAATGTGTTCACCTCCTCANCNTTCAGGTTATCCAAATGATANCATTTTATCTATAGCAAACATAATGGGAATNTCAGAAGTATATAATATAGGTGGTGCTCAAGCTATTGCAGCTATGGCATATGGTACAAATTCTTTAAAAAAAGTAGATAAAATTACTGGTCCCGGAAATATTTTTGTTGCAAAAGCAAAACAATTAGTAAGTGATATTGTTGGAATTGATATGATTGCTGGGCCAACTGAACAATTGGTTGTTGCAGATGATTCCGCTGACCCATTGATTATAGCCAGTGATTTAATTTGTCAGGCTGAACATGATGTTAACTCATTGTCAATTTTAATTACAGATAATATANAAATTGCAAANAAAGTAAATGANATTATTAATAAAAGTTTTAAAACCGATAATGTAAGTGATGTAGCAAAAGAATCAATTCTCAATAATGGTTTTATATATTTAGTTGATTCAAGAAAAAAATTTATAGAATCAATTAATAAAATTTCACCAGAACATTTATCATTACAAATTAAAGATTCATACTCAATAATAAATAAAATTACAGCAGGAGTTATCTTTATTGGAAATAACACCTCTCCATCGTGGGGTGATTATTGGGCAGGGCCTAATCACACCTTACCTACATCTGGGCAATCTCGATTTAAAAGTGCTTTATCTGTAAATGACTTTTTAGTTTCATATTCAATCATTGAATCGCCAAATAATGCTTTAAAAAANAAAGGAAAGGTTGTTATGAATTTGGCTGAAGCTGAAGGTTTGTTAGCTCATTCGGAATCAATAAAAGTTAGAATCAAATGAAAATTAATGATACTATAAAATTAATTAAATTAAAAATACGTGAACAAAGCGAGTATAATGTTGCAATACCTAAACATAATATTAAACTAAATCAAAATGAAACACCTTATGATTGCTCGAACGATTTAAAGTTAAAAATTTTAAGAGAATTAGAAAAAACCTCATGGAATAGGTANCCAGAACTAAAAGCAAATAATTTAATTAAAAAAATAGCTAAAATATTAAGCTGCAACTCAAATCAAATTGTTTTAGGAAAAGGTTCTAATGAAGTCATTCAAAGCATAATCACTTCAATTATTAGTTNTAATGATAAAGTGTGTGTTTTAAATCCAACATTTCCAATATATAAAATGATAACAAATCAAAATGATGGAGTGATTATTGAATCAAAATTGAACAAAGATTTCAAAATAAATGAAGANGACTTACTACACAAAGCTTCAAAAGCTAAAATAACTATATTATGTAATCCTAATTCTCCCACTGGAAGTTTAGTTTCTCTTGATATAATTGAAAAAATTTTAAGAAATANCAATGGATTNTTAGTAATAGATGAAGCTTATGTTGATTTTTCAAAATTCTCATCATTACCCCTTTTATCANAAAATTCAAATTTGATTATAACTAGAACATTTTCAAAAGCATTTGGTTTAGCAGGATTTAGATTAGGTTATGCTGTAATGCATTCAAAAGTCGCCTCCGAAATTCAAAAATGTATGTTACCATTCAATATTGATAAACCATCAATTATTGCAGGTAACATNCTATTAAGTGATTATAAAAAAATAATTGAGTATTCTAATATGATAATAAATGAAAGAGAAAAATTAATATCTAAAATAAATGAGCTTAATGGTTTTAAAGCATATAAATCTAATGCAAATTTCTTTTTGTTAAAGTCAAAAATTTCACCCAGAGAAATATATATTAAGTTATTAAAAAATGGAATATTANTAAGAGATGTATCAAACTATTATCTATGTAAAAATAAAATTAGAATTTCTATTGGAAGTCAAGAGGAAAATGAAGTTTTATTTAATATTTTATCAGATTTATCATGAGATATGATGCATATATATTTGATGTAGATGGAGTTCTAATTGATCATTCAAATTCATTTATACCATCAATTGTTTTAGCAGTAAAAACAATCCTTAATGATGATACTTTTAACCAAGAACATGTATTTGAAATTAAATCTTTTAAAAATTTCAATAATGATTGGGATACAGCTATTGCAGGTTATTGTTGGAGAAAATTTCATTCATCTGAAAATCTTTCAGATTATTTAGAAAAAGTTAATGAATTGGGGTCAGGTATTATTGGAGTTCGTAATACTTCNAATGAATTAACTTCCGAACTAGAAGAACACCTCATTAGATTNGTTAAAGAATCATACGGAGGTACAACTGCTTGTAAAAAATTATATGGATTTTATCCAACTACTATTTTAAAAAAAGGGTTTTGGAATAATGAAACTCCAATGGTTTCATATAATAAAATTAAACCATTTTTACAAAAATTAGCTATTTTTACAGGTAGAAATAAAGAAGAAATGGAGTTAGGTTTTGAAATACTCAAATGGAGAATTGATGATAAAATGTTAGCAGTTTCTGACTTACCTGAATTGAATAAGCCTAACCCAAAAAAATTGATTCCTTTAATAGAAAATTTAAATTGTAAAAACCCATTATTTGTAGGTGATACAGAAGATGATTCTCAGCTTGTTTTAAATTATGTAAAAAATACCGGAAAACCATTAGATTTTTGTTTAATTGAAAGTAATTTAAGCGTTAAAAATTATAATTTTTCATGTAGTTCGACTTTAGAATTAATTAAAAAAATGGATATAATATGATTAAAATTTCAAGANATACAAATGAGACAAA
This sequence comes from Fidelibacterota bacterium, assembly GCA_002707905.1. GTDB lineage: Bacteria > Fidelibacterota > Marinisomatia > Marinisomatales > S15-B10. Next base: position 24,089 of record PAOF01000006.1, read on the forward strand.
TTCAGATTTAACATTAAATATAAATGGAAGTGGAAAAATTAAAGTTGAAACAGGCATTGGCTTTTTTGATCATATGATTGAGTTGTTAGCATTTTGGGCTCAATGGGATCTTAAATTAATTTGTAAGGGTGATTTACATGTAGATACTCACCACACTGTTGAGGATGTAGGATTAATACTTGGAAAAGCATTTAATAAGGAATGGATAAAAAATAAATCTATTGATAGAATTTCATATTCATTTTGTCCATTAGATGAAGCTTTAAGTAGAGTGGTTGTTGACTTATGTAATAGACCTTTTTGTAGTTTTAAAGCAAACTTTAACGTAGAAAAGGTTGGTAATTTTGAAACTGAAATGACCGAACATTTTTTTAGATCTTTTGCTCAGGAGTCTAGAATTACAATTCACATAGAATCAATATGTGGGAATAATGCTCACCATATTATTGAAACCATGTTCAAAGCATTAGGAGTCGCGATTAAAAACTCTTTAAAAGTAAGAAATGATAAAACCATTTCTTCTACAAAAGGAACACTATGATAGGTATAATCGATTATGGTGTAGGGAATATTGGAAGTATTCGCAATGGATTGGAATTTTTGAAAATTCCGTATGTTATTTCACATAAAACTAAAGATTTGTCATCATGTCAAGGAATTATTTTACCAGGAGTTGGTGCATTTGAATCAGCAATTAAAAAACTTAAAAGTTATGACTTAGTAGATTTCATTAAAGATTATTCAAAAAAAAATAAAAAACTTTTGGGAATATGTTTGGGTATGCAACTTTTGCTTGAAAAAAGTTATGAAGGTGGTGAACATAAAGGACTTTGTTTGATTGAAGGTAGTGTTGAAAAGATAAAAAATTCTCCAAGAAAAATACATATTGGATGGAATAAAGTTGAATCAAAAAATAATACTTTTAAATCTGGATATGGATATTTTGTGCATTCATATAAATGCGTACTAAAAAATCAAAAATTAGTTTTAGGGGAAACTTTTTATGGAGAGAAAATAACTGCTGTTTTTAATTATAATAATATTTTAGGAATTCAATTTCATCCAGAAAAATCTCAAACATATGGTCTTTCAATTTTAAAAAATTTTTATGAACAATCAATTTAAAATAGTTCCTGCTTTAGACATTATTGATGGTAAGTGTGTTAGGCTTTTTAAAGGTGATTATTCAAAAAAAACAATCTATAATAAGGATCCTGTAGATTTAGCGAAATTTTTTTTAAACAATGGTTTTGAGTTATTACACATGGTTGATTTAGATGGAGCGAAAAATGGTCATCCTGTGAATTTATCTACGCTAGAAAAAATTGCTAAAACTGGAATTAAAATTGAATTTGGTGGAGGTTTGAGAACTAAAAAAGACCTTCAAAAAGTAAATGATTGTGGTGCTAATTTCTTAATTCTTGGTTCAAGTTTATTAACAAATATTGAAGAAATCAAATCATGGGAATCAGATTTCAAAAATAAATTGGTTGCTGGAATAGATTCAAAGAATAATATGGTTTGTACCCATGGATGGGAATCTGAATCACAATTTTCTATATCAACTGTACTTAAAAAAATATCAGGTATAAATTTTTCACATTTAATTTGCACAGATATTAATAAAGATGGAACATTAAAAGGTCCGAACTTTAAACAATTAAAAGAAATCTCAAATTTATGTGATATCCCAATTTTTGCTTCAGGTGGAGTTTCAAATATAGATGATATTAAAAAGTTAAAACAATTAAAAAATGGCATTACTGGAGTAATTGTAGGTAAAGCTTTTTATGAAGGAAAAATCAAAATCGAAGAAATGTTAAAATGTTAACTAAAAGAATAATTCCATGTTTAGATGTTAAAGATGGTAAAGTTGTAAAAGGTGTCAATTTTAAAAATTTAGTTGAAGAAGGTGACCCTATAGAATTTGCTAAGAGATATTCTGATCAGGGTGCAGATGAGCTTACATTTTTAGATATCTCCGCTACTCTTGAATCAAGAAAAAATGTTATTGAATTAGTAAAAGAAGTAGCCAAAAAAGTATTTATTCCGTTTACCGTTGGTGGTGGTATTAAATCCCCAAATGATATTGGAAGTATTCTTGAGGCAGGTGCTGATAAAGTATCGATTAATTCATCAGCTATTTATAATCCTAATTTATTAAATGATTCAGCTAAAATTTTTGGTTCTCAATGTATAGTTTTGGCTATGGATGTAAAAAAAAATAGTAATTCTTGGTATGTGCATACTCATGCTGGTACAAATAATACAAAAATAGATGCTTTAGATTGGGCAAAAGAAGCAGTTGATAGGGGTTGTGGAGAAATACTATTAACTAGTATGGATGCTGATGGTACTCAAAAAGGCATAGATGATGAGATAACATCTATGATTAGTGATTTAGTAGATGTTCCGATAATAGCATCTGGGGGCATTGGAAAACTAATACATTTTAAGGATGCAATTATAAATGGAAAAGCTGATGCTGTATTAGCTGCTTCAGTTTTTCACAGAGATATTTTTAGTATTCATGAGATTAAAGATTATCTCAATAATCAAAGAATTCCAATTAGAAAGTGAGAATTTATGAATTTAGATGATGTAAAATTGAAAATTAATGAAATTAATTTTAAACTTGATAATAACAATCTTATTCCTGCAATAATTCAGGATAATGAAAACAATGAAGTATTAATGATCGCATATATGTCAATGGAAAGTTTAGCTATTTCAATTAATGAAAAAAGAACTTGTTTTTGGAGTAGAAGTAGAAAATGTTTATGGAGAAAAGGTGAAACAAGTGGACATATACAGACTATTAAATCTATTTTTTATGATTGTGATAAAGATGCTTTATTAATTAAAGTAGAACAAATTGGTGCGGCTTGTCATAATGGAACAAGAACATGTTTTATGGATCAAATAGTTAATTGATTTAATTTGAATTTTTTAAAGAAGCTTTAAACTTTAATCCTTTTACATCAACTTCAGCTTTTATTATTCTATATGGCTCTTCTTTTTCAATCCAAATTTGTCTTATGTTATTATCTAAAGTTATACCCCAATTAAAAACATCACTAATTTCTTTTAATTTTTTTTGAGAATTTTCTTCTTTTTCTAAATCTAGTTTGAAATGATTTGTTTTTATATTTATTGAATCAATTTCTATTTTAACAGAATCTACCCATAGAAATCTAGCATTAAATAATGTACCTTCATGCTCTATTGGAATCCAAATTGCATCAACTTTATCTTTTGGTTCAAACCTAACTCTTTGTAATAAAGAAAAAATATTATTTGTTTCTTTTGGTCTTTCATATGAAATATCAAGACAATCATATTTTTTATATTTATCATTCCATTTAATATTAAAATCATATTTAGCATTAGGTTGATTTATGTTTGAAGTATATTCTAACATTTTAAATGTATTTATATTGTAGATAGTTGAATAATAATTATCTATTTTAAAGAAATTATCAAGAATAGATACTGATTTAGCAGAAAAAATTGTTGTGCTTATATTATTATCTATTATTTCATTTGAGATAGATAATTCGACGCTAGGAATACCTAAAAAACTTATAATATATTTAAAAGATTCATTTTCTGTAGATAAAATAAAATTATTAATAAAAATAAAAAAAATTATCTTTTTCAAATATGTCTTCCGCCCCATTTTTTATTATTAAAAAATAAAGTATTTATGCTCATATAGATAACATAAGGAATTTGTACAAAAAACCAAAAAAAGAAACTAAATCTCAATTCTTTTAATTTGAAAAGACTTGTTGCTTTTAAAGTTAAAAGAAATTCCACAGACATTTTTATAAATAAAACATATAATAAAAGTATAATATAATTTGAATTTAAAAATGAACTTATAAATAAAATTAGAGGTAGTAAATTAGAAAAAAACGTTATTAGCATCATTATGAAAAAAAAAGGATTTTCATTTTTAAAAAATAAAGCATCTGAAGACCATCTTTTCCTCTGTGAAAAAAATTCATTCCAATTATTGCATGGATTTGTTTTTACATACGAATCTTTATCTACTGCATATACGATTTTCCAGTTAGTTTTCTTTTTTATTAATTCCATTAGAAATGTATCATCTCCACCTAATGCATTAGCAAAATTGTTAAATCCATTTACATCAAAAAAAGCTTTTTTTCTGTAGGCAATATTTTGTCCAGTACAAGCAAGAGGTAAATTTAATTGACTAGAACTTCTTCCAGCTGATGATAATAGAAGGAAGTCTAAAGCCTCAAATTTTTCTTGGTTTGTATAAAATGTTTTTAGCTGAGAGTGACCAATTACAAAACCTACTTCATCAGTAAAATAAGAAGACATTGTTTCAATCCATTTTTTTGGGATTCTACAATCTGCATCGGTTAATAAAAGTATTTCTCCTTTCGCATTATTTATACCAANATTTAAAGGNTTTTTTTTAAAGTTTAGTTTGGAATTTTTATCATCATTCGAACTTAATAATTTGAGATTATNCATATCTCGTTGATAAGACTTGATTATTTTAATAGTATTATCTTTTGAGTTATCATCAATAATTATTATTTCAAAAAGATTTGTTGGATATGATTGTTTTTTTAAATCATNAATAATATTTTTGATATTATTTTCTTCATTTAATGTTGGAATTATAATTGATANAAANTTTTTTTTTGAAACTCTTTTTTCTCTGTAAATAAAAAGTCCAATGATAAAAAAAATAATTATCAATGAATATGAAATTATTAAAAATACAGATAATATNAACATCAATTAAATTTTAGACATTAAGCTAATAGCAATTAAAAAATAAGCTAATATACCTAAAATATCAATTGCTGTAGTAACAAATGGACCTGATGCTATAGCAGGATCTACATCAAGTTTTCTAAGAAATATGGGAACTAAGGTACCTATTGATGTAGCTATTATCATTGAAACACAAATTGAAAGACCTAANACAAATCCTAATTCAGAAGGAGCATTAATAAATTGAAACATGGANACTATACCTAGAAGCAGACCATAAAAAATTCCAAGTATTAAACCAACTCTCATTTCTTTCCAAATTACTATTCCAACTTTAGATAGTTCTAATCTCCCTGTTGCAAATCCTCTCACAATGATAGTTGAGGATTGAGTACCAACATTTCCTCCCATACCTATAATGACAGGAATGAATGCAGCTAAGGCTATCATTGATTCTAAAAATGGCTCAAACTTACCTATTATATAAGCTGCTATTGTTCCTCCAATCCAGCTAGCAAATAGCCAAGGCAANCTTAACTTTACATTATCGAATGTAGANCTCATCAAAATTTCTCTATCTTTTCCGATACCTGCCATTTGCAGAAANTCTTCTGTTGCTTCCTCTCTAATNACATCAACAACATCATCAACAGTAATAATACCAAGAAGTGTTCTATCAGAATCAATAACTGGAATAGCTAATAAATTATATTTTGAAACAAGTTTAGCAACTTCTTCCTGGTCTGTATTGCTGCTTACAAAAACAACATCGTCTTCCATAAATGATTTCAGTATTGAATCTGGAGGAGCTGTTACAAGATCCCGTAATGAAACCACACCTGTTAAATGTGAGTTTTCATCCGTTACGTATAAATAAAATACCATTTCAGCTTGTTTATAGTTTTGAATTGATGTAATAGCATCNATTGCTTTGGTTGATTCCGGTAAAGAAAAAACATCAAAAGACATTAATCCACCAGCAGAATCATCTGGATAGGACATTAATTCTTCNAGTTCTTCAGATTCTTTATTNTTTAATTTTTCTAAAATTAATTGAGCTTTGTCTTGATCAAGTAGGTTAAGAATATCTGCTATATCATCAGAACCCATTTTTCTTAAAATATTAGCAACTTCTATTGGCTGAAGGGGTAATAATAAATCAGAAATAATGGATTCATCTAATTCACTTAGAAGTTCTCCAGAAGCTTCATTGTTTTTCTGCAACAAATTGAATAAAAATGTTTTTTCATTATTATTAAAATATCTAAAAAGTTGAGCTAAATCTGCACTATGAGTTTTATTTAGAAGTTTTTTTATATTNGAATTTGCTTTTCTTCTAATTAATCTTCTAAANGTATCAAGTAAAACAGTTATTTCTTTTCCCAACATAGAGTTCTCAATTGAGTTATTAATCATGTAGTAAAATTTTCAATTAATATTAAAACTTTTATTTAAATTTTTAAAACCAAAATAAACTAATAAAAAAGATATTATTAATACTGTGGGAGAAACATGTCCATTTATAACATACCATCCATCAAAAAAACTTTTCCAATTTGCGGATAAAAAAGCCATTGTATTATTCACTGCATGTAATACCATGCTTGGATAAATAGAATTTGTTTTCCACGATAAATAGCCCATTATCAAACCTAAAAGATAAATTTGTATTAACCAAAANGGTATAAGATGAACAATTGCAAAAAATAAACTACTCATAAGCACTGCTCTAGTGACATTTTTCCATTCTTTTTCAAGTATTTGTTGAAGATATCCTCTGAACATTACTTCTTCAGCAAATGATGCAATTGGAACTGCACTTATAAAAATTAATAATAAGGCAATTGGGTTATCAATCGACATTGTGGAATTAATATTATTTAAAATTTCAGGGGGAGGAATTATTATTCCAATGAGTCTATCAATTTCATCTGAAATAAAAACTATTCCAAATGAAATTAGGAACGAATTAATTAAACTATATTTTGAAATAGAGTTGAGTCGAACTGTTTTTAAAATTGAAANTTTTGACTTACGCAATAATAAAAACAAGGGAATAACTAAAAGAGTTTCACCAATCATTAAAGCTAGAGGAAATAAAGTATTTTCTGTAGAATTTGATAATAGAAGGATTATTGCAGTTACTAAACCAGAAAAAAGAAGGGAAGATATAACAACTGTAAATGCTCCTTTTGGTGTATATATATAATTCATATTTTGTAGTAAATTAAAATAACTTTTTATAAAAAAATAAAATTAAAATTTTAANTTAATAAAATAAGTAATATAAATTTGCTTATTGTCTTTAAGAAAAGAACTTTTCTCAATAAATTAGAAGGCTGAAATAAGGATAAAATCATGCCAGATGAAAAAAAAATAATACAATCATTAAATTCCAAAATTTTAAGTGATAGTAANAAAGAAGAGACTATTGAATGGATTGAATCACTCGATCAAATTGTTAAATTTGGAGGAAGAGAGCGTGGAAAATTTATTGTCCAGAAATTAATTGAAAGAGCACATGAGTTAGGTGCACAACTTCCCTTTAATGCAAATACCCCTTATGTTAATTCCATAGCAAGAATAGATCAGCCAAAATTTCCTGGAGACAGAGTTATTGAGAGAAAAATTAAAAGTATTAATAGATGGAATGCTCTTGCTTTAGTGGTTAAAGCAAATAAAAAACATGATGGTTTAGGTGGNCATATTGCAACTTTTCAATCTGCTGCTACTTTATATCAAATTGGTTTCAACCATTTTTTNAAAGGAAAAGGAGATGGATTTGATGGAGACCAAGTTTTTTTCCAAGGTCANGCATCTCCTGGAATGTATGCACAAGCATTTTTAGAGGGAAGATTGACTGAAGCAAACATGAATAATTTTAGACAGGAATTGCAAAAAGGAGGTGGTTTATCATCTTATCCTCATCCTTGGTTAATGCCTAATTTTTGGGAATTTCCAACTGTTTCAATGGGGCTNTCTCCTTTATCTGCTATTTATCAAGCNAGATTTAATCATTACCTAACAGATCGTGGAATTAAAGATACAAACAGTCAACAAGTATGGTCTTTTTTAGGTGATGGAGAATTAGATGAGCCAGAATCTTTAGGAGCNATAACACTTGCTTCAAGAGAAGCTTTAGGAAATTTGAATTTTGTGATTAATTGTAATTTGCAAAGATTAGATGGTCCTGTAAGGGGAAATGGAAAAGTAATTCAAGAATTGGAAACAGTTTTTAGAGGTGCAGGCTGGAATGTTATAAAAGTTATTTGGGGATCAGATTGGGATCCTATTTTAGAAAAAGATAATTCAGGTTTATTGGTTCAACGTATGACAGAGGTAGTTGACGGAGANTATCAAAAATATNTTGTTGAGGATGGAAATTACTTTAGAGAACATTTTTTCGGAAAATATCCTGAAGTATTGAATTTAGTTAAAAATATTAATGATAATGATTTAAAACATTTAAAAAGGGGAGGACATGATCCTGAAAAAGTTTATGCAGCTTTTAAAAATGCATATGATTGTAAAAATAAGCCCAGTGTTATTTTAGCCAAAACAGTTAAAGGTTATGGAATGGGAGACGCTGGTGAAGGAAAAAATATTACCCATCAACAAAAAAAACTTAATATTGAACAACTTAAATTATTTAGAGANCGTTTTGATATACCTATCTCAGATAAAGAAATTGANGATATTCCTTTTTATAAGCCCAAGGAAGGAAGCGAAGAATTAAATTATTTACTNGAATGNAGAAATGATTTAGGAGGGTTTGTACCACAAAGAAAAGCTTTAACAAACGGAATGGATTTACCAAAACCTGAATCCTATAATGAATTTTATTCTGGAAGTGAGAGACCAGTATCTACTACAATGGCTTGTGTAAGATTAATGTCTGTTTTATTAAAGGACAAAACAATAGGAAAAAGAATTGTACCTATAGTTCCAGATGAAGCTAGAACTTTTGGTATGGAATCTTTTTTTAGAGATGTTGGTATTTATTCACATNTAGGNCAATTATATAAACCTGTTGATTCAGACACATTTTTATACTATAAAGAGGCTAAAGATGGTCAAATTTTAGAAGAAGGAATAACTGAGGCTGGCTCAATGGCAAGTTTTACAGCTGCAGGAACAGCATATTCAACTCATGGTGTTGATATGATTCCTTTTTTTATATATTATTCAATGTTTGGTTTCCAAAGAATAGGAGATTTTATTTGGGCATTTGGTGACTTAAGAGGAAGAGGTTTTCTTTTAGGTGCTACTGCTGGAAGGACAACTTTAAATGGTGAAGGTTTACAACATCAAGATGGACACAGTCATATTTTAGCAAGTACTGTTCCAAATATTNTAGCATATGATCCATCCTTCGCATGTGAAATTGCAGTAATAATAAAAGATGGATTAAGAAGAATGTATCAAGATAGAGAGGATATTTTTTATTATTTGACTTTACATAATGAAAATTATCCAATGCCTCCTTTAAAAAAAGATTCTGAAGATGGTATTTTAAANGGATTATATAAATTCAAATCTGGATCAAATAAAAAAATTAAAGCTCATATTTTCGGAAGCGGAGCTATAATGAATGAGGTCCTAAAAGCTCAGAATATTTTAGAAAAGGAATATAATGTATCAGTTGATGTTTGGAGCGCAACAAGTTATAAACAATTAAGACAGGATGCTTTATCAATTGAAAGATGGAATTTGCTTAATCCTAATAAACCAACCAAAAAACCGTTTGTTACAAAGTTANTAGAGAATGAAAAAGGTCCATTTATAGCAGTTTCAGATTATATGAAATTGATATCTGATCAAATTTCAAAATGGGTTCCAGGTGGAATAAAAAGTTTAGGTACTGATGGTTTTGGAAGAAGTGATACTAGAGAAGCTTTAAGAAGACATTTTGAAGTAGATNATGGCATGATTGTTGTTACAGTTCTTTATGAATTANTNNTAAGAAAANAANTNTCAATTGATTTATTAAANAAAGCAATGAAAGAATTTAAAATTAATANNAAAAAACTTGANCCTNTNTTNCTTTAATGATTTTTTTNNNANTTCNTNCANTATNATTCCNCANGANACNGCNACATTTAAAGANTCNACTTTTCCTTTTCCAGGAATTGTAATGATTTTATCAGCAATTAAATGATTGATTGGAGACACACCATCTGCTTCACTTCCTAAAATTAAACACCATTTATTTAATGAATCTGATTTTGATATTTTTTTTCCCGATTTATCTGCCAATAAAATTTTTATTTTATTTTCTTTGATAATATTTAAGGGAATATTTGATATTAAATTTAAATTAAAATGAGCGCCCATTCCACTTCTTACAACTTTAGAATTATAAGGATCCACACAATCAGGAGACAAACCTATATTTTTAACTCCAAACCATTCAGCTGACCTAAGAATTGCTCCTAAATTTCCCGGATCTTTAACTTTATCAAGATATATCCAATTAAAACGCGATTTTATACAATTTTCAAATTTTGGTGTATTAATTGATGCTATCCCAATTAGACCTTGACTTGTTACCGTATCAGAAAAAATATTAAATATCTTTTCTTCTATCTCCTTAGTATTAATTTGACTATTGAGATATGGTTTAATTTTAGAGAAATTATTGAATGAACATTTTTCGGGACAGTAATAAATATCAGTTATTAACCCAGCTTTTAATCCTTCAATAATTAATCTTTTACCCTCAACTAAATATTTTTTATTTTCATTTCTAAATTTTTTTAAATTGAGCGAAGATATATATTTTAATTCTTTTTTTGAAATCATTATTATACTGAAAGTTATAAAAAATTATATATTTAAAAAAACATCGTTCATACAAAATGAATACTTAAATTATAGTAAGTTAAAAGATTTAAAAAATGAGTAAAAAAGTAACTCCTAAAAGTATAGACCATTCTAAATGGTACACCGATGTAATATTGAAAGCGGATCTTGCAGATTATGGACCTGTTAAAGGCACAATGGTAATTAAACCTTACGGGTATTCAATTTGGACATTAATTAAGGATTCAATTGATTTAAAGTTAAAAAATACAGGCCACTCTAATGCTTATTTCCCCCTCTTCATTCCAAAATCTTTTTTAAGCAAAGAAGCTGAACATGTCGAAGGTTTTGCAAAAGAATGTGCTGTAATTACACATCATAGATTAAAAACCGATCCTAATTCAAATGATTTAGTAGTAGATCCTGATTCAAAATTAGAAGAAGAAGTGATTGTTAGACCTACATCTGAAACGGTTATTTGGTCTATGTATAAAAAATGGATTCAATCATATAGAGATTTACCTATACTTATTAATCAATGGGCAAATGTAGTTAGATGGGAAATGAGAACCCGTCTTTTTTTAAGAACAACTGAATTTTTATGGCAAGAGGGACACACTGCACATTCTAATAAAATAGATGCGCAAAAAGAAGCNATTGATATTCTAAAACTTTATAAAGATGTATCTGAAAAAATCATGGCAGTTCCTGTTTTAACGGGTATAAAATCAGAATCTGAAAAATTTGCTGGAGCTGAAATAACTTATTGTATTGAATCNATGATGGGAGATAAAAAGGCACTTCAAGCAGGNACATCACATTATTTAGGACAAAATTTTGCAAAAGCGTTTGATGTAAAGTTTCAAACAAAAAANAATAAAGAAGACTATGTATATGCTACAAGCTGGGGAGTTTCAACTAGATTAATAGGTTCAGCTATAATGGTTCATGGAGATGATAAAGGATTAAGACTTCCACCTAAAATAGCACCTTATCAAATTGTTATAATACCTATTGGAAAATCTNAGGATGATATTAATAAAATATTACAATTCTTTAAAAAACAGATTAAAGATTTTAAAGATTCTGGATTGAGGGTATTTATTGACGATCGAAAAGATTTAAGCCCAGGTTTTAAATTTAATGAATGGGAAATGAAGGGTGTACCCATCAGAATAGAAATAGGATTTAGAGATTTAAATAATAATCAAATTACTGTTGCTAGAAGAGATGATAACACAAAAGAAATAATTTCATTAAATAAAGTCAATGAAAGAATTAATAACTTAATTGAAGAAATTCAAAATTCTTTATTTGAACAAGCTTTAGAATTTTTAAATTCAAATATTTTTGAAATAAATAATTATGATGAATTCAAAAAAATTATGCAACAAAATAAGGGTTTTGTTAAATGTGGTTGGGATGGTAGTGCTAAAACTGAATCAATAATTAAAGAAGAAACAAAAGCAACTATTAGATGTATTCCTTTTAAGCAAAATATTAAAAATCTCAAGTGCATNTTTTCTGGTAAAGAAGCAAAATTTGAAGTTATTTTTGCAAAATCTTATTAATAATGGGATTAAAATCGACTTCAGGAATAGTATTAAAAACATTTTCTTATGGAGATACAAGTAAGATAATTAGATGTTATACAAGAGATTTTGGTAAAATATCTTTAATCGCAAAAGGTGTTAAGACATCAAAGANTTTACAAATTGGTTATCTTGAACCAATAAATTGTATATCAATTGATTTATATTATAATCCAAAACGACAATTACAAATTTTTTCAAAAGCAGAATTTGACCATNCCTTTTTATCAATTAAAAACAGTATTAAAAAGTTAAGTTATTCTTTTGCTGTAATTGAATTGATTGATAAAACAGTTAGTGGTGAAGAATCTCATTTACAATTATTTAATTTAACAAAAGATATTCTATCTGCAATTAATGACAATAGAGGTAAAATAAATATTATATTTTGGTTNTTTCAATTGAAATTATTAAATCTANTAGGATTTAAGCCAAATTTATCTAATTGTTCAAATTGTCAAAATTCTNTGATTACAGCAAATTTTTTTTCTGGGGAATTATTTTGTGATAAATGTTCTACTATACNACAAATCAAATTAAATAAAAATTCATTGAATATGTTAAAATCTATAAATAAAATAAAAATTGAAAATATGTCTAAATTAAATATTCATTCAATTGAAAGAAAAGAAATTGGTGAATTTTTAAAACAATATTATAGTTATCATATCGATGGTTTAAGAGAAATTAAATCATTGCGNGTAATGGAGAGCATCTTAAATNAATACTAATGTCATATTTTAATAGAAAATTTAATTACTTGACGGGTTCTGCATTAACAGATGGTATAAAAATTTTAATATTAATAAATTTTTTAATTTTTTTTCTGCAATCAATATCTGGACAAGAAAGAATATTATTTCAACTATTTGGAATTGTTCCCTCTAATACTTTTTATAAACTAATGATTTGGCAACCGTTTACATATTTGTTTTTTCATGGGGGAATATGGCATGTTTTTATTAATATGTTTGTTTTATGGATGTTTGGATCTGAATTAGAAAGAATTTGGAAAAAAAATTTTTTTTTAAAATATTATTTTATGACAGGAATAGGATCTGGCATAATAACTGTATTATTAAGCTTAAATTCTTCTATACCNGTTGTTGGTGCTAGTGGTGCTGTTTATGGTATACTTTTAGCTTATGGGTTAATGTTTCCAAATAGAAAAGTTTATTTATATTTTTTAATTCCATTAAAAGTAAAATATTTTGTTTTATTCATTGGCATCATTGCTTTTTTCTCATCTTTTGGATCGAATGATGGAATTAGTCATTTAACACATTTATCAGGAATGATTATTGGTTTAATTTATTTAAAGTCAAAATTTGAACTTAATTCATTAAAAAAAATAATTTCAAAATTCAGATTAAAATATNTTGATATTTTAAATCAAAAAAATAGACAACATCAAGATGATTTGAGATTTGAAGTNGATTCAATATTAGATAAAATTAATAAAAAAGGATATGATAATTTATCAGAAAAAGAAAAAAAATTTTTATATGAGGCAAGTAAAAAACTTTCTCAAAATCAATATAGAAATTAATTTATTGTCTTGATATGATTGTAAATTAAACCCCATCTTAAACCTCTATCATTAATATAAATTGATTTAAGATTTAACTCTTTCATAAGAAGTTTTAAAATAATTGANCCTGTTGGAATGATATCAGCTCTTTTTTCATCAATTCCATTTAATTTAATTCTATCTTTAATTTTCATTTTACATAATTTTTTTTTTATTTTTGTCAAGTTTTTTATATTTAATTTGGATCCATGAATAATTTTAGAATCATATTTTTGAATATTTAAATCAATAGATTTTAATGTTGTAAGTGTACCTGCAACTCCAATTCCTAAATGAATATTTTCTTTATTAAACGGAAAATGAATTTTTTTAGTTAGTATTTTTTTTATTTTAATTTCCATTTGATCTAGTTCATTTTTAGTTGGTGGATCATTATTGATAAATTCTTCAGTTAAATTTACTGTTCCAATATCAAGACTTATTTTTGAAAAAATTGAGTTTGAATTTCCGACAACAATTTCGGTACTTGCTCCACCAATATCAATCATACAGATGTTCTTATTATATTTTTTAAATTCATTTATAGTTGCTAAATAAGTTAAGTTTGCCTCATTTTGTCCAGATATAATTTTAATTGGAATATTAAAATTTTTTAATATTGATTTTGAAAAAATTTCACCATCAATTGCATTCCTTAAAGCTGCGGTCCCAACAGCTAATATGTGATCTGGATTGTATTTAGTTATTAAAGTTTCAATTTTTTTAAAAACATTTAAACATCTTTTTTTGGCATCTTCATGAAGAAGACTATTTTCCTTGATTCCTTGAGCTAATCTAATTAAATATATTTTTTCAAAAATAGGTATTATTCTATGATTATCTATTTTAGCAATTAGAATACTTAGTGAATTTGATCCTAAATCAATAGATGCAATTATCATTTATTAAAAGTTTTCTGTTTATAACCATCAACAAGTTCAAATAATAGTCTAAGTTTAATAAAATGATTACATAATTTTGATGGTAATAGTATTATTAAAATATCACATAATAATGAATTGAATTTATTAAATATTAATTTTATTAGTATTTTTGAAATTATAGTATTGTTTTGAAAAAGAGATAGTCCAAAATCTTTATGTAGTTCTGGAAATGAATTTAGAACAATTGGTAAGTTGTTTGATCCATAATCTTTGAAATCGTTTAGTGCGATTTTGAAATNTTTCAGTTTATGTTGTTTGACTTTTATACTTGATTCAAAAAAAAGATTGTCAGGGAAATTTTTCCATAACCTATAGCTATAATGTAAATCTATTCCATAACCTTTTAATTCTTCATTTAATAAACCAGTTTTATCTAATGCAAATTTTTTTACTGATGTTGCGGTAAAAATAAAGTATTTATATGGNAGGGATATTTGATCTCCATATAGTTTAGCACCTCTTTTTTTATTACTNANAAATTTATTATACTTGGTTTTATTTTTAGAAACATTTGGAATTACGTTTGATAATAAACCTATTATATTTTNATTCTCATGAAAAGAAACATGAAATAATACAAAATCTTTATCAATTTCAATATCACAATCAAGAAATATAACAATATTACCNTTAGCTTGTTTTATTCCTGAATTTCTAGAAGCACATCTACCCCTGTTTTCTTTATGATTAATAATTTTTAGATTTTTGTGATGATTATANTTTTTTAGTAAATNATGTGAATTATCTGTTGAACCATCATTTACTATTATTATTTCAAATTTATCAATTGGAAAATTTTGTTCAAGGATTTTAGGAATAGTTTTATCAATTATGTCTTCACAATTATANACTGAAATTACTACAGAAGCTTTCATTTGTTTATGATTTTTTCATAAATACTAGCAGTTTTTTCAGCAACCTTTTCCCAAAGAAAATTATTTTTTATATGGTCTGATAATTCGTTTGATTTTGATATTTCAAGGTTTTTTTCTATGGCATTTTTAATATTTTCAATTGAATATGGATTAATATAAGTTGCAAACTTATTAAAATAATATTCTGTTCCACCATATTTAGTTATTANAATTTTTGAACCAGCTAGCCCCGCTTCAAGTCCAGCAATTCCAGGAGTTTCATATTTTGCAGGTAAAACAAAAACTTTNGATGCNGCATATGCTGATTCTAACATCTTAGAGTTATGATCTAACCCATCAATAATAATTAAGTTTTTATTTTTTTTTGCTTCCTTTATACAANTTAAACCCTCAGAAGTATTATAGATTTTTCCTATAATAACTGCGGGATGATCAATTTTTGATAATGCTTTTATTAAAGTTAAAGTATTTTTTCTTTCAATACCTATATGACCAACATTTAAAATAAAATCTTTTATTCCATATTTATTAATAAATATTTTTGGATCAGCTTCAAGAAATCTCTTTTCCACACCATTTGGAATAATTTCAATTTTACTATTTTTTACTCCAAGACCATTTTTTATTAATAATTTTTCTTTATCCGTATTTGGTAATACCTTNTCAGACCANTGACAAATTTTTTTACTTANATTATAATCTGTCCAAATTCCAGGAACAAAATTATTTATAACTTCATTTGATTTAATTACAAATTTTATTGATAATGGTGATTGTCTTGTAAAAAAAATTGGACTAACTACAAATTTTTTTTTNTCTGAATTTACAAATCTTGCAAAATCAAATACACCAAAGTTAGATGAAAAAATATGAAAAATATCAGTTTTCNTAAATTGATTATTATCATTCCAAATATCATAAAGTTGAACTCTAAGACCTAATTTTTCTAAATGTTTTTTAGTTTGTAAAATTTGAGTTCTTGGGCCCCCATGTTTAATATCAACCGTATGATAACTAACAATTGAAATATTCATAGTTTANTTTTCCAATAAAATTGTAGAATGTTATTCATTATTATTTTTCTGTTAATTTTATTTAATTGTTCATAGTTAGTTGAAATTNAATTTGCATTTTTANTNTTCCATTTAAGATTTTTTATATCAGTTAAATCACTTTTATTACTAATTATTGACTTCATATTTAATTTCGAAATTTTTAAAAATACNCTATCATTCCAATTCTGATAATCAATTATTATCTTATCATTTAAAATATTTGCGTTCCATTTGATTTTTAATCTTTCTTTCCACCATTTAGAAAAATCCATCAAAGTTAATGATGGTAAATTTAATTCATTAATTTTTTTAAAAAGCCATTTTAAAATTTTCTCATCGAATTGTTTAGGATGATCATAAATAAAAATTGGCAAGTTATTTGATGTGTTATTTTTAATTAAGTTACTATAATATTCTTTNATTTGGTTTAAAGAGTGTTTTGAATTTTTTAGAGATCCAACACAAATNGGGTGAATTGGAACTTGAAGAACATTACTTGATTTATTTTGATTNATTATTGGGTAAAAAGGTAAGTTATCATAATCTAAAGCAAATTCAGATGAATATTTAAAATTGAAATAATTGATTGTTTGACTAAGACTATTATTCCAAGTTCCAAATGGTGAAGCAAAGCCAAAATCTTTAATCCCATTTTTTTCTAATATNGAAATTCCTTTTTGTATATTCATTTTATTTTTTTTTAAATNATTAAAAACTTTATGTCTATAACAATGTAGACCAATTTCTTGTTTTTCCATAGATTTATATATATTTATCCAATTATTTGATGATTTTGTTTCAACAAACCAAGTTGCTTTAATATTATAAGATTTACATATTGAATATAATTTTTCAATTTCGTTTTTTTTTGCAAAATCCGTGTNTATTCTAAAATTAAATATTGTTTTATTNTCATTGGGAAATTCATTAAGAGTTAAAAGAGGTAATTTTTTTTTATCATATATTTTTAAAAGTGAGAAGTAAATTATTTCTCTAATACTTCTTTTAGAAACTTCAGATACTCTTTCATTTGGAAAGAAATTATTTAAAGATGGAAAGTTTTTTCTTCTATTTTTAATTGACTTTATACAATCAATCAAACCACTTGGAATAATTATTCCATAACCTTTTCCAATAGTAAANGTATCTATTAAAAATCTTCCATATTGATCTTTAAGAAATTTACTTTTTTTTGAAATTGATAATGTTGAATTAATAATACCTGGTGTNACTTGAGAAAAAATTTCGTCCATATCTGAATTAATGTATTTAACAAATAAATCTCTAGTTGAGATTTTGAATAATTTTTTTGCAATATTACTTTCTATAATNATACCACCCCCTTCANATATATATTTATAAATATCTGATTTNATTAATCCGGAATTAGAATTAATAATTACACATGCATGTTCATTTAATTTATNAAAAGAGGAATTTTTAATGTGAAAATATGGTGGTCTAATTTGATCAAGAATGATTTTCCATATTGGATTTAAATTCGTTATTCCTATTGAAAGACTTTTCATTGTATGTTATTTATTAAAAAATNCCTGTCTTTTTTTGATATATTCATTGATAAAAAAAGGACTATAGGAAAGATTATTAATTTTACAATTATTAAATATTTAAAATAGTTTGAATTAAATGAAAATTGAAAATAAGTAAATATACATAGTAAAATAAATGGAAAAATGATTGACTGAAAAAAATTAAACTTTATTTTTTTTATTAGTTGAAACAACATAANTATTAGAGATATTAATTGNAATATAACCAANCAAAAAGATAATTTTATTGCAAGATTTAGTTCAGAAAAAACGAAAAAAAATATAAAACCTAGGCTTCCTAAGATCAAAGATTTAAGATAAACTTTTTCTTTATCTAGACCAATCAATGTGAACGTAAGAATTGAATTAATTAATGAAAANATAAAATAATAACATAATACTTGAAAAATATTTGAGGAATTTTTGAAATTAACCCCAAATATAAATGAAAAAAAATCATTTGGTATTTGTAAAGATAAAANTCCTATNATGATACTCAAGAAAACTATCGATTTTAATATNATGTCAAAGTATGTTTCGAANTTTTTTTTATCTGTTNGAATTAATCTGGTAATTGTAGGAAAAAGCAAACTGTATAAAATCCGATTAATAATTAATAATAAAATAATAACTCTAAACGCAATATTAAATAATCCTCCTTCATATGAATTAAAATAACCTAAATAAATTGGAGGAAATTGTATAATTATTTGGGCAATTATAGTTGATAATCCTAATGGTAAAGCATTTTTTAATATTTCTAATTTTGAATATTTTATTTTTTCATGTTGAATTTTTAATGATTTAAAATTTATTATACCTAAATAAATAGTTTGAATTAAAATAGAAGCAATCCAAGCTAAAGGGATTATAATTAATTCTGTTTCTTTATTTATAAATAAAATAATAAATAAAAAATAAGTTGAACTTGCTAAAATTCTTCCTTTTGAAATAATTTTAAAATTTTGAAGACCTTGAAAAACCCATTCTGTTAAAAAAGAAGTTGGAATTAATGCTAATAAATAAATCAGACTTAATAAATAAAGTTCTNATTGAAAAAAATAAATTCTTAGTACTATTAAAAAAAATAAATAAATAATTATTGATAAAGAGAATCTAATTTTAAAAATTTTTTTAAGTAAATCAGATNTATTTTTATTTAATTGAGAAATAATTTTTGTACCCCAAATAGGTAATCCAAGTTCNGATAGTACATTTCCTATTGTAAGAANACTCAAACTAGCAGCTAAAAGGCCCATTCCCTCNGGTCCAAAATTTCTTGCTAAAAATATTATTGATAGAAAACTTAAAAATCTAGATATTAAATCACTACTTCCAAGAAAAAAAATATTTTTAAATATCTTTTTCATCTATTAATAATTGTATCAAGTTTTTTATATCTTGAAAAACTTGAAAATCTATTTGNAGNTTTTTTTAAATCAGTTTTTTTTGATTTATCAAGAGCTTTTTTTACGGTTTTAATAATATTTGAAAAATTATTTAAATCAACTATTAAATCAGAGTTTTCAACAATTTCTTTTAATCCTCCTACATTACTTACNATAGGTACACATCCACATAATATTGCCTCAACACACGCTAATCCAAAAGATTCTTTTCTACTGAATTGACAATATATATCAGNATCGTTATAATGTTTTAATAATTTTTTTTGATCNACCTGTGGTTCTATTAAAACATTTTTTGGAATAGAAATATTTTTTAATAAATTTNGATTTACACCTATNATAGTAAATTTCGCATCTTTTATTTCTTTAGCTACATTAATAAAAATATCTATTCCTTTAATTTTCAATCTTTTATCATCAAAGCAATTAGCCACAGTTAAAATATTTCCATTATTATTTTTTTTATTAATTTGTTTCCATAAATCAATATTAACACCTGGATATATAACAGATAGATTATAGGGTTTTTTATCGCAGATTTTTATTATGTTATCTTTGATATAATTCGATGAAGCAATTATGTGATCTGCATTATTTAATGCAAATTTTATAATTGGAAATTTCCATCTTTTTTGAAGAAGACCATACCCAAGATTTTGATCAAAAATAACGTCAGCTCCTCCTACAATAATTATTGTTTTTTTATTAAATATTTTTGATAAAAAAATAATCAAAGCACTATACGTTGATGCAAACCAAACTATATACACTCGATGATTATAACAATTTTTTAATATTTGATATATTGCATTTATTCCTGATGCAGAAACCCATTTTGAAATATAATTGTTGTTTAAGTGATTAAAATCATCTTTGATAAAAGAAGTTTTAAATGTTGAAAAAAGAAAAACCTTCACTTTTTTTTTCATTAAAATGAAATCATTTTTGATTTAAAGATGAATAGATAAAATATTATACAAATTAAAGTTTTTACTGCTAAGGACATAAAAAATAATTGTGAAAAAATAATTAACAAAGATGATATGAAAAATATTACAAAAACTTTAAACCATTCATATTTTATTGAAAATAATTTTTTTGAATAAAAGTAAGTTAAGACTGCCATGCTCAAATGTCCAAAAAGTGTTGCAATTGCTGAACCGATCATTCCATAAACTGGTATTAATAAAATATTTGTGAAAATATTAATAATAGCACTAAAAATAATTATAGAAGGAATTATTTTTGTTTTTTCTTTATAATAAATTCCTGGAAGAAAATTATAATATGCACCTTGAAAGATGTAAGATAATAATATTATAGGGACGAAATGAATTGATTCCACATAAGCTTTTCCTAATAACGAAAATTCAAAAATCTGAATAGTAATCACTTCTTTAAGAAAGAATGAAATGGTTAACCAAATCATGATAGCTATTGATATGTAAAATGTAAATATTTTTGAGAATAATTTTCTTGTTTCATTATTTTCTTTAGAATTTAAGAAAAATGGTTGCCATGCATAATTAAATGCCGTTGAAAATATTAGCATAAAAATACCTAATTTATATCCAGCAGTATATATTCCAACAATATCATTGTTTGTCATAATCGATAAAATATATCTATCAATGGATTCCATTGTTATTGAGGCAATTCCTGCTGGAAGAAATGGTAAGCCAAACTTTAAAAACTTTTTAATATAATCAAGTTTTAAAATAATTTTAAATGATTTAAATGAGGCAATTATAATAAACAAAAAAGAAGTAATAGATGCTATTAAGACACTATAAAAAACACCTTCAATTCCTATTTTTTCTATTATTAAAAAATAGATGTTAAAAAATAAAGTTATGCATACATTAATTAATTTTAAGGAAATGAAAATAAATGGTTTTTTTTGGATTCTTAACAAAGCGAAAGGAATGTGCGATAAAGAATCTAAAAATAATATAGAAGAGGTAATATTAAATAATTCTTGATATGTTTGATCTTTAAAAAAGAAAAAACTTAATTGTTTTGAAAATAAAAAAATTAATAATGATAATATAATACTTGAAAAAAGATTTAAAAAAAAAGCAGTTGAAAAAATTGTTTTTTGATTTTTAATATTTTTTTCTTTTGCATAATATTTTAAAAATGAAGAATCTAATCCGTAATGATAAATTATATTCATAAAACCCATAAAAACATATATAATGGTTATTATGCCATATTCACTAGGAGTTAAAATATTTGTGTAAAGTGGTAATAAAAGAAATGTTATTAACCTAGTAAAAACATTTCCAAAACCATAAATAAGAGTATCGATGGAAAGATTTTTAATACTTAGTTGCATATTTGTAATAATTTTCTATTATAAATGTGTAAAATAATTAGCTTAAATTAATTTAATAATAAACATAAAATATGTTTTTTTTTATGGAACAAGAAGTTAAAAATGTAATTAGTTTGTGCTAAAATTAATTTATTGATAATTTTGATACAATATTTTAAGGTAAAAATAAAAAATGAGTAAAATTTCAAAAGTTATAGGTAGACAAATTCTTGACTCTAGAGGAAATCCTACGATCGAAGTTGATGTAATATTAACTGATGGAAGTATTGGACGTGCAGCTGTTCCATCAGGAGCATCAACTGGTAAGCATGAGGCTGTAGAATTAAGAGATGGTGATAAAAATATTTTTTTAGGAAAAGGAGTTTCAAAAGCTTTAGTTAATTTAGAAAAACATCTTGCTCCAGCTGTTAAAGGTTTAGACGTTTTAGATCAAAGACAAATAGATAATAAATTAATTGAATGTGATGGAACACCCAATAAAGGTAAAATAGGAGCTAATGCAATTCTAGGTGTTTCTATGGCAGCAATTCACGCAGCTTCAAATTATAAAAAAGTTTCATTATTTGAATCTTTAAAGATTACAGATAATATTTCTTTACCCATCCCAATGATGAATATCCTAAATGGTGGAAGTCATGCTAATAATAGTGTTGATATTCAAGAGTTTATGGTTTTTCCTGTTGGAGCATCAACTTTTTCAAATGCTTTAAGGATGGGAACGGAAATTTTTCATAAACTTAAATCAGTTTTAAACAAAATGAATATGAATACTGCTGTTGGAGATGAGGGAGGTTTTGCACCTAACCTTCAATCAAATGAAGAAGCAATTGAAGTTATAATGGAAGCTATAAATCTAGCTGGATATACTCCTGGAAAAGAAATTTTTTTAGCATTAGATGTTGCTGCTTCAGAATTATTTAATATTAACGAAAAAAAATATAATCTCGAATCTGAAGGTAAAATATTAACCAGCGATGAAATAATCGATTATTACATTGATTTAGTTAATAAATATCCAATTATATCTATTGAGGATGGATTAGATGAGGATGATTGGGATGGTTGGGTTAATCTAAATAATAAACTAGGAGATAAAGTACAGATAGTTGGAGATGATTTAACTGTTACAAATATAAAAAGGCTAGAAAAGGCAATTAATTTATCAGCTATGAATACAATTTTAATTAAATTAAATCAAGTAGGTACTGTTTCTGAAACAATTGATACAATAAATCTTGCAAGAGAAAATGAAATGGGTGCAATTATATCTCATAGATCAGGCGAGACAGAAGACACAACTATTGCTGATTTTTCCGTAGCTATGGGTATGGGTCAAATAAAAACCGGTTCTGCATCAAGAACTGATAGAATATGTAAGTATAATCAACTATTAAGAATCGAAGAAAATTTAGGGGATAATGCAATCTTTGCTAAATCAGATATCTTAGGTTTTAATTCTTAAAAGTATTTTGAATAAAAATAAAAGAAATATTTTTTTTAAAAAAAGAAAATCTTCGAGACGATTAATTACTCCAGTCCAAAATAAAAATTTTTTTTATAAAATAATTTTCGTTTTTATAATAATTTTAATATTAATTTTTGTTTTAGATGATCATGGACTTTATAGTTTTTATGAAGTAAATGAAACTAAGAGAAAATTAAATAAAGAAATTGATGATTTAAGGATTGAAAAGTTACAGCTAAATTCAACGAAAAATAAACTAGAAAATGATATTGATTATATAGAAGATTTAGCAAGAGAAAAATTGAGAATGGCTAAACCTGGGGAAAAGGTTATAAAAATTATAAAGGAGTCAAATTCTCATTTTCAACCTTAATTGTTACAAAAGCATCTAGATATATTTCAACTCTTCTATTTCGTGACCTACCATCAACAGTTTTGTTTTGATAAAGTGGTCTAAATTCACCATATCCCATTGCAGAAAATTTGTTTTGAGGTAATCCTGAGTATTTTGATAATAATGTAACTACATTTAAAGCCCTAGCAGTAGATAATTCCCAATTAGATTTCCACTTGTTTTGTAATTTTAAAGGAAGTGGTAAGTTGTCAGTATGACCTTCCGTTCTAATCTCAATATTTAAACTTTTATTATTTTTTTCAATAGCCTCTACAAATTTTTGAAAAGTTGAATCTTTTTCCAAACTTACAATTCTTGAATTTTTGATTAATTGTCCAATTTGATCTAAAGTTGGAAGAACTTCTTGTTTTAATTCTGCATCTGCAGATTGGAAAAGTTGGTTGCTGCCCATTGTAATTTTTACACCTTTTGTTACTCTATCAACTTGAACGTCAATATCAGACAATTCAATTTTTAGTTCTTTATAAGTTTCATCTAAAAGCATATCAATTATTTGATCAATTTGCTTTTCTGCTTCATTCATTATAACAATGATTAATATAAAAAAAGTAAGTAATAATGTTACCATATCACCAAATGTTACCGCCCAGGCAGTGCTTCTAGCTTTACCTTCGTTAAATGATATTTGATTAACTTTACGAGGCATTTTTGTTCTTATCTTCTTTTCTGCTGCTTTGCGGAACAAAAGTCAACAACTTTTCTCTTAAAATTATAGGATGATCTTTAGAATGAATTCCAATAATTCCTTCAACCATTATATCTTTTACCATGAGTTCTTCTTCTGATTTTCTCTTAAGTTTACCTGCAAGAGGTAAAAAAACAAGATTTGACAATAATACTCCATAAAAAGTAGTAATCAAAGCTAACCCCATACCACCTAATAGTTCCGCAAATCTTTCTGCAACACTAAACTCCATTGCACCAAAATCAGATGGATCTGAGGAAGCAAAATTTTTCATCATTATTATCAATCCCAGAACAGTTCCTAACATTCCAAAAGCTGGAGCGTATGCCCCCATATATAAAAAGATTTCTTGACCTAGACTATGTCTTCTCTCAATATTAGACATTTCAAGTTCTAAATATGTTCTTAAACGCTGAGAATCTCTTTCATTAATTGCTAAATCTAAACCATCTTTTAAAAATTTATCATTTATAGTTTCAAGTTCAGGTTCTAATGCTAAAATACCTTTCTTTCTTGAAATATCAGCTTTTTCTACAAGTTGATCAATAACGCTTAAATGTTCAATATTTTGTCTTTTAAAAGCCGCACCAACAATTCTTAATAATGCTTGAACATTTCTTAATGGATAATTTACTAAAGTCGCAGACAGGGTTCCGCCAAGAACAATTAGAACAGAACCAAAGTCCATAAACCAAATAGGGTCACCATTTTTTGTTAATACTGTAAAAATGATAATTAACATACCTATGAACAATCCAAAAGCTGTACCTAAATCCATATAATAATCCTTAAATTATAGTTATTAAAAAATTACCAAAATTAATCATCATTATTCAACCCAAACATTTTCATCTCCATAAATACTTTTTAGCTTATTAATGAATTTATCATCATTAGAAACTTTTAATTTTTTTGAGTAAAATTTTTTATTTTCTCCTAAACTATCATATAAGTGAAAAAAAACTTTGGAATTACCTTGGTGATTATTTATTAGATTATATAATTCATCAACATCATCTTCTTTCATTTTATTGACCTCCAATACAATATTCATTATTGAAGGATTTTTACCTTGAACATCATCAAGCGATTCAATAGAATCAACAATAATTTTTAAAATATTTTCATTAATTCCAGAGGTTGATTTTCCTTTTACAAATATTAATCCCCCTTCAACAATTAAAGATTTAAATTTTGAAAAAGAATCATGAAATATTAATAAATCAACTGTTCCACCTATACATTCAAGTTTACAAAAAGCCATTTCTTGATTTTTTTTATCAAAATGGTGTTTTAATTCTGTAATTATTCCTCCAATTTTAATTTTTTCTAAATCTTCATTTTTTTCAGTAAAATCATAGTTAGAAAACTTTTCTAAAGTTTTAGAATATTCTAAAAGTGGGTGACCACTGAGGTAAAAACCCATTAATTCTTTTTCATAATCAAGTTTTTTATTTTCATTCCAATCTTCAATTTCAGGTAGTTTAACATAATTTGTAAAATCTGTATTATTTTCACTATTGTTAAAAATAGTAAACTGATTATTTTTTGACTCTGTTTGTTCTTTTTGAGCAGATTTAAGAGTTATTTCAACTATAGAATATTTTTGCGCTCTATTTCCATCAATCGAATCCATTGCCCCAGCAGCAATTAAACTTTCTAAAACTTTTTTATTGACCAATCTTAAATCTAGATTTTTACAAAAATCATACATGGTTTTTGATTTCCCTGATTTTTTTCGATTTTCAATAATATCTTTTAAAGCCTTAATTCCGACATTTTTTATAGCATTCAAACCGAAAGATATTGTTTTTTCATCAATAGCTCTAAAATTAATTTCAGATTCATTAACATCTGGTGGATTTATTTTAATTTTTAATTTTTGACATTCATTTAATAATGTTACTACTCTGTTTGTGTTTATCATTTCACTGGTTAAGTTTGCAGCCATAAACTCAGATGGATAGTAAGTTTTTAAATATGCCGTTTGGTACGCTATATATGCATATGCTGTGCTGTGACTTTTATTGAAACCATATTTTGCGAATTTTTCAATTAAATCAAAAATTTCAATGGATTTTTCTTTAGCAATTTGATTTTTAATAGCTCCTTTAATAAATTCCTTTCTAAGGTCTTTCATGAGCTTTTTTTCTTTTTTACCCATAGCTCTTCTCATTATGTCTGCTTGAGATAAACTAAACCCAGCTATGATGTTTGCTATTTGCATTACTTGCTCTTGATAAACAATAATACCATATGTTTCATTTAAAATATCTTTAAGTAGTGGGTCAATGTATTTAATTTGTTTTTTACCATGTTTTCTTTTTATAAACTCATCAATATTTTCCATTGGTCCAGGTCTATATAACGCATTCATAGCAATTAAATCTTGAATTGATGTTGGTTTTAATTTTTTTAAATATTCTCTCATTCCATTTGATTCAAATTGAAATACACCTATTGTATTGCCTTTAGAAAAAAGGTTAAAAACTTCATTATCATCAAGTGGAATTTTTTCCAATTTTATTTTTACTCCTCTTTTCTTAAGCAATTCAATTGTATCATTAATAACTGTCAAGTTTCTTAATCCCAGAAAATCCATTTTTAACAAACCTAGATCTTCTAAGTTTTTCATATCATATTGTGAAGTAATATCCCCTTGACTAGATTTATATAAAGGTATATAATTTGATAAATTACCAGGTGTTATTACAACTCCTGCAGCATGAGTTGATACATGTCTATTCATTCCTTCTAATGTTTTAGAGAAGTTAATTAGGTCTTTATTTAAATCATTTTTATTTGATATTTCTTTTAAATCATTGTTTAACTTTAAAGCTTGATCTAAAGATACTCCGGGGGTACTTGGAATAGATTTTGCAATTTTATCAACTTCCGAAAGACTAATTCCTAGAACTCTACCAACATCTCTAACTACTTGTCTTGCTTTTAATTTTCCAAAAGTAATTATTTGNGTTACAGATTCTTCTCCATACCTTTGTTTTATATAATCAATTACTTCAAGTCTTCTCTCATAACAAAAATCAATGTCAATATCTGGCATAGATATTCTCTCAGGATTTAAAAATCTCTCAAAAAGAAGNTTGTATTTTATAGGATCAATGGTTGTTATACCTAAGGCATAGGCTACTAGACTACCTGCAACNGAACCTCTTCCTGGTCCAACAGGTATATTATTTTTTTTAGAGTAATCAACAAAATCCATAACTATTAAAAAATAACCAGCAAACCCCATTTTTTTTATGACATTTAGTTCANAATTTAATCTATTTATAATTTGATCATCTATTTTTGAATAAACACTTTTTAAACCNTTTTCACAACATATTCTCAGATAATCATCAGGAGAAAATGTTNTATATTTTTCAGGAATAGGAAATTTGGGAAGTAAATATTCACCTAATGGTAATTCAATATTGCATGAATCAGAAATTAATCTACTATTTTCGATCGCTTTAGGATAATTTTTAAATAATTTCCACATTTCATCCTGAGACTTAAAGTAAAATTCTTGAGTTGCATACCTTTGTCGTTTTGGGTCATCTCTATCTTTTCCTGTTCCTAAACAAAACATTACATCATGAGCTTCCCAGTTTTTCTTTAAAGAATAGTGACAATCATTTGTAGCNACAAGTGGTATANTTAATTCTTTTGATATTTTTAATAAATGTTNTCTAACTAAATCCTCTTCAGGAATACCGTGATTATGTAANTCTAGATAAAATCTTTCAGGGAAAATTTTAGAGAATTCATTAGCAGNTTCTTTAGCTTTATTATATTCTCCTTTAACAATAAATTCTTGTATTTCACCTTTAAGACAACCTGATAAACATATTATTCCTTCATTGAATTCTTTTAATAATTCTTTATCTACTCTAGGTCTATAATAAAAGCCTTCTAAATATCCAGCTGTAGATAACTTCATTAAATTTTTATAACCAGTATAATTTTGTGCAATAAGTACTAAATGATTGTTTCCCCATCCNCCATCTTTTTTTGGAGTTTTATCAAAACGACTTCCCTGTGCTACATATACCTCACAACCCAGGATTGGTTTTATCCCATTTTTTTTTGCTGCTTTATAAAATGATATNGCAGAAAACATGTTTCCATGTTCAGTTAAACCAACTGAATCCATATTTAAATTTGTAATAGTTTCTAGAAGTTCNTCAATTTTTTGAGCTCCATCTAAAAGACTGTAATCNGAGTGATTATGTAAATGTATAAATTCTGATTTCATGACTTTTTTATTTATAATAAATTGCAATTAAACCTACTAAAAACAACAACTTAATTATTTTTGATGATTTNTTACATGCTGTTGGTNTAGGTGAAATACTAAGGAAAATTATAATAAAAAAAAGAGGAATACTAATCCCAAAAAATGTAATNATTAAATATTTTATTGAAAAAATACCAACGAAATAAGGAATTAAAACACCGAAAGCTAAAAAAAAAGTTAAAANTTNTACGAGTTTTATTGAGTNTTTAATTCCATAAATAACTGGGAAAGTATTTATATTNGAACTTTTATCACCTTCATAATCAGCAATATCTTTTATTAGTTCTCTGNCAAAAGTAAATGAAAAACCTAATATTGAAATNGGNATTATTTCATTAAAATTATTATTTAATGATGCAATAAATACAAATGCTAAACCAATTATTAGAGAAACAATTATATTACCATAAATGGGTGTATTTTTAAAAAATAAACTGTAAAAAATAATTAATGGNAGACCAATAAATACACTTAAAAAAAATGAATTTTGATTTAAAAATAAAGAAAAGTATGCTCCAATCAAAAATAAAAATATTGAAAAAATCATTGCATTGAATGGTGATATTTNNCCTTTTGGTATAGGTCTTTCTGGATTGTTTATTAAATCAGTTTTATAATCCAAACTATCGTTTATTACATTAGCCGCTCCTGTAAAAAATGATATAACCAAGAAACCATACAAAAAAGTTTCATTATAAATTGTTGTTCCAATTGAAATTGAAATTAAAAGAAGAGTTAAGGAACTTATTAAAATATTAAATGGTCTTAATATTCTAAAATAAGGCAGTAAATATTTTATTAGTTTTGTGCTATTAATATTCTAGTATCTCCATTAAAATCATTAATTAATTTTATATTTTTCCAACCTCTTTTAAAAAATTTTTTTTTAATTTTAATTGAATGTTTTTGACCACCCAACTCTAAAACAATAGAACCATTTTTATTTAACCATTCTAAACCTTTAATTGAAAATTTTTCATAAAATATAGTTCCATTATCATAGTCAGTTAAGGCTGATTTTGGCTCAAAAAACCTAATATCTTTATCGAGTTGATTATATTCTTTTATACTTACATATGGGGGATTGCTAACTATCAAGTCAAAGTTTTTTTTTAATTTGTCTTTTAAAATATTAAAATGTAAAAATTTAATTTTTGAATTGACTTTATGTTTTATTGCATTTTTTTTTGCAATTTTTAAAGCATTTATGTTTGAGTCAATTGCAAGTATTGAAATGTTTTGATCAATTTTTTTAGCAATGCAAATACTAATTATTCCGCTCCCTGTACCAATATCTATTATATTTTTATAATTATATTTTTTGATTGAATCTATCGCAAAATCTACAATTCTTTCGGTTTCAATTCTTGGAATTAAAACGTTATTATCTAATAGAAAGTCAAGACCAAAAAATTCTGTTTCTTTAATAATATATTGAACAGGTTCATGGTTAAGCAATCTTTTGATGTAATTATTAAAAAGTTGATTTTCTTTTTTGCTTAGTTTATAATCTTGGTAAAGGGATAAATTTTTTATTGAAGTTTTTAATATATTAGATATAATCCATTTAATTTTTAATTTGGATTCCTTGATCTTATTTTTTTCTAGTTTTTTTTCACCCTTTTCGATTAATTTTTTAAGAGGATAAATGTTGATTTCATCTGATTTAATTTTTATCAACTTAAGTTTGCCGTTTTTAATTCTTCAATTTGATCAGCAATTTTTAATTGTTTAATTAATTCATCAAGTTGACCATTCATTATTTCTTCAAGTTTGTATAGTGTTAGATTAATTCTATGATCAGTAACTCTTCCTTGAGGAAAATTATATGTTCTAATTTTGGCGCTTCTATCCCCAGTAGAAACCATATTTTTTCTCACTTTTGCTCTTTCTGATTGTTGCTTTTCTATTTCATTTGCTAACAATCTTGATCTTAATACTTTCATTGCAGCAACTCTATTTTTATGTTGTGATTTTTCATCTTGACAAGTTACAACTGTATCTGTAGGAATATGAGTTATTCTTATTGCAGATTCAGTTTTATTTACATGTTGTCCTCCAGCACCAGATGCCCGATATGTATCTATTCTTAAATCTTGAGGATTAATTTCAACATCAACTTCATCAGCTTCTGGTAAAACAGCTACAGTAGCAGCAGATGTATGTACTCTACCATTTGACTCTGTTTGAGGAACTCTTTGAACCCGATGAACCCCACCTTCATATTTCAATATTCCAAATATAGAGTTCCCTTTAAAGGAACATATGATTTCTTTATATCCTCCATTACCAGTTGCATTTGCTTCAATTATATTATTTTCCCAATTATTTTGTTCAGCTAAGTAACTGTACATTCTATATAAATCTGCTGCGAATAGTGCTGCCTCTTCACCACCAGTACCAGCTCTTATTTCCATTATAGTATTTTTCTTATCTAGGGGATCTTTCGGAAGAAGTAATACTTTTATTTCTTCTTCTAATTTATTTGTTTTGATTCGAAGAGAGTCAATTTCTTCAAGTGCAATTGATTTTAAATCTTCATCATTTTCTTTGATTATTTCTTCATATTCATTTAGTTCATTAATTGATTCAATGAATTTTTCACCTTTTTTTGCAATAGGTTTAAGTTCATGATGTTCTTTTGCAAGTTCATTATATTTTGTTGGGTTAGATGCAATTTCATTCTGGCCCAATAAAGCTGTCACTTCATCGTATCTTTGAATGATTTCTTTTAATTTATTTATCATATTTATAAAAGGTTTCTAGTAAATTTCAGAAACCTAAAAATATTTAATGATATTTATTTCTTCGCACCATATTTTTTTTTGAATTTTTCGATTCTTCCAGCAGTATCAATTAATTTTTGTTGTCCAGTAAAAAAAGGATGACATGAGGAGCAAATTTCTATATCTATATCCCCAACAGAACTTCTTATTTTAAACGAACTACCACAAGCACATTTTATAGTACTAATATCATATTTTGGATGAATTTTAGCTTTCATAATTACCTTTAATTTAAGT
This sequence comes from Fidelibacterota bacterium, assembly GCA_002707905.1. GTDB lineage: Bacteria > Fidelibacterota > Marinisomatia > Marinisomatales > S15-B10. The sequence goes on from PAOF01000006.1 coordinate 55,873, forward strand.
TTAATAAAGTTTTTTCTATTCTGTTTATACCTTCAAGAAAAATTTTCTCATCGGTGGCATAGGAAAGACGAATAAATCCTTCCATACCAAAACCTGCTCCAGCTACTGTAACAGTATTTGCTTTGTCTAAAATGTAATCACTCAATTTAAAAGAATCAGAAATTCTACCATTTAAATAATAGCTTATATCTGGAAATGCATAAAAAGCGCCTCCTGGAACTTGACAATTTATATTTGGAATTTTATTTAATCGATCTATCATAACTTTTCTTCTTTTTTTGAAGATTTTCTTCATATCATTTATTTCTTTTTGATTTCCAGTTAATGCTTCTATTGCAGCCTTTTGAGCAATTGAATTTGGACATGATGTAGCTTGACCTTGAATTTTACTCATTGCATTAATAATATTTTGATCTCCTGCAGTATAACCAATTCTCCATCCTGTCATCGCATAAGTTTTTGACATGCTTTGTATTGTTATAACATTTGCATTTATTTTTTTTCTAGAATTGATCAATTCAGCACATTGATAATCAGTATCATATACCAATTTCTCATAACATTCATCAGATACAACAATCCAATTATTTTTTTTACAAATTTTTAAAATTTTTTCTATAATTTCATTATTCCAAACTGAACCAGTTGGATTTGACGGTGAATTAATCAAAATAGCTTTTGTATTATGTGAAGTTTTAGAATGAAAATCCTCCCAAATAGGTGAAAAATTATCATTTGGATTAGTTTGAACTGTTATAGGGTTACCATCAGCTAATCTTATAATATCAGGAAAAGAAACCCAAAACGGAGAAAAAATAATTACCTCATCATTTGGATTGAGAATAGCTTGAAATAAAGTGCTAAGTGAATGTTTTGCTCCACTTGATACAATTATTTGATCAGGATTATATTTTATTGAGTTGTCTCTAGAAAGTTTTTCGCAAATAGCATCTCTAATTTCAAATGTACCTTTTCCAGGAGTGTATTTAGTATGTCCCTCATCCATTGCTTTTAATGCGGCCGCGCGAATATTTTTTGGGGTATTAAAATCAGGTTCACCAACCCCAAGGTTGATTACATCAACTCCATTTCGTCGTAGTTCTGCTGCTTTTGCTGTCATTTCAAGCGTAAAAGAAGGCTGTATTTTTTCTACTCTTTTTGAAATCATATTATTTTTTCAATGTGTTTTTGAGTGATATTTTGCTGAATTAAAATTAGGTTCATTTTTTTCCAATTTCTTCTTTTTTTTCTTATGTTTCTTTTTTCTCTTACTTGATGGTATATCATCTGGGCTAATCGATTTTGATTCCCAATTTTTTGGTAATTTTTCTGAAATTAATTTTTTTTCATCATCGTTTAAAAAATCACAAAATTCAGGATAATTAACATTTGAAGTTATAACCCCATATCCTTTTGTTATACCATTACCAATGCCAATTAAATTAGGTAAAATAATATTTGATTTAAAACCACCTTGAAAAGATCCTGTTTTTCCATCCTCCATTGGTTCAACATCTAATTTTTTTAAAGCTATTTCAACAAATATATTCTTTTTTAATTCAATTTTAAATTCTTTTGCTAAAAAAGCTATATTTTGACCTAATAATTTATTAAGAAACATTTCCTTTTCATTGTTTTTTATTGTTTGGAATTTTTTCATATTCATTTGATTTAAAGCAATCCATGGATTTAAAAATTTATAATAGAATAATTCACTTTTTTCAACAAAACTTTTTTTATATACCTTGTAATTTATATTATCAATGTTGAAGGTTATATTTCCAAAATTCATTTTTTCTAATTTCTCATTTAATTCTAATATAGGTTNNACNCCTTCTTTAATACCTATCAAAAAAATTTTTTCGTTAAGAATTTTAACCTGAATTCTAGGATATAGAAAATCAAACCTATATTTTCCGTTAATATGAGGAACAAATTTTTCTTTAGGAAGCTCCTTCATAAGCACACCTTTAACTTGGTATGAAGTTTTCCNTACAGGTTTATCTGTTGTAATACAACTTATAATTGTAGTAAATGATGACTTATTNATTTTCACGGTTTGGTAAAATGATTCGAATATCAATTATTCATTGCATCTAAAAATTCGTCATTATCCTTAGTTCTTTTCATTCTATCTAATAAAAACTCCATTGCTTCAACTGGAGTCATGTCATTTATAAATTTTCTCAAAATCCAAACCCTTGAAAGTTCTTTTTTCGATAATAATAAATCTTCTTTTCTGGTTCCAGATTTTACTAAGTCAAAAGCTGGGAAAAGTCTTCTATCACTTAATCTTCTATCAAGAACCAATTCCATATTTCCAGTTCCTTTGAATTCTTCAAAAATCACATCATCCATTCTACTGCCTGTATCAATAAGTGCAGTGGCAATTATTGTCAAAGAACCTTTTTCTTCTGTATTTCTAGCTGCGCCAAACAATCNTCTAGGTCNATGAAGAGCATTTGCATCAACTCCGCCCGAAAGAATTTTACCACTATGAGGAATTACAGCATTATGAGCTCTTCCTAGCCGCGTTATGCTATCAAGTAGAATCATAACATCATGACCATATTCTACCATTCTTTTAGCTTTTTCAAGTGCCATGTCAGCAACCTGAACATGTCTNTCAGGTGGTTCGTCAAATGTTGAGCTTACCACNTCTGCATCAACACTTCTTTGCATGTCAGTTACTTCTTCNGGTCTTTCAGCAATNAGTAAAACAATAATTTTAATCTCCGGATGTGTTTCAATTGCAGCATTAGCAATTTTTTGTAATAAAACAGTTTTACCAGTTTTTGGTTGAGCTACAATTAATCCACGTTGGCCTTTTCCTATAGGTGCCATTAAATCTAAAGTTCTCATTGAAAAATCTTTTGAGTTTTTTCCTAAATCAACTCGTTTTTCAGGATAAAGAGGTGTGAGATTGTCAAATAAAATAGTGTTTTTTACTTTTTCAGGTGCTTCATTATTTACNGTTTCTACTTTTAAAAGAGCATAAAATCTTTCATTATCTTTTGGAGGTCTTATTTGTCCAGCTACTTGATGACCAGTTTTTAAATTAAATCTTTTNATCTGTGANGGAGAAACGTAAATATCATCTGGGCCAGGTAAATAATTATAATCTTGAGATCTTAAAAAACCATACCCTTCTTGCATTACCTCTAGAACACCAGATGCAAANAGTTTACCTTCTTTTTCTGCACTAGTTTCAAGAATTTTCATTATTAATTCNTGTTTTTTCAAACCAGAATAACTTGGCACTTCCATTTCTTGTGCAAGTTTTGTTAAGTCTTTTATTTTTAATCCCTGTAGTTGGGTTACATCCATAATTATAATTAGTTAATATTATTGGAAAATTTTTAATCAGTGATTGAATAAACTAAAATAACTGTCTCTANNTAATTTATAATTAAATTTTCCCTTTTTCAAAGGGAAAATTAAAATAAGTGAAAACTTGTTCAGCAATGTAATGACTTCCAAAAATAAGCCATAACGTATTAGAATCATTTTTCAAGTTATTAAAAAATTTTTNTATCGATTTTGTGGTCGATATTTTTAATTTCGTAGCATAGAACATCTTTTTTAAATAGTTTTGACTATAAAAATCATTTTCATTTGGAGGAAATAACAAAATCAATTGGTCAAAATTTTTATCAATTATNTTAATAATTTCTGTTAATTTTTTTGTTTTTTTTATTGTTATTATTCCATTTATAGTTTTGTTTGGAAACTTGTCTTTTATGGTTTTTATTGTATTTTTTATACTATTTTCATTGTGTCCAACATCATAAAAAACTTTTGGATTATTTGATAANTTTTGAAATCTTCCAGGCCATTTAGTACTATGTAATCCCTTAACAATTTTTTTATTTTCAATCGATTTGTCATATTCTAATATTGTTGCAATAGCAGTTTGAGCATTTAAAAGTTGATGTTGACCTAAAAAAGGAATTTTAATCTTTAAATCATTTATATCAAAAGAAGTATAAAGATTTTTTGATTGAATATTNTCTATGGGATAAATTTTAGAAGAATCGATTAGTTTGGATTTTTTTTTAAAACATTCTTCTTTNATAATTNTTTTTATTTTATTTGTTTGGTTTTGAATNACAACTGGAATTTGTTTTTTAATAATACCACATTTTTCTTTTGTAATAGACTCTATTGAATTNCCTAAGATACCTATATGATCATAATCGATTTTTGTGATTACAGAAATTTTAGGTGTTATTACNTTAGTTGAATCTAATCTTCCCCCTAAACCTGTTTCAATAATTCCAATATCGATTTTTTCTTTAAAAAAATAATCAAACATTAAAGCTGTGGTTGTTTCAAAAAACGTNGANCCNAATTTTTTTATATCTTNATGGTGTTNTTTAATAAAACTATTAATCTTNTGGTTTGGAATTGAGTNACCATTAATTCTAATTCTCTCATTAAAATTAATCAAATGAGGTGATGTGTATAATCCTACCTTTAAATTATTTTCTCTAAGAATGCTTGCAATNAATGATGAAGTTGATCCTTTTCCGTTTGTACCAGCAACATGNATAAAATTNATTNTTTTATGAGGATTNCCACATTTTTTTAAAAGAGCGCTAGTTCTATGCAGACCTACTTTAATACCAAATCGATTTAGAGAAAATAAAAAGTCGTTATTTTTTTCTTTCAATTAGNTAATTATTTTNNNGNATTANTTNTNACTAGTAAGNNTTTTTTCATANTTNTCTTTAAATTTTATTATACCATTNAAAGTTGCTTCGGCNATGCTTTGTCTNTAACCTGGTTTTCTCANTTGTTTNTCTTCNAATGGGTTTGANAAAAAACCTACTTCTAATAATGCGTNGGGCATTGATGCTCCAATNAAAACATAAAANCCNGCTTGTTTAACACCTCTNTCAGGNGATGGAATGCTTTTTCTNAGNTTGTTTTGAATCATNCCNGCNAAATCTTCGCTTTCTTTCATAAATGAATTTTGCATTAANGATGCAATNATAAAATTNTCNTCGATTANATTTTCATATCTNGATTCTTCTTCTTCAAGCTTTATAGCATTATTTTCTCTTTCNGCAACTTNNACAGCATCTTGAGTTTTTCCAGGNCTTAANATATANGTTTCAAATCCTTTTACTCTTCTNTTTTCATTTGCATTAGCATGAATNCTAACAAATAATTTTCCACCNGATTCNTTAGCAATTTGAGTTCTTTTCCAAAGTGGTACAAACACATCTTCATCTCTAGTATAAATTACTTTAATATTGGTATTTTTCTCAATTAACCTTCCTAATCTTTTAGAAATATCTAAGTTTACAAATTTTTNTCTTAAACCNTATTTTCCTATAGCTCCTGGGTCTTTTCCTCCATGNCCAGGATCAATAACTATTGTATCAATAAACCAGGAATTTCTTATTTTGTCAATTTTTTCAGCTGACATGCTTAATGGGTTTCTTAAACTTAATACTATTTCAGAGGGTTCATTATTTTGATAGATTTCAAAATTTTCAATATCATTGATTAATTGAAATGCAATTTGAACAGATGTTGGATTTTGATCTATAGACAAACTTCTAATTGAACCACCCAAGTTAGATTTTTTAATATTTAATGAATCTGCAATTCCACCTGAAATTGTTAGGTAAAACCATTTGTTTGAAGAAGACCATCCTGTAATTGAATTAGTATCAAACTTTTGAGTTGTGCCAAGTCTAATTAAGGTGCCATTTGCTTTTTCTTCAATAGCTAAGTTTTCAATGTTGTGTGAAACCAAATCAATAACTATATCATTTGTATTTTGGTTGAATAAAATTCCTGGTTCAACATTTTCTTTGATGATAAATAAAAATGATTCTAATGGTAAATACATATCAATTCCATCAGAAATAGCGAATGAATTCATTTGAAACACATTTTCATTTATTACAACAAAACTACTTTGATTAGATATTTTTATTCTATGACCACCTAGATATATTACAATTTTACCTCTTGGAATATTTTTAAAAATTCCAGCATCTAATATTCTAATTAAATCAGTTGAAGAAATATAAGAATGATTTCCATTTTTAAATGATTTTACCGTTTCAACTCTATTTGGGTCACTAAGAAATTTTACATCTATCACTCCTCCAAATAAAAAAGAGTTGAAAAAAATTATTTTAATTAAAATTAATATTTTATAATTCATTTTTTTGCATTGTTTTAAGTTTAAATTAAACATATTTTAAAATTTGAATATTATTATATTTATTAATGTAAAGGTAAATATATTATTAATATAATCAATNTTAAAATTTAATATTTAATGAACATAAATAATATAAATGAATTAGAAAATTATTTTGAACAGAATCCAAGTTCCAATTTATTTCCAATCCTNTCCGAGTATTATTTNTNAAGTAAAAANATTGAAAAAGCTGAAAANATCTGTAANAAGGGTCTTNANTTCAATCCAAATTCACTTGATGGNTTATATACTTTATCAAGAATTTTAACNTTAAAAAAAGAATATNTTNNTTCAGAAAAAATATTAAAAAAAATAATCAAACAANANCTCAAATTTTTTTAATGCTTANATTGTACTTTCTCAAATATATTGGATTCAAAATGAAATTTTCAAATTAAAAAAAATATTAAAACAGTTATTANTTTTTAATACAAAAAATATTTATGCNATAGAAGGTCTAAAAAAAATATCAAAATTGACNCTAAATAAACAAAAGAAATTNNCNAAAAANAAAGTCAAGGAAAGTTTTTCTAAAACTAGCTCAAATATTAAGTTNATTAACGATAAAAATATCAATAGTATACCAATAACAAAAAATATAGCTACTTTTACAATGGTTGAAATTTTTAAAAGTCAAAAATTATATAAAGAGGCTTTGGGTGTTTTGTCAGTAATGAAAACAAAGAAAAANTCAGATGTAAAAGAAATAAAGATAAAACAAACTGAATTAATTGAATTGTTAAAAAATCTCAATAATAATAAATGAATTTTTTTAAAAAAAGAGTAGATAAAATAAAATTATCGTTAANTCAAAATAATCTTGATGGAATAATTACAAATAATTTAAAAAATATTAGATACATGACAGGTTTTTCGGGTTCTTCAGCCACCTGTATTATAATTGACGAAAAAGAATATTTCATATCAGATGGAAGATATAAGCTACAATCAAAAGTTGAAGTTAAAAATATGGATAAAATCATTGATAATGAAACACATGTGAATATAATTAAAAAATATAAATTGATTAAAAAAAAAATAAAATTAGGGTTTGAATCTAATAATATATCACATAGTGAGTTACAAGAGCTAAAATTAATTTTTCCAGATGTTCATTGGGTGCCAACAAAAAATATAATACAGAATATAAGCAAAACAAAAGATGAACAAGAAATTGAATACATTCGCAATGCTGTTGAAATTACAGATGAAGTTTTTGATCAAATTGTTCCTGATATAAGAATAGGATTAAGTGAAATAGAAATTTCAGCCAAGATATCCTTTGCGTTAAAAATTTTGGGAGCTGATGAAGATGCCTTTAGACCAATTGTTGCAGGAGGTCCAAATTCTGCTCTTCCACATGCTTTTCCCACATCACGAAAATTGCAAAAAGGGGATTTTTTAATATTAGATTTTGGAGCAAAATATAAGGGTTATCATGCAGATATGACTAGAACTATAGTAATTAAAGAATGTGATGAAAAGCAAAAAGAAATCTATAATATTGTATATAAATCGCAAAGATTAGGAGCTGAGAGTGTTGTTGATAATCAAAAATGTAAACATGTAGATGGTGTATCCAGAGGTTATATTAATGATTTAGGTTATGGAGACAATTTCATTCATAATACTGGCCATGGATTAGGACTTGAAATACATGAAGACCCAAGATTTTCTCAATTTAGTGAAGATAAAATTTATGAAAATTATGTAATGACTGTGGAGCCAGGAATATATATTCAAAACTTTGGGGGTGTAAGAATTGAAGATGATATAATCGTAAAAAAAATAAATTCTGAAATTTTGAATAAAAGTACTAAAGAGTTAATAATTACAGATTGAAACAAATTTTTTATTTTTGCGTTTTTTTTATATTTCTAAACAACAATGTTTTTACACAAAAAAATTATTTTTTAAAAAAAGTTGTATCGTTTGATCAAAATATTAATAACTATGTTAATTCCAAAAAATATCTTTCAAGTAAACATTCAAAATTTTTAGATAATTATGGAAAAATTTACATATATCCAATTGTCTTATTTTCTGAAATGAAGTTAAATAAAAAACAAAAGCTATTATTAAATCCACTTATATTAACAATTTCAACAACATACGTTTTAAAATATGCTACAAGAAGAGAGAGACCAAATAAAAAAAATAAAATGTCTTTTCCTTCAGGGCATACCTCCGGTAGTTTTGTTTCAGCTTGGATTTTAAATAATCATCATGGTTTAAATATTGGTTTGCCATCTTTAATTATAGCCACTTTTGTAGGTTTACAAAGAATTGAAAGTAATAATCACTGGCTAAGTGATGTAATAGTAGGTGCAATGATTGGCTCAATATATGGAATGAAAAAAAATAATTAAATTCATTTATATATATATTTAATTGTTGTATAATACAACTATGAATATGGGTGAAATTTTAAATGAATTATTTTTTTCTTTAAATTTTTTTCACAGAAAAATTATCTGCAATGACAAGAATGATTCTCTTGCACAATGTCTTGCTATTTTATCAATTCCAAAAAATGGTGTTGAAATGAGGATTGTTACAAAAAAGTTAGGTATTGATAAAAGTACATTAACAAGAATAATTGAAAACTTAGAAAAGGTTGATTTAGTATTTAGAAAAAAAAATAATAAGGATAGAAGATCGGTAAAAATTTATCTTACTGAACAAGGACTCTATCAATCAGAAAAAT
>PAOF01000007.1 GCA_002707905.1 Fidelibacterota bacterium
AAGTGGTGATCAAACTCAAGAAGCTTTAAATGCTTTGCCTGATAGTAGTGATAATATTGGATTAGACGCTTCTACAAAAAGAGCTGATTACAGATTTTATGCTGTTCATTATGACAGTGCAGGAAATACAAAGCATACTAGTATAACTTATGAAGATTTTTATATTGATACAAAAAAACCTAAAGCAACATTATCATATAGTACAGTTCCTGCATTAATAAATGCTAATGCAAACACCGCTAGTGTTGTTCAAAACCCAGACTCATTGATGAGATTTGAAGATGGTGAGCTTACAATTTATGCAACATTTACAGATGAAAATGGTAATCCAGATGGTATGAATGGAACAACTCCTCCTACAATAAGTATAGATCTACCCGAAACAACTAATGGAGACGTTACAAATCAAACTATGACAGTTGATCCAAACAATGATCATATCTGGATATATCAATTAACCCCTCCTGATGAAATTGATGGAATTGCTAATGTAACAGTTGATGGTGATGATAATGCGGGCAATGAGCTTATCACGGCATCTACTATTGGTTCCCAAATAATGCAATTTGATAATACTGACCCAGTCCCTTTTACAGTTGGTAGAATAACTCCGATTGCACCTCAGCCTTTAAAAAACCCTAAAAGGGGATATTTTAATAAAGAGCAAGATACTTTAGCAGTTAAAGTTCCCATGAATTCATCCGATCCTTCACTAAGTGGTGGAAATGTGAAAATGTTTATGACTATACCTGGTAGTAATAATTTGCAGATTGACTCTACTATTAAAATAAGTAACTATATTGACTCTTTAGCTGTTTTTATGAAAAAAGATTCTGTTAGGAGAAAATTTAGTACAACTCTTAACGCTCCTTGGAAAGCAGAAAATTTAATACAAGGCTCAAAATTAATAACTTTGGCAACAATTTTTGATAAAGCTGGTAATTCAAGAACAGGAAATGCTAGTTTGGACACACTAGTTGTTGATACCATTCCTCCAGTAAAAGGAAGTTTTGAAGCTGGAAGTATAATACTTGTAGATGATCCAAAAAATGCATTTGATGGAAAGATACTTACATCAAATGATTCGATTGATTTTACTGTTACTGGCTTTGAAGATAATAAATCATTAAGTGAAACTGGGCTGGATTATTATGAATGGTCTGTTGGTGAATTTAGCGATATTACTTTATCCGTCTCTGATGAACAAGATACAAAGATTTTTACAACCAATAATGGCACTTCATTTTCTGGTACGGCACCTCTTAAGGATTCAACATATTATCATGTTACTGTTAGAGCAATAGATAATGCTGGAAATAGGAGTTACGGTGTAAATGATGTACATGACGCAACATTAAATTCAATAAGAACATCATTACCTTTTTGGAGAGAAAATTCATCTCCTACAATCACTCAAATTGATACAGTTCCTGTTAAAGAAGAAGAAAAGCTTTCATATTTTGTTCAGGTTACAGATCCTGATTTTAATACATTGTTAAGTGATACTATGAAATATTATTTTTATGATCCTGTTACTTTAACTAGATCAAGTAGTAAAGTTTTGAAAGAAGGGTCAGTTGCTGCAGAGATAAATGAAAATACAGGTGAAATAACATGGAACACTCCATATCATGGTGAAACCACTTCTTATCCTATTGATCTTCAAGTTTTAGATATGAATAGACGAAAAGATGAAGAACCTTTTATACTCAGAGTTGATAAAAATGAAAGACCAAGGTTTTCTATTGTAAAATATGACAAATTAAGTGGTGATTCTACTACAAAAAAACTAGAAGATGTCATTACTGATTCTTTATATATGTGGGAAAATGACACATTAAAAGTAGTTTTTACAGTTGATGATATTGATGATGATACACTGACTTATTCAATTACCGCAGATTCCTCAAAACTAGAGGTAATATCTTTAGGAAGTGTTGTAACAACTACACCAAAAACAATTGAAGCAACTTTCATTCCGGATAACTCTTGGACTAAATCTTCAAAAATAAATCTTGCTGTATCTGATGGTAATGTAAATGGAGAAACAAGAGTTAATGATACAACATTCGTAATGAATGTAAGAAGAATGCCAAGACCTGAATTTCAATTATCAATTGGACAAAATCCATCATTTACAAGATATTACGAGTTTATGGTAACAGACACGACAGAAAAAGCAAAAAGCTTATCAATGTATGTTTATAAAAATAACACTATTCCTGTGGGTGAAGTCAAGATGGATTCACTTGGATTATATACATGGGTTGGTGGTTTTGAGTTTGATACTACTGCAAATTACAGATTTGAAATGCAAGGACAGGGTGTTGTAGGTGACACTACAATAAATGATACTGTTTCACATGCTTTAGCTAAAGCGAGAGGACCATGGAGAGCTACAAGTGCTGATGGTGGTTTTTCTGTAATGTCTCAATCTTCCAACAGCGTACCATTTGACAAGCCATTTATGATTGTTGATTCACTTTTATTTCCGGTGGGTGAAGCACATGGTGGTTTTTATAGAATGGGACATCCTCTAGTTTCATTTGAAAAACCTGTAATGGTCACAATAAAATCAATTGAAGACATATCAGGAGAAAATCAAGCTATTCATCAATTAAGCGGTGGTTCTTGGAAAGAATTACCAACTATTTATAAAAACGGCGAAATTATGGCATGGACAGATCAAATGGGTTATTTTAAAATTGGTTCAAAAACAATTATTGTTCCTGAAGAAACAAACTTGAGAGACAATTATCCTAATCCATTCAATTCCTCTACAACGATTGAATTTGAAGTAGGGTTTTTTGGTGGTCCTGATCAGCGAATATCAATTGGAGTATATAATATTTTAGGACAAGAAATTAAAAATTTACATAATGGTCCATTAAATTTTGGGCATCATGTTTTAAGATGGAATGGACGAGATATGAATGAAGCACCTGCGGCTTCTGGATTATATTTATTTAGACTTATATCAAACTCTGGTGTAGTTCAAACAAAAAAAATGACATTAGTTAGATGAAAAAAAATAGATTTATATACATAGTATTATTGTTACTTATTTTTTCAACAGGTTGTAGAAAAAAAGTTGTAGCTACTGATATAGATTCTTCTGAATATGGGTGGCTTTTGTATGAGCAAGGTAAGTATATCGAATCAAATAGTTGGTTCATAAATGCCGTAATTCAAGATAGTATGTTTAGTGATGGTTATAACGGATTAGGTTGGTCTTACGGTCAGATTGGAGAAATTGATTCTAGTATTTCAAGTTTTTCTAAGGGAATTATAAAAGCTAGCACTGATAGCTCATGGTCCTTTAAACAACTTAAATTACAAGACCCACCTCATGAGCCTGAAAAAGAACTTCTTGCTGGATTAGCACTCGCATATCACGCAAGCAATAAGCATAATCTTTCTATTGAGAAAGGTTTAGATTTTCTAGATTTAGTAAATGATGCCTCCTATAATGTTACAATGGGAAGTCCAAATTGGTCTTTTTCAAGAAACCAGAGTATTAATTCGAAAGATATTATTTGGGCATTATCATCTTCATATTTTGCTACTGGTAAATATAATGAGAGTTTAGAATATATAAATAAATTGAATACAATTGCTGTAAACTATGATTTATCTGATGTTCATGGCGTTCAAAATTTAGCAGCTGAAATAGCAAGAATCAGATCTACTCTTTAAAACTTGATTATTAATGATCATGAAAAATGGATGAAAATTGCTTTACAAGAGGCAATTAAGGCATATAATTCTAATGAAGTACCAATTGGTTCAATTATTATTTTAAATAATGAAATAATTGGTAAAGGTTATAATCAATGTGAAACCCTAAAAGATCCCACTGCTCATGCAGAAATTATATCTATAACAGCTGCTTGTTCAACTATAAATGACTGGAGATTAAATAATTCAATCATTTATGTCACTAAAGAACCATGTGCAATGTGTGCTGGTGCAATTATCAATTCAAGAATAAAGCAGGTAGTTTTTGGTTTTTATGANGAAAAAGAAGGTTGTTGNGGTTCAACATATCAATTATGCGGTGATAAAAGATTTAAACATCAAACGTTTGTAAGGGGTGGTATTTTAGAANAAGAGAGTTTAGATTTAGTTCAAGATTTTTTTAAAAANCATAGAAAATGAATATAAAATATATTATACCNTTATTATTTTTTTTNCTTNNTAGTTGTCANCCTTTATACTATGGAATTTCATTTGATAAGCCTGANCTAAATACNATNCCTGAAGAAAATTTATCNGATAAAGTTGAAAACTGGGAGGATGGAACTCGNATTANTGGAAAAAGAGGTGAATATGAATGGTGGTATTTAGATGCCATGTCTGANGATGGAACAATTGTTGTTATATATTTTTGGAGAGTTCATTTCACAGCAGCTAAACACTTTATTGGTTATAGTATAACAACTCCNGATGGAAAATCATATTTTGATATAAAATATTTTAAAGATAAAAATGTNTCATTTGAAAAGGATAGTTGTAATGTCCAATATGATGATAATCACTTTATTGGTAATCTTAAAAATTATAGTATAAAAGTAGATCCTTTTGGAAAAAATTTAATGGGTGCAAATCTTAATTTAGAAAGTCATTCTACTCCATATCGTCCTAAAGATGGTTTGATAAGAATGGGTGATGATTATTTTGCATGGTTATCGGCAGTTCCAAATGGGTCTGTTAATGGAGAAATATTTTTTCAAAATGATACATTGAAATTTTCTGGTCATGGTTATCATGATCATAATTGGTCAAATGCTCCATTTCAGCAAATGATGGACAGTTGGTATTGGGCTAGAGGGACNTCAGGTGATTTAACTTACATAGGAGCATTATTAAATATTAGAAGGGATAGGGGTAATTATAAAATTCCAATATTGATGGTATCAAAAAACAAAGAATTATTGCTTAGTGAATATGGACCAGATGATTTGGAATTTTCAATTATGGAGCCTTATATTTCAAAAGAAGTAAAAAATAATGAATATCCAAATAAAGTTTTTATTTTAAAAAGCAAGAAATCTGATGTTAAGCTTACTTTTAGTAGNAATAATGTAATCGACGAAACCAATCTTTTTGATAGGGGTAATGTTCCTGGGCCTATAAAATCTATATTTCAAATGTCAACTATTGATCCAACTTATACAAGATTTTTAACAGAAACAGAATTGATTATTAGTGAAAAAAAATTTGAAGGTGAAGGTATATTAGAAGTTATGGATTTGAGATAATTATGAAAATAAAATTATTTTTATTAACTCTTTTGTTTTTTTCCTGTTCAAGTAATAGTAAAGATTTTGAATCCTTGAATGACAAAGTTGTTGAATATCAAAATTTATTGATTAATAATGAAATTTTAGGAAGCAATTCTTTTGTTTTATTTAAGGATCAAGANGTTATAGTNAATTCAACTGTAAATACAAATTTTCCNGAGGATATGGTTATAAATAATCAAACCATATTTCCAATTTGGTCACTTACAAAGACCATAACCGGTATTGCAATGATGATTTTATATGAACGTGAAATGATTTCATTTGATGATAAACTATCTGATTATATACCATATTTTAAAAATACTATGTGTAAGAATAGTAAGGGTAATTTATATAGGTGTAACAATGAAATAACTATTTTTCATTTAATGACACATCGTTCAGGTTATCCAAATAGTAAAAATTATCCTGCTAGAGACAATATTTATAATGATCTTGATAAGTTTGTTAAAGATGTGTCTAATTATCCAGTTGAATTTGANCCAGGTAGTNAATATCTCTATGGTGCAAGTTATGATATATTAGGAAGAGTAATTGAAATTGTTNCTGGACAAACATTTTATGATTTTTTAAACCAAAACATTTTTATTCCNNTNGGTATGACTAANACAAAATTTTTCATTACTGATTATGAAAGACAGTATTTTCAAATTCTTCATGTTAAAGATGATAATGAGAGATATTTTACATTCGAACTTGATCAAAATTCTTATTTAGAAGAGGGTAATGGTCATTTTGGNGGAAGTGGACTNGTAAGCACAATACCTGACATGATGAAATTTTCAGAAATGTTATTAAACAAGGGCAAGTTTGATGAAATAGAAATTTTATCTCCAAATTCATTTGATATTATGACTAAACCTTATACAGANGATCGTTATGACAATGGTTTTTATACAGGNTGGGATATTGGATTTTCTCTTTTTATATTAAACGAACCTTTATTTGATGGTTCGAATGCTCCTAAAGGTATTTATCGTTTTGCTGGGTACCACAATAATCATTTTTGGATAGATTATGAAAATAATTTATATGGTCTATTTATGACAAGATCTATTCCNCATTCCAAAAAAATGATCCATAAATTGAGATCAATTATTTACGATTTTTTATAATTNACTATATCNTTATTANTTNCTTTGGAGGCTAATCNATGTATAATAATTCNCGTAGAACNTTTTTAAAAAAAACNGGTTATTTGTCCTTTGGATTTTTACATCTTGCNCTTAATTCTCAGTCAATTTTAGCCAAGAGTTTTTCTAAAATATCCAACAAAAAATTAAAAAAAGATCCAAAAAAGATATTAGATATTCATCCTTCATTAAATTATAAAATTATTTCAACTTATGGAGATAAAATGGATGATGGTTTTAAGGTNCCTGGTTTGGCAGATGGGATGGGAGCTTTTTCCTATCAAAATAAAACTATTCTCATTAGGAATCATGAATTACAGTTTTATGATGGATGGAAACTAAGTCCATTTAATTCACCTAAAAAAGATATTAAAATGCTCAAAAACAACCATTATGACCCAAAATATTACGGTGGAACAACTTCAATAATTTTNGATGAGAAAAATTCTCAAATAGAAAAACAGTATCTTAGTTTAAGTGGAACCAAACAAAATTGTGCAGGAGGAGTTACTCCATGGAATTCATGGTTAACTTGTGAAGAAACAATCAATAAACGAACTTCAAAGAATATTGATCATGGATATGTATTTGAGGTTAAACCNTCACTTGAACCTTNNGTNCAGACACCAAAACCATTGAAATCACTAGGACGTTTTTGCCATGAAGCTGTTGCATTTGGATTAAATGGAAATTTATATCTTACTGAAGATAGAAATGATGGTATGTTATATATGTTTTCTCCAAAAGAGTATCAAAATCTTCAAAAGGGAAAATTATTTTATTTGTCTACTACTAATTCTAATGATCAAGATACAAGAAATTGGAATGAAAATAAAATAAATATTGGAGAAAAATTTAATATTAAATGGATACCAATTGATGACCCCGATCCATCCAAGGATATTCTAAGATTAAAAGGAGCTAGCTTAGGAGCTTCAATCTTTGCTAGAACTGAAGGAATAGTTCAAAATGATAATTTCATATATTTTATCTGTACAACTGGTGGTCCACTCAAAAAAGGTCAAATTTGGAGAATAGATACAAGTTCAAATATATTAGAACTTTGGTATCAAGTTTCTAATAATGATATGTTAAACATGCCAGATAATATTTCTGTTGCTCCGTGGGGAGACCTTATCATATGTGAAGACAATGAAGATATCAATAGATTGTGGGGAATGTCAAAAACTGGAATTCCATATATAATTGCTGAAAATAATTATAGTGGATCCGAATTTGCAGGTGCTTGTTTTTCTCCAGTTGGCACTACTCTTTTTGTCAATTTACAATCAAATGGTCAAACCATTGCAATTAAAGGTAATTGGTCAGAACTAACTTCCTAATTATCTAACAATTGGAAATTCACTTATTCTGAGTGTTGTACATCCATATGGAATTAATGTAATCATTTCAATTGGTTCGTTACTTGGAAAATTATTAACAATTGTAGAATTTCCAGGATTATCAAATTCCCATGGATGGCTATAAGGAATAGGACCTGGAGTATCATTGTATATTTTCCATTCGTTTATTTTCTTTGCTGCTACTTTTATTTCAATTGGAGCATTTTTAATATTCCAAGGGTATTTGTCAGTGAATTTTTTCTTTATTATTTCATAATTATTCAAACCTGTTTTATAATTATATAAAATACCATAATTCCAATCTGATTTTGGAAAAACTTCGTAGTAGTATTCACCATAAACCTCAGGATCTTTTNTATTATTAATTTTCTTCCATTCTTCATCAATTTTTAATGCATAAACCAGAGGCCCTCGCTCAACAGCCAAAGAATTTTCATACCATCTACTTATAGATATTTCCATAGGAAGTTGTAGTTCAATAAAATCTCCATTTTTCCATTTCCTATTAATTTTAATAATCTGATTTGAAACATCAAAATTAGTTTTTTTACCATTAATTTTTAATACTGGATTTTTACACCATTTAGGAATTCTGAGATGGAATGGAAATTTAACATTCTTTTTTGATTCAAAAGAAAATCTTATCTTGTCATCAAATGGATAGTTTGTGGTCTCAGTAAATTTGATGTCTATTCCATCAGATACCTTTGCATTTACTGTACTTGGTGAATATATTAATGCTGCAAGACCATTATCATCAGTAGAGTACCATAAGTTTTGTGTAAATTTAGGCCAACCTTGATGCATATTAGATGTGCAACATGGATAGCCAGTAAATTTTCCAAAAACAGCATCCGTTTGTTTATGACCATGATTCCATTCAAAATTTCTGTTAGCACGTGTAATTTTTACTTGATTTGCTGATTGAAAATATTGACGATTATTAAAATCATCAGTTGCTTGAGCTGGTAAAGCATTAAAAGTTATTAATTCTAAATGATCTGCAAATTGTGTATCACCAGTTATAGCAAGCATTTTTTCTAATGAAAACATTAATTCAACCGAAGAACAAAATTCTGATCCTTGATTTGGATTATTACCATGTAAGTGCTCATCAGCACCGTACATACCTTGGGGTTGACCATGATATTTTTTTAAATCACTTAAAGCTTTTTTTACTGCTTTTATATATTTTTCATCAGAATCTTTTTGATAATAAATAATAGGTTGCTTCATTCCTTGTGCAAGGTTCACACAATGAAAGCTATTATGATCAATTAATGTTCCTTTTAAAAAATGATCTGTCCAGGGATGGGTTTGATTAAATAAAATTTCACCTAGTTCTAATAAAAAAGGTTCTTTTGTAATATTATATAACCAATATACAATCATTAAATTATCGCCACCTCTTCGATTAGCCCAATAAGTCCAATGATCTAATGGTGTCTTAGGTAATTCTTTAAGTTGATATTTAAAATAATTTGTCATTAATTCAATGACTCGTTTATCATTTGTGGCCATGTAGTATTGTTTTAAAACTTTTAACATTACCATATGTGGCCACCAATCTCGTCGATTCACCTTTTGTAATCCTTGTTCTTTAATTGGTTCAGTTTCAAATGGTATAGGACCAAAATACCCATTTTCTTGTTGATTATTTAAGCTCCATTCAATCCATGGTTTTGTTTTTTCAATTAATTTCTCATCNTCTAATAAATACGCTAATGGAAGNAAACCATCGACCCAATATGGACCTCTTTCCCATCCATCACCATCACCACCAAGCCATCCATTTCTCTCACCAATAACTTTACTATATACACTATCTAAATTTCCNGTTAAACCNTTCGCCATTATTTCNAATTGATTTTTTAACCAACCATTGGGTTTAATCGAACCCAATGGGAGTTCTGAATANGGTGTNCTTTTTAAAGGATATTGATTTTTAATATAATAANTGTTNTCATTCGCATTTTTCAAAGAAATAATTAAAGGAATCGTTAATAAGATTANAATTTTATAAAAGTANTTATTNTTCAATTTTATATCTCCTTGTGATTGAATTTAATCTTGGTTTAATGGAAGTAGANTTGATAGTTTTAGAAATAATTTTATTTGAGTTCTTTTTGTATTCTTGTTGTTTTGCTTTTGGAAGTAAATAAAAATCTTTACATTCTTTAGAACAACATCCTTTAAATTTTTTATTACATTCTTNACATTGAATAAATAATATATGACATGAATCATTNTTGCAGTCAACATGATTATCAGCTGGANTGTTACATATATGACATTTACCAATTACATCNTTAGTGATTCTTTCACTCATTCTTCTATCAAAAACAAAATTTTTTCCAATGAAATTNGATTTAAAATTATATTTTTTTTGATCATGAGCATATTGTATTATTCCNCCTTTTAATTGTTTTACATTTTTAAAACCTTGTTTAATTAGATATGAGCTAGCCTTTTCACATCTTATTCCACCAGTGCAANACATTAATATTTCATTATTTTCTTTTCCTTTTAAGATTTTCTTTACTTGAGGNAATAGTTGTTTTGATGTTTCCTGGTCAGGTATTATGGCACTTTTAAATCTTCCAACTTCGCTTTCATAATAATTTCTCATATCAATTAAAATTGTATTCTCATTTTCAATTTTTTTGTTAAACTCATGGGAGTTTATGTGTTTACCTGTTTTTTTCATGTCATATTGATTTTTTTGTAATCCATAAGAGACAATTTCATCTCTTACTTTAATTGTAAGTTTATAAAATGATTGTCCATCAACTATTGCTTCTTTTATGGAAATATCTTTGAAAATATTTNTANGANTAAGATCTTTAATAAAGTTTTTCCAATTATGTATAGGGCAGGATAATTGAGCGTTTATTCCTTCNTTTGAAATGTAAATTCTTCNAAANATTTCTAATTTTGACCAATTTAAATATAAATCATCTCTNATTTTTTTTGGATTAACAATTTTGACGTATTTGTAAAATGAACAGGTTTTTCGTTNAAATGTTTCATTGTTAAGTTTATCAATGAGTATTTTTCTATCTATAATATTATATAAAATCTCTTTTTTCATATTAAAATAATTTATGTTTCAAATTTACATTCAAAAACTAATTTGTTAATTTATAATGTGAAAATAAATAAATATTATAATTTTTTCTTAATTTTAGTTTTTATTTCTTGTTCAAATTNTAGTCAAGATAATNANTTACAGTATGATAGCCCCTTAAATAATTATACCCCTTTAATTAAATCTAGAGAAATTGAATGGATAACAGCTGGAGATCTATCTGGCGTTACTTTAAACTTTAATACTGNAACTTTATTTTTCATTGAGAACAGACATAATACNATTTGGGAATCAGACACAAATATGAATCTTATTAGAACTATAAATGGAAAAGATTTTGGGGATAGTGAGGATATAGTATATCTTGGAAACCAAGAATTTGGAATTATAAATGAAGAAGGTTATTTATTTTTAGGCAATATACCTTTAGGTGAAAATGATATTTCAATAAATAGTAAAAATTTTAATAAAATTAAATATATGGATCATANAGGGAATAAAGGACCCGAAGGACTAGCTTTTGACAAAAGAGAAAATATTTTCTTTAGTGTTAAAGAAAAAAATCCAATGGTGTTTTATTATTTTCAACTAACNGATTTNAAAACTAATAAAAAAACAATTGACCCAATTGTTCCTTTTGATATCAATAAATGGGATGATANTNTATTTACTGATCTTTCAGGAGCACTTTATGATGATAGATCANGCAGGGTATTAGTTTTGAGTGATGAAAGCAAAAAAATAATNGATATAAATTATAAGACTGGAGAAATACTTGGTTCGCTTAATGTTGATGAAATGTATCAACCTGAAGGATTGAGTTTCTATAATAAAAACCATGATCTTTTAATTGTAAGTGAACCTAATTTTTTTTCAAAGTATAGATTTAAAAAAAATAAATAATTACTTTTTATCTTCGATGAAATAACACTAATTTCTCTCAATTAATTTTTAATAACATTTTAAATAAAAGGATAGATATGTCAAAAACAAAACAACTTTTTGATCAAATTAAAGCTCACTATGAAACTTTTGAAGCTGAGCATGAAAAAAATATGAATGGAAATAAAGCCGCTGGTAGTAGGGCACGAAAAGCAGTTGGTGAGATTAAAAAACTTGTGACAGATTATAGAAAAGCTTCTGTAGCTGGTGAATAATTAATTTCTNCTTATTAAAAAAAAGCCTCTTTTGAGGCTTTTTTTTTGTTCTTTANTTTGAATTCAAAGACAAAAAACAAGCATTTTTGTAAAAAAAATCTTAACTTGAATTTATGCAAAGCACACTTGCTATACTAGATTGGGTAATAATTTTTATTTATTTTGCAATAATTTTATTTGTTGCTTGGAAAGTTACTAATCAGCAAAAACAAAACTCNGATGAATATTTTTTAGCAGGAAGAAATTTGAGTTGGTTTGTTGTTGGGGCAAGTATTTTTGCTTCAAATATTGGTTCAGAACANTTAGTTGGATTAGCAGGTTCTGGTGCAACTGATGGCGTTGCAATGGCACATTATGAACTTCATGCATGGTGTTTATTAATTTTAGGCTGGGTGATGGCTCCGTTTTATATACGTTCTAAAGTATTTACTATGCCTGAGTTTTTAGAAAAAAGATTTTCATCAACAGCTAGATGGCTTCTTTCCTTAATTTCTCTNGTNGCTTATGTTTTAACAAAAGTTGCTGTCGGTATATTTGCAGGTGGNATTGTTTTTGGTGTCTTACTCCCAGATTTGAATTTTCTTGGTNTAGATAGTTTTTGGTTGGGTTCAATTATAATTATCGTTTTTACTGGTTTGTATACTGNTTTAGGTGGATTAAAAGCTGTTGCATATACTGAAGCTATTCAAACAGTTGTTTTAATCTTTGGATCAATATTAGTAACATTTTTTGGCNTACAAGCATTAGGTGGTTGGTCTGAACTTAGAACGGTTCTTGGTTCAGAAATGTTTAATTTATGGAGGCCATTNGTTCCAGATGGAATGANTGGTACATGGTCTCCCATAAAAAATGAAAATGTAATGGCATGGTATTTTAATTCTGATTATCCATGGCTTGGAATGTTATTTGCTGCTCCAATCATTGGTTTATGGTATTGGTGTACTGACCAATATATTGTTCAGAGATTATTAGGGTCTTCAAATTTAAGTGAAGCAAGAAAAGGTACAATTGCAGCAGCTTTTTTAAAATTATTGCCCGTATTTATATTTATTATACCTGGTATGATATGTATTGCTCTTGCAAAAACTGGTAAGATTGATATGATTTCAAATGTTTTACTTGATAGTAATGGAGAAACAATTAATGAAAATGCACAGCAAGCATTNCCTNTACTTGTTTCTGCTGTTTTACCNATAGGTATTAGAGGGGTGGTTGTNGCTGGATTGTTGGCTGCATTAATGAGTTCCTTAGCTGGTGTTTTTAATGCATCATCTACTTTATTTACAATGGATTTTTATTCAAAATTAAAACCTAAGTCGAGTCAAGAAGAATTAGTAAAAGTAGGNAGAATAGCCACTATTATAATGATTTTTATTGGATTAATGTGGATTCCAGTTATCCAGGGAAGTAGAGGATTGTATAATTATTTACAATCTGTGCAGGGTTATTTAGCACCTCCAATTTTTACAGTTTTTTTCTTTGGTGTAGCAAATAAACGNTTAAATGCTAAAGGTTGTTTATCTGCTCTAACTATAGGCTTTATAATGGGTTTGTTTAGATTAGCAGTAGATACTCCAGTTTCACTAATGTCTGATTTTTCTTACAAAGAAGGTACTTTCTTTTGGGTGGTTAATAATATTTTTTTTCAATACTATAGCCTCCTTATTTTTATTGTAAGTGCAATAACTATGGTTGTTGTAAGTTATTTTACTGAAGAACCAGATAAAAAAAGTATTAAAGGACTNACTTTTTTTACACTATCAGANGATCAAAAAAATAAGGACCGTTCAAGNGTTTCTACAAATGATATTGTAATGACCATTGTTGTTTTATTATTAATATTATTTGCCTACATATATTTTTCAGGATAGTTTTTTTATAAATGGATTTCAAGAATTATGAAATATGGTTTATAGCTGGTACTCAAAATTTGTACGGTGATTCTGCTCTCATTGAAATTGAAAACAATTCAGTTGCTATATCAAAATCCNTAAACTCAAATTCCTCTATAATAACAAATATTATTTCTAAAGGAATNTTAAAGAGCACAAATGAAATAAAGAATTTATTTACCGAAGCAAATAATAATTCTAATTGCATAGGGATTATTTGTTGGATGCATACATTTTCTCCATCTAGAATGTGGATTGATGGTTTGAAAACGCTTGCAAAACCCCTTTTACATTTACATACACAATACAATCAACATATTCCGTGGGATTCAATAGATATGAATTATATGAATATTCATCAGTCAGCTCATGGGGATCGAGAATTTGGTTATATAACTTCTAGGATGAATATTGCTCGAAAAATAGTTGTTGGACATTATAAAAATAGTGAATTGATTAATAAAATTTCAAAATGGAATAGAGCAGCCATTGGAACAATGGAAATGAAAAAAATGAAAGTTGCTAGATTTGGTGATAATATGAGAAACGTTGCAGTTACTGAAGGTGACAAGATTGATGCTCAAATTAGATTCAACATTGATGTCAATGGTTTTGGAATTAGTAAATTATCTGATCAAATAAAGTCATTTAGTGATAAACAAATTAATATTCTGCTAGATGAATATTATGAAAATTATAAAGTCAGTGATGAATTGATGTATAATGGAAGAAGAAATGAAGATTTAAAAGATGCAGCATTAATAGAGTTAGCTTTAAGAAATTTTTTGATTGATGGTGGTTATGCTGCATTTACAGATACTTTTGAAGATTTAGGNAATTTGAAACAATTGCCTGGAATTTCAGTGCAAAGGCTAATGAATGATGGTTATGGTTTTGGGGCTGAAGGTGATTGGAAGGTTGCATCTTTAGTAAGAATAATCAAGTCAATGACTTATGACTTAAATGGTGGAACCTCATTTATGGAGGATTACACTTACCATTTAAACTCAAATGAAAGTTTGGTGTTAGGTTCTCATATGTTAGAAGTTTGTCCATCAATTTCTAATGGAAATATATCATGTGAGATCCACCCTTTGAGTATTGGTGGAAAAAATGATCCAGTTAGGTTGGTGTTTGATTCAAAAAAAGGATCAGCGCTTAATATATCAATGATTGATTTGGGAAAAAGATTTAGATTGATTGTAAATAAGGTTGAATCAGTTGAAATAAAAGAAAATTTACCTAACCTTCCAGTGGCAAGAGCTCTTTGGAAACCATCGCCAAATTTAGATATTGCAGCACATTCTTGGATTTTATGTGGAGGCTCTCATCATACCTGTTTAACTTTTGATTTAGAAGTTGACCATTTAATTGATTTTGCTGAAATGAATGATGTTGAATTAATTATTATTGATGAAAANACATCAGTGTCTGATATTAAAAATCAATTAAAGTGGAATAATTCTTATTATTAAATATAACTATTTTAGTGTTAATAAATTTTTACGTAAATTAAGGTAAATTTTTAAAATTTACTTAATTAGAACTTTGGGAGGGTTTTAATGAAAGATAAAATTAATGTTGCTATTGTGGGCTTAGGTTTTGGAGCTGAATTTATTTCAATATATCAATCTCATCCTAATGCAAAAATGTATGCTGTCTGNAGAAGAAATGAGTCTGAATTAAACAAGATAGCAAATCAATTTAATATTGAAAAAAGATATGTAGATTTTNATGAGATGTTAAAAGACCCAGATATTGACCTTGTTCATATAAATTCTCCAATTCCGGACCATGGTTGGATGTCAATAGAATCGTTAAAGGCTGGAAAAAATGTAATGTGTACAGTTCCAATGTCAACATCAATTGAAGAATGTAAACAAATTGTTGATTTAGTAAAAGAAACTGGTCTTAAATACATGATGGCTGAAACTGTAGTTTATAGTAGAGAATTCTTATTCATTAAAGAAATGTATNAAAAAGGTGAAATGGGTGATATNCAATTTATGCAAGCATCACACCCTCAGGATATGGAAGGTTGGCCAGATTATTGGGAAAAAATGATTCCTATGCATTACGCAACTCATGTTGTTTCTCCTGTTCTAGGTTTAGTTGATGGTAAAGCCGAGTATGTTTCATCATTTGGTTCAGGTTCTGTAAATGAAGATATAGCAAAAAAATCAAATAACTCGCATTCTGTTGAAACGTGTCACATTAAAATTAAAGATCATAGTATTNCAGCTCATATATGGAGATTTCTTTTTGATACTGCAAGGCAGTATCGTGAATCTTTTGATGTATATGGTACAAAAAAATCTTTTGAGTGGTCATTAGTTGAAGGTGAAGANCACNTTATTCATACAGCTAAATTACCNGAGAAAGAAATACCATCNAAAGTTACTATTCCAGATTTTGCTCATTTATTACCAAAAGAAATTCAAAAGTTTACAACTGGAATTCAAGATGCNGACCATCTTTCATTTATTCAAGGTGGTGGACATGGTGGTTCGCACCCNCATATGGCAAACGAAATGATCTCTGCATTAATTGAANATCGTGATCCTTGGCCAAACGCAGTTACGAGTGCAAATTGGACATGTGTAGGTTTGTGTGCTCACGAATCAACTAATAAAGGGGGAGAAATTATTCATTTACCATCATTTACCTTAGGAGTTTAAAATGTTACGTTTAGCAATTAAATACCATTTACTAATAACTATTTTTTTCTTATTCTCCTGTAATACTACTCAAAACTCAATTGATATTAATTCTNAAAACAATGATGTAAGTTCAANNNTTCCATTGCTTACAGCTACAATGGATAATCAAAGTAATTCAATAAAAATTTATTTAAAAGGATCTGAAAAGCCTATACTTACACAAAATGCTGGAACAAACTTNAGACCCTATATTCANCCTATTNTATCCCCTGATGGTAATTCCAACATAACNGAATACAGCCCTTCACATCATAAGCACCAAACTGGTTTGTATTGGGGTTTTAAAGGAATAAAAGAAAAATTACCTTTGACTGATAAACAGTTAGAAAATGAAAAAATAATTATTGATTCATATAAGTCTGCAATTGANGAAATTGATTGGTACGGAATAGATGAAGAGTTAGCTAGAACAAAATACGAAGCGTTGGTTAAAGAAAAAGATACTCAATTAATTTCAAATGGTATAGATCCATATTTAGCNAGAGATTATTTTCATCATCCTACTAAANATTTCTATGGAGANTCAACAGAGTATTGGAACAGAAAAAATGTAATTGTTCTTCGTCCAAAATCCACAGATTCNGACCCTTCAGTTAAATGGAGAACAGTTTATGATTTACTTGATAAAAATGGTGAAACTTTATTAACTGAGACACTTACATGGAATTTAAAATACAAAAATGAATCTTATTTTATTGATGTCCATTGGGAGGGTTTTGCCCAAAAAGATTTGATTATTGAAGAGCATGAATATAGTCCACTTTTTTTAAGAATGCCTTGGAAAGAGGGTGTTGAAACTAAAGTAATTAATGCAGTTAGAAATAAAGATCAGGCAGGTGAGGGTAAACGTGCTGTTTGGTTAGATATTGCTATGAAACTTAATAATTCTGATGATCTTGTTCATGTTGCTATGTTTGATCATGCTGAAAATATCAATCATCCCCAACCATGGCGTGTAGACAATGAATTTGGGGTTGGACCAGCACCTACAAGATTAGGTGATTGGATCATTAAAAANNATGAAACACAAAANTTAAAATATCAATTAATCGTTTATCAGGGAGACTTTAATGATATAAAATTAACTGAATATTGGTCTGATTTTGCTCAAGAAGATCGTTGGAAAGAACGAAATTCAACTACNAGTGGAGAAAGATCTGCTATTGCTTATTCACAATGGGGNTTAGCATCAGAAGAAGGTAGGAATGCTAAATTTTTAACNCCTGAAGAAGCTCTTAANGTAATGACCGTTCATGAAGATTTTAACGTTAACTTATTTGCTTCCGAGCCAATGATGCGTCAACCTATGGCTTTTTGTTGGGATAATAAAGGTAGGTTATGGATTGCAGAAAATATGGATATGTTTGGTTCTGGNAANGGAATTCATGTTACCAAGGAAAGTAGAATTTTAATTCTTGAGGATACTGATAATGATGGAGTAGCTGATTCTAAAAAAGTATTTGTCGAAGGATTAGTTTTTCCATCAGCCATTGCTGTTGGTTTTGATGGTCTTTGGGTAGGTGCCCCTCCAAATCTTNTATTTATTCCAGATAAAAATAATGATGATAAAGCGGATGTNGAAGATATTGAAATAAGACTGACTGGTTGGGGAGATACAGATTTACATGAAACACTGAATAGTTTCAATTGGGGTCCTGATGGTTGGTTGTATGGAGTTCAAGGNGTTTTTACACCTTCAAATGTTGGNAAGCCTGCTGGAAAAAGTAAAGTTTTTGAGTTTAATCAACCNTATCCAGGAAAAGATGAATTTGGAAAAGAAGTTCTTAATTTGACACCTGAGCAACAAAAAAAATATGATGAAATTGAATATACTTTGAGTTTAAAAATGGATGAATTCACAAATAACTATATGGATGAGAAAGGTAATTGGTTAAGTGGTGCTGGTGNGAAGTATGAGGAAATTCTTNGTTGGAAAACTGAAGCAATTAAAGCAGCAGGAATTCAAAAATTACCTGATGATTGGTGGAATAAAATCGATGAACTTGCAGATATATTAAATCCCAATATAGANTATGCTGATGAACCAGTTCCTTTTAATGCAGGTGTATTTAGATANCATCCTATTAAAGATCGTTTTGAAGTNGTTGCGCATGGAACAAGCAATCCATGGGGTCTTGATTTTGATTCAAAAGGTCAAATTTTTACTACCGCATGTGTAATACCACATTTGTGGCATATAGTTCCAGGAGGACTTTACCACAGACAAGCCTCAAGTCATTTTAATGAAAATGCCTATGATGATATTAGAACTATCACNAATCATAGACACAGNTCTGCACATGGTGGAGCTAGGATTTATCAATCAGATGCATTTCCAGATGANTATCATGGTCAAATTTTTATGGGAAATATTCACGAACATGCTCTCTTGTCAGATAAATTAACACCTAAAGGTTCAAGTTTTGTTGGTTCTCANGGTGAAGACTTGTTAATTGCTAATAATGCTCAATTTGTTGGTTTTAGTACAGAAATCGGCCCAGATGGTTCTATTTATATGTTAGATTGGCATGATGCGGAAATTTGTGGAGATACAGTNAGAACAAGGGATACTGGAAGAATTTATAGAATATCACCTAAAAATTCTCAAGCGGAAAATTGGGACGGAAGATTTGCTGATTTAGATAAATTAGATGATATAGAGCTAGCAAATCTTCAATTAAGTAAGAGCTCTTGGCATTCTAGAAGAGCTCAACTNATACTACAAAAAAGAGCCTCAAANACTTCTATTAATCCAATTGCAGTAAATAAACTTTTTGATATTTTTAATTCTTCAAAAAATTCTGACCATAGATTAAGAGCCTTATGGTCTTTACATGTAACAAATAACCTTAATGAAATACAACTCACTAGTTACCTATCAGATCCAGATGAGCATGTNAGAGCATGGTCTATTCAACTTCTCACTGAGGATTTTGATGTAACTAATACAACTTTAAATAAATTTGTTCAAATGAGTAAAAACGATTCATCTCCAGTAGTAAGATTGTACTTAGCCTCTGCTTTACAAAGAATTGAACATGATAATAGATGGGACATTGCACATAATTTAGTATCATTTGGAGTAGATTCAGANGACCCTAANATACCTTTTATTTTATGGTATGGAATTGAACCAATTCTTTCATCTGANCCTGATAGAGCAATGAAAATTGCTTCTAATTCTAAAATAAATAAAATTAAAAGATTTATAGCAAGAAGGTTAACTGTAGATAATAAATTGTTTCCAGTAGTTGAGGAGATTCAAAATAATAAAAAAGATAGAAATCACTTATTGTTAGGAATTAGAGATGCATTAGAAGGTTTCCCTGAGGTAACCACTCCTAAAAATTGGTCAAATACATATCAAACTCTTCGTTTAAATCAAGGTGAATCATCAGATCTAGCATTAGATATTTCAATTCTTTTTGGAGATAAGTTAGCTGCTGAAACTTTGGTTGCCTTTTTAAGCGATGAGAGAAGTCCAACAAAGGATCAAATTAAAGCTATTAAAGGTCTTGCCACTCAAAAAAGAGTTGAGTTGAGCGATAAAATTCCATTTTTAATCAATAATAAAAAGCTTCGAGCAGAATCAATTCGTTCTGTCGCATATTTTGATAGTGATGAATTGGCATATCTTTTGCTTGAAAATTATCCTAATTATAATCAAGATGAAAAATTAGAAATATTACATGTTTTAGCATCTCGTCCAAATTATGGAACTATTTTGCTAGAAGCTATTGAAAATGAAGAAATTCCAAGGAGTGATATACCTACTTACTTAGCTAGATTAATGCTTAGAACTGTAGGAAATAGATTTTTAGCAACATGGGGACCTGTTGAAGGAATATCTCCTGATATGGAAAAATCAT
>PAOF01000008.1 GCA_002707905.1 Fidelibacterota bacterium
AAAGTTTTAAAAAAAGGTGAAATCATTTTATCAAAATATTCCGAAAATGAAATTATTTTAGATGTAATTAATAACGGTGATGGTTTTCTAGTATTATCTGAAATTTATTATTTTCCTGGTTGGGATGCTTTTATTGATGGTAAAAAAATAAATATTTTTAGGACAAATCATGCTTTAAGAGGTGTTTTTGTTCCAAAAGGAAAACACGAAATAGTTTTTAAAACTAAAAATAATTTTTACAATTTATCTTATTTGATTTCATATTCTACTTTTCTTTCATTAATAATACTTTCATTTATTTTTTTTAGACCTATGCGTCTAATAAAATAAGTATTAACTTTCGAATTAATTTAGTAAATGATTTTATGATTAAACCTCACGGAAATAAGTTAATTAATCTTTATAAAAGCAAACCCTCTGAATTTGATCCAAAAACAAATCATGTAATTTCTTTAACAAATCGCTCAGTTTCAGATTTTTTACTAATAGCAAATGGTGCTTATAGCCCTATTGATGGATTTATGAATGAAAAAGATTATTTGTCTGTACTAAAATCAATGAGATTGTCAAATAATATTGTTTGGTCCTTACCAAT
Source organism: Fidelibacterota bacterium (assembly GCA_002707905.1). Classification (GTDB taxonomy): domain Bacteria; phylum Fidelibacterota; class Marinisomatia; order Marinisomatales; family S15-B10. The sequence goes on from PAOF01000008.1 coordinate 596, forward strand.
TGTATTACCAATTTCAAATGACCAAAGAAAAATTATTAAAAACCACGATGAAGTATTTCTTTCGAACTCAAATGGTAATATAATAGGTAAAATTTTTATTTCAGATATTTTTAAACCAAACAAATCGGAAGAAGCTTTATCAATTTTTTTAACTGAAGATTTAAAACATCCAGGTGTTAATGTTTTAAAAAATTCCGGTGACTGGTATGTTTCAGGTGAAATTGAAGCATATCAACTAAACGAATTTCAAAATTTTAGTGATTATGTATACGATCCAAAAGATTTAAGAAAACATTTTTCTGAAAGAGGATGGAAAACTATTGTTGGATTTCAAACTAGAAATCCAATTCATCGTGCTCATGAATATTTATTAAAATGTGCATTAGAGCAAGTTGATGGATTGTTAATTAATCCTATCGTTGGAGATACTAAAGAAGATGACATCCCAGCAAAAATAAGAATGGAATGTTATCAATCCTTATTAAAAAATTATTTTCCAAAAAATCATGCAATGTTAGCTGTTTATCCTGCGTTTATGCGTTATGCTGGTCCAAGAGAAGCTGTATTTCATGCTTTGACAAGACAGAATTATGGATGTACTCATTTTATAGTAGGAAGAGATCATGCTGGTGTTGGAAATTACTATGGAACATATGATGCGCAAAAAATATTTGATAATTTTGATTATGATGACATAAAAATCAATTTATTATTTTTTGAACATGCTTTTTATTGCAAACGAACAAATTCTATGTCTACTTCTAAAACTTCAATTGCAAAAAATGAAGACAAAATATTTTTAAGTGGTACAAAAGTTCGTGAAATGTTAATGAATGGTGAAAATTTGCCTATTGAATTCACTCGTCCGGAAATTAATCAAATTTTATTAAGGTATTATAAAAATGAATCAAAATAAACCACTAACTCCATTAAATAATTATGAGAAAGGAGTAGCAATTTGGCTTACTGGGTTATCAGGCTCAGGAAAAACAACTATATCTCTTCCTTTAGTTGAAAAGTTAATTGATATGGGATATAGAGTTCAAATTTTAGATGGTGACGTCGTTAGACAAAAACTAACAAAAGATTTAGGCTTCAGCAAAGAGGATAGAGATAAAAACATCCAANGAGTTACATTTGTAGCTCAACAATTAGTTAAGCATGGAGTCATTGTGGTGTGTGCATTTATTTCTCCCTATTTATCTGAAAGAGAATATGCAAGATCAGAAATTGGAAATTTNATTGAAGTTTTTGTAAAATGTCCAATTGAAGTGTGTGAACAAAGAGATGTAAAAGGCCTATATGCAAAAGCTAGATCTGGAGAAATTAAAAACTTTACAGGAATTGATGATCCTTATGAAGAACCCAAGAATGCTGAAATTACTGTAAACACATCAACTTCTACTCTTGATGATGAAGTTGACCAAATAATAAAATACATGAAAAATACTAATTNTATTTCATAGCATAACAACTCCTCGCTTTATATATTTCTTGTATGTGGGTATATAAACAATTAAAAAATATTAAAACCGCTTTGTTTTTTATAGCTATGGCTATGATAATCAGTTTATTTTTTTATAATCAATCAATAATAAATAGTTTAAGGAATGATAGNAGAAAAACTATGAATTTNTATGCTGAATTAATTGTTAAGGGTATAACAGAATCAAATGATGTGGAATTAGATTTTGTATTTAGTGAAATTATTCAAAAAGTAACATTTCCTATTATTCAGTCTGATACATTAGGAAATCCAGTTATTTGGAAAAATTTAAATGATGAAAATACTTTATCAAAAAAAGATTTGAAAAAAATAATTTTATCAATGAATAATCAAAATAATCCCATANCNCTTGAAATAAAAATTAACAATGAAAAAAAATTCAAAATTGGTTATTTNCATTATGGAGATTCTTTAATTGTTAAAAGGTTGCAAATTCTACCATATATACAACTTATTGCTGTTAGTTTTTTTATTTTATTTGGTTTCATTGGTTTTGAAATAATAAGAAAGGCTGAAAAACAAAATATTTGGTTTGGTATGGCNAGAGAAACAGCTCATCAACTTGGAACTCCAGTATCATCATTAATGGGTTGGATAGAAAGACTAAATGATCATCCTAAAGATGTAAATAAATTAATTNNAGATATGAAAGCTGATGTTAATAGATTAAATGAAATAAGTAGAAGATTCTCAAAGATTGGTTCAAAGCCAAAATTTGANTTAATTTCTTTAAACAAATTATTAATAGATTTAACCCACTANTTTAAAAGAAGATTACCTAAAGATGAAATAAAAATAAAGTTGGAAATTCAATCAAATGAAATTGAAATTTTTACTTCATTAGTATTATTAAAATGGTCAATTGAAAATTTAATTAAAAATGCAATTGATTCAATTGTTAACAAAAAAGGTTTGATTTTAATACAAGTAAAAAAAGATTTAAAAAATGTAGTTATTTTGATTAAGGATAACGGTAATGGAATACCTAAAAAAGATTGGAATAATATATTTAGACCAGGTTTTTCTAGTAAAAAACAAGGATGGGGAATTGGATTAAGTATGGTAAAAAGAATTGTTGAGGATTTTTTACTAGGAACAGTTAAAGTTGAATCTTCTTCAAAAAAAAATGGTACATCAATGAAAGTAATTTTATCAAGAAAATTAGAAAGATAGGAGATTTCTCTCCTATCTTTCTAAATATTTTATATTAGTCTATCAGCAACNAAATNCCAGTTGATTATATTGTCTAAAACTGCTTTAACATGATTTGGTCTTACATTTTGATAATCTAAATAATAGGCATGCTCCCAAACATCAAGTCCCAATAATGCGTTTTTATTATGACATAANGGATTTTCAGCATTTGGTGTGCCTAATATTTCAAGTTTATTATTGTTTTGTACTAACCAACACCAACCGCTACCAAAAACACCCACAGATGCAACCACAAAATCTTCTTTAAATTTATCGAAAGTTTCAAAATTTTCTTCAATCATTGATAATAAATTGCCAGATGGATTCTTNGATCCTCCTGGTGTCATTTGATTCCAATAAAGTATGTGATTCCATGCTTGACCTGCATTATTAAAAATTTTTTGGGATTCGGAATTACCAAAACTTTCCTTGACAACTTGTTCAAGTTCCATTTCAGCAAATTTCGTATCTTTTACAAGATTATTTAGCATATTAAAATATGCGGCATGATGTTTACCATAATGAAAACCTATGGTATCAGATGATATAGTAGGTGCTAATGCATCCTGTGAATAAGGTAAATCGGGTAAAGTAAATGGTTGACTCATAAAANTTCTCCAAATTAATTATCTTTTTATTTAAAACTATTATAAAGTTACATTATGTTGTGTAAATAAGTAAATGTAAAATCTAATTCATTAATGAAAAAAATAAAAAAAAATAATTTTTATCTCATTGACGGTTATGCACTTCTATATAGATCCCATTTTGCCTTAATTAGAAATCCACTAATTAATACAAAAGGTCAACATACTAGTGCTCTTTATGGTTTTACAAACACTTTACTAAAGTTAATTAAAGAAGATTCTCCCGATTACATTGTAGCAGTTTTTGATGGAAAAGAGAAAACTTTCAGACACAAGATGTATCCTGAATATAAGGCCACTCGTGAAAAAATGCCTGACGAACTTAGATCTCAGCTTTCTATTTTATGGGATTTAGTTGAATCATTTAATATAAAAAGTTTATTAGTTAATGGATTTGAGGCAGATGATATCATTGGAACGCTTGCTATTNTGGGGAAGAAAAATAATTTAAATTGCANAATAATTAGTGGCGATAAAGATTTTATGCAATTAGTTGATTCCAATATCAAACTTCATTCTCCAGGCAAAAATGGTGCAACTATTATATATGGTCCTGATGAAGTGAAAAAAAAATGGGGAGTTCCTCCATCTCAAATAGTTGATNTGTTAGGATTGATGGGAGATAGTTCAGATAATGTACCAGGAGTACGTGGTGTAGGTGTAAAAACTGCAGTAAAATTATTAGAAAAATATGGTTCTTTTGAAAAAATNTTAGAAAACGCAGATGATATAGANAATAAAAAAATAAGAGACTCTTTAAAAAATGAATCTGAATTAGCTTATTTGTCAAAAAAATTAGTAACAATTAAGACTGATATGGATTTAGACGTNGACTTTAAAGATTTGAGATTGAAAGAATTTAACTTAAAAAAACTTANTAATATTTTTGATGAGTTAGAATTTNATAAGTTTAAAAAAGAATTANATTNTTCAAANTCAANCAAAAAAAATAATAAAATAAAAAAATCTTATTTGATTGTTGATNATGATTCAAAATTNCGTAATATGATNAATGAATTAAAAAACTCAAAATTAATTTCATTNGATTTGGAAACTACTAGTGTTAATCCAATTGAAGCAGATATTGTAGGATTTAGTTTNTCTATTAATAAAAATAGTGGTTGGTATNTACCAATTTTATTTCCAAATAAGAAAAAAAATATTTTTAATGGTGAAGATGATTTAAAAACTGTTCTTTNACAGTTGAAAGAAATACTTGAGAATGAAAAAATACATAAATGTGGTCAAAATATTAAATATGATTTATTGATTTTTAAAAGACACAANATTTATATTAATTCAATTNCATTTGATACAATGATTGCATCTCACTTAATTAAACCNGAAGAACGTAGTTACAAANTAGATCGTTTAAGCCAAGAATATCTCAATTATGAAATGATGCCTATTTCACAACTAATTGGTGTTGGAAAAGATCAAAAAAAAATGTACGATGTTAAACTTGAAAAAATAACCTTTTATGCTGTTGAAGATGCAGATGTGTGTCTGCAATTAGTTAAAAAACTAAATGATAAAATTTTAAATGATGGTTTATATGATTTTTTTCAAAAAATTGAATTGCCATTAATTGATGTGTTAACTGACATGGAGTTAAATGGTGTATATGTTGACAAGGACATGATGAAGAAAATGTCTCTTTGGATGGAAAACAAACTTCTTTTATTATCTAAAGAAATTTTTAAAATATCAGGAAAAGAGTTTAATATTAATTCTCCAAAACAACTTTCAGAAATATTGTTTGATGAAATAGGATTAAAACAAGTAAAAAAAAGATCTACAGATGTAACTGTTCTTGAATTTTTAAAAAACACGCACCCTCTTCCTAAAAAAATATTAGAGTATAGAACTATTCAAAAATTAAAGTCAACATATGTTGATACTCTACCAGAATTAATTAACAAGGAAACTGGTAGAATTCATACATCTTTTAGCCAAACTATTACATCAACTGGAAGATTATCAAGTAGTAATCCTAATTTTCAAAATATTCCTATTAGAACAAACAATGGTAAAGAAATTAGAAATGCATTTGTACCTCAAAAAAATGGTTGGAAAATTTTTTCAGCTGACTACTCACAAATTGAATTACGAATTATGGCACATTTGAGTAAAGATGAGAACTTAATTAATGCATTTATAAATAATGAAGATATTCATGCAAGAACAAGTTCTAATTTATTTAATGTCCCAATTGAAAATGTTTCAAATGATATGAGAAGAACTGCAAAAATTGTAAATTTTGGAGTTATGTATGGTGCTGGACCTTATAGATTATCTCAGGAACTCGGAATACCAATGGCTGAGTCAAAAAAAATAATTTCATCATATTTTGAAAGATATTCAGGAATAAAAAATTATATAAATAATACCTTAGATTTTGCAAGAAAAAATAAATATGTTAAAACAATATTAGGAAGAAGAAGATATTGTTATGATATTTTAAATGATAATCAAAGAATAAGAAGTTCTATTGAAAGAGCAGTAATCAATATGCCTATTCAAGGAACCGCTGCAGAACTAATTAAAATTGCAATGATAGCTATCCACAAAAATATTTTAATAAATAATTTTAAATCAAAGATGATTTTACAGATTCATGATGAATTAATTTTTGAAACCCCTGAAGATGAGATTGATAAATTAAAAACAATGGTACTATTTGAAATGGAAAATGCAATGAAGTTAGATGTCCCTTTAATAATTGATTATGGTATTGGAGATTCTTGGCTTAGCGCTCATTAATATGGAAGCATCAATATCATTAAAAAAAATTGGTAAGAATGTTGAAAATAAATCTATTTTAGCTGGTTTATCATTTGGAATTGAAAAAGGTACAATAACATCTATTTTAGGTCCTAATGATTCAGGGAAATCATTATTGCTAAAAATGATTGCAGGTGGTATATCACCTGATTTTGGTTCAATTTATATCAATGGTGATAATATTTCAACTGGAGATAGAAAATTACGTTTAAAAATTGGTTATATGCCACAATACATAAATTTAGATGATAATTTAAATATTTTAGAAAATTTACAGTTTCATGGAAGAATTTATGAAATGGAACAAAAACAAATTTTTGAAAGAATAGATTTTTTAACTGAAAAATTTCACTTAAAAAGTCTTTTATATAAATTTCCAGGTGAATTATCTTTTGGATTTTTAAGAAAAATTATTTTTGTAAGAACTCTTTTGCATGATCCTTCAATTATTTTATTAGATGAACCAACTATATCATTAGATTTAAATTCTAAAAGTAGACTATGGAAATATATTAATGAAATAAAAGGTGAAAAAACTATAATATATAGTACTCAAACACTTTTGGAAATTGATAATATTGATGAAAGAATAATCTTTTTAAGCAATGGTAAAATTGTTCTTGATGGTACTTACAAACAATTAGTTAATAAAACTGATAATTTATATAAATTTGTTTTAGAGTTTAAAAACTTAAATGATAAACTTTTTAATGATCTTTCAAATAATTTCATGTTGATTCAATCTAAAAGAGAAAATAATTTTTTTGAATTTTATGGGAAAGATAAAGATGAGTTATTCAAAGTTTTAAAAAAAGTTTTAAATAATAATTTAATTGATTTTCAAATAAGTAAAGTTGGTCTCGATACTCTTTTTTTAAATTCTACTCAGGAATAAATTTTGAATATTTTTAAAGCATTTTTAATTAGAAGAATACAATTTTTTATACATAATTTTTTAATTGAAACTATAGTTTCTCTTTTATTGCCAATTATTTTCATGCTTATAATAGGTTTTGTTTTGATATCACAATCACCTGTTTATAAAAATTTTCCAGATGAATCTTGGATTTTATTAGGAATAATTTTTTCAATATCATTTGCATCTTCATTTTTATTTACATTTAGTGACATACAAATTATGAAAAAAACTAAATTATTAAGTCAAATTAATATTACACCTACATCTCAAATTTCATTTATTTTTAATTACATATTGTCAATTATTCCACTTGAATTTCTTAGATCAATTTTAATTTTTATTATTTTACACTTATTAATTGGCACTGTTTTTAACATTCAATTTTATTTTTTTTATTCAATTTTTATAATTTTAAATATACTTCTTTCATCTAACCTTGGTTTTACATTTGGAATATTAAATTTTAACTTTGAAAAATCTTCAATTCTTGTTTTTTTATTCATCATTTTTATCTATTTCTTTTCTTGCTGGTTGATTCCAATAAGTTTTTATCCTGATCCATTAAAAATATTCATTGAATTTTTTCCAACATATATATTAGTTGAATTTTTAAGATCAATTTTATTTGAAAATAGTTATAGTATGATTTTTCTAATTTTTGTTCTTTTTTTTATAATAATTAATTATATGTTGAATATTTATTTATATTCAAAAAATCATAGTTCATGATTGCTTATTTATCAGGTGGTATGGAAAATGCAAAAGATTCCGGATCTTTATGGAGAGTAAAAATTAAAAAATGGTTGAACGAAAATCTTAACCATGATGTTATAGATCCAGTTGAAATTCAAAATAAAACTTTAAGTGAATACGAAATAAAAAATTATAGAAATTGGATTAATAAAAATCCAAAAAAATTTAATAGTGTTATTCATAAAATTATTGACAGGGATTTATCATTTATAAAAGAAGATACAGACTATGTTATTTGTTTATGGGATGATTCTGTTATTCTTGGTGGTGGAACACATGGGGAATTAACAATGGCATATTATTTTTCAAAACCAGTATATCTTATTTTAAATTTTCCTATAAATAAAACTAGTTCATGGATTTTAGGATGTTCTACTAAAGTATTTAACAATTTTAACGATTTAAAAATTTATTTATTAGAAAAATATGAATCAAAATAATTTAATTATTTCAATTGATGGCGGAGGTTCAAAAACAGATTTTTTAATTGCTGATATTAAAAAAAAATTAAAGTATGAATATTCAACTTCAGGTAGCAATCCTAATTTTCATGGATCTGACGGATTAAAAAATTTATTTGATGAATTAAAAAAAATTCAAGAATTAAACAATATTAATGTAAATGATATTAAATCAATTGTTTTAGGCTTAGCTGGAATCAGTAATAAAAAATATAAAAACGATTTAAATTGTTTTTTTAAAAATTTCTATAGNAATAGTAAAATTATATTGACTTCAGATGCNGAACTTGCACATAAAACNATATGGGGTAATAATATAGGNACCACATTATTGGTNGGTACAGGTAGTATAGGAATATCTAATTCAAATAAAAATAAAAAATTAATTATATCTGGCGGTTTAGGATTTGAAAATAATGATGTTGGTAGTGGATATTGGATTGCAAAAACTCTTATTCTTTTTCTTATATCAAATAAAAATATTNTTAAAAATAATTTTTGCAATGAACTAATTGAACTTGTAAAAGAACATTATAATAAAAAAAATTTTGATGATGTTTTAGATTATGCTTTAGGACATGAAGGCAAATTTGTATTAGCTAATTTATCGCCAAAAATCATTAAATTAGCTAAAATGGGAAATGAAATTGCTTATAAAATATGTGATGACGGTTGTGAAGGTCTTAAAGAGATTTTAACTGATTTAAAATCAAAAAATAATTTTTTTGATACAATTGGAATTCATGGTTCAATAATTTTAAAAAATGAATTTTATAGAAAATTGTTTTTTTCAAAATTAGTTAATATAAATTGGATTAAAAGTGAATACAAATCTGTTTTTGGTGGATTAACTGTTTTAGAAAATATTAATCCAAATCAATATAAAAAATTTACTAATTATGGCTAAACCTATTATAGAAATAGATTTAGATAGGTTAAAAAATAACTATCTTAACATTAAGAANTTAATTGGNAAAACTTCTTTATTAGCCGTAGTTAAAGCAGATGCTTATGGTCATGGTGTAATTCCCATATCAAAACATTTAGAATCATTGGGAATTAATTTTCTTGCAGTTTTTACAATTGATGAAGCTATTGAACTAAGAAATAATGGGATNAATACTGATATTATTATTTTTGAAAGATTGTCAAATGAATCATTTAAACTAGCAATAAAATATAATATAATTGTTAACGTTTCTTGGTTTTCAGATTTAGATATTTTCAAAGAAAATATAAAAAAATATAAAAANTGTCCAAAGTATCATTTAAAAATTGATACAGGAATGACAAGATTAGGAATTCCATATGAAAGCTCAGTACAATTTTTTGAAGATCTTATTGAAAAAATTAATGTACCTCCAGAAGGTATATATACTCATTTAGCNACAGCAGATGAGGGTGACTTATCTTTTGCAATTGAACAAAAAANAAGATTTGATCATATTTTAAATAATATCAAAAATAAAATAGATTTGAAATGGGTNCATATTTCAAATAGTGGNGGTGTTTCAAATTTAGATAATTCTAATTATAATTTAGTTAGAGTAGGAATGTTGCTTTATGGTGCATTACCATCCAGCTCATTGAAAAAAATTCCTAAGATTGAACCTGTGATGAATTTTAAAGGTCAAATTGTNTTGGTTAGAAGAGTTAAAAAAAACACNCCAATAAGTTATGGAGGATTATATAAAACCTCAAAATCTTCAAATATTGGAGTTATACAAGTTGGTTTTGCTGATGGAATGCCACGAGCTTGGTTTAAAAGGGGTTATGTAAGTTGGAATGGCAAAAAATATAAAATATGCGGAAGAGTTTGTATGGATCAATTTATGGTTAATTTTGAAAATGATAAACCAGAAGAAGGTGAAAAAGTATTAATTTGGGGTAAAGATAATAACAATCATATACCAATTGAAATNATTGCAGAGGATNTAGGCCTTAATCCCTATAATTTATTTACTTCTATTTCTGACAAAAGAGCAAAAAAGGTTATTAAATAATTTTAAAATGATTAAAACAATAATTTTAAATATTCTAATTTTTAATATTTTTTTATCTGCATCATCAATCAATGTTAATTCAATGGTCAATAAATTATCTTTAGAACAAAAAATTGGTCAAATGTTTATGCTTAGATATACAGGAGATTTTTATAGAAATGATGATCCAAGATTTATTGAAATAAAAAAGATGATTATTAAACATTATATTGGAGGAATTGTTACTTATGTTGGATCTGCTCATGGAACTATTTTTAATTTAAACGAATTACAAAGTTTCTCTGAAATTCCATTATTAGTTGCTGCTGACTTTGAAAGAGGNGTTGGTCAAAAAGTATCTGGTGCTACACTTTTCCCNTCNAGCATGGCAATGTCTGCAACAAATGATCCTAAATTATCATATGAACATGGTAGAATAACAGCAATCGAGGCAAGAGCACTTGGTGTTCANATTACATTTGCTCCTGTTGTTGATGTGAATAGTAACCCTAAAAATCCTATAATTAATTTTAGATCATATGGTGANACTCCCGAAATAGTAACAAAGTATTCTTCTGAATTTATTAAAGGATGTCAGGATAATGGCATTATTGCTTGTATCAAACATTTCCCTGGACATGGTGATACTGAAACTGATTCTCACACAACNCTTCCAATTATTAATAAAAGTGAAAAAAAATTCAGAGAAATTGATTTATTACCTTTTAAAAANTCACTTGATGCTAATGTTAAAATGATAATGACAGGGCATATAGCNGTNCCAAGTATGGATTCAACAAAAACACCAGCCACATTATCATATGAATTAAGTGGAAAAATTATTAGAGATGAATTTAAATATGATGGTTTAATTGTAACTGATGCAATGGAAATGGGAGGTATTACTGAATCTTATTGGTCAGCAGAAGCNGCAATAAAAACAATTGAAGCGGGTTCAGATATTATTTTGCTACCTATTGANAATTTATCAGCAATTAAAGGGGTGATTGAGTCNGTTAGAAATGGAAGAATTTCTGAAGAGAGAATTAATAAATCTGTAAAAAGNATTTTAAAATCAAAATTTGATTTAGATTTATGGAATAATAAAAAAATAGATTTTAAAGACTCAAGAGAAATATTAGGAAAATTTTCTCACAAAAGAATTGCTTCTGAATCAGCAAAAAAATCTATTACCTTNGTTAATGATAAAAATAATTTAATTCCTATTGATATATCAAAAAATAAACATATTGGTCATTTGTTATTAGCGACTAATGAAGGAATGTTAAAGTTTTCTAATAATTATAGATCGAAAATTTCAAGACTTCATGGAAATGTAAAGTCTGATTTTTATTCAAAAAATCTTTCAAATTCTGAAATTAATAAAATAATAAGTGATTACGAAAATTCAGATTTAATAATAATATCACTTTTAATAAGAGTTGCTCAAGATCTTGGTACTTATACAATTGATCCATCGCATAGAAAATTAATTGAAAAACTGCAAAAAACAAATAAACCCATCNTTGTAACTTCATTTGGATCACCATATTTAAAAGATGTTGATTCNATAGAAACATATTTGCTAGCTTATTACTACGGTTCAATTTCTATGAATGCAATGGTTAATGCTCTTTTTGGATCAGAAGAAATAAATGGAAAGCTTCCTGTTACTCTATCTAAAAACCTTNCTCAGGGAAAAGGATTAAGTAGATATAAAAAGAATACTTTATTAGAAGATTATAATTCTTATGATTTTTCCAGTGCTAAAAGAATTATTAATGAAGCAATTAATAATTCAATTTTTCCAGGAGCATCTGTTGTTGTATTAAAAGATGGTAAAAAAGTCTTAAACTTTCAATCAGGTTTTCAGACCTACGAAAAAAAGAATAAGATTCATTCACAATCTATATATGATTTAGCTTCTTTAACCAAAGTTATTGCNACAACNCCAGTTGCTATGAAATTATTNGCACAAAAGAAATTACCTCTTGATGAGCCTATAAAAGATTTTATTACTTTATTTTCAGGAGAAAATAAAAATAAAGTAACTATAAGACATCTCTTAACTCATTCTTCAGGTTTAATGCCATTTGATACATTTCCAATTGATTATTCGAAAGATAAAATTTTATTAGAAATAATAAATAAACCATTAATTAATAAACCTGGTTCAGAATACGTTTATAGTGATTTCGGTCCTATTTTATTAAAAAATATTTATGAAATTGTTTCTAATAAAAAATTTGAACAATTGTGCTCTGATTATATTTTTAAACCATTAAAAATGAAAAACACTTTTTTTAATCCTGATGAGCGTTATTTTAAAGATATTGTTCCAACAGAAATTGATACGGTTTATAAAAGAGGATTATTAAAAGGAGTAGTTCATGATGAAAGGGCTTGGCAATTGGGTGGTGTTGCAGGACATGCTGGATTGTTTTCAACATCTGATGATTTAGCTAGATTTTGTCTTATGATGATAAATGGTGGACATTTAGAAGGAAAGAGATATTTTAATGCTGATATCATTACAGAATTTGTTGCTAAGCAAAATCTTCCAGAGAATTCAAATCGAGCATTAGGATGGGATACTCCATCAAAAAAAGGTAGTTTATCTGGCAACTTTTTTTCTGATGGTAGTTATGGACATACTGGATTTACTGGAACATCAATTTGGATTGATCCAAATGAAAAAATAGGAATTATTGTACTAACCAACAGAGTGCACCCATCAAGGAAAAAACCCGGAATGAGAGATTTTAGGATTAATTTTCATGATGATGTAATGCAAACTCTTAAAAAATTGAATTAAATTGGAAAATTTAGATTTTTTAGTACTAATTTTATATTTTATTATAATATTATCTGTTGGTTACATAAATGGAAGAAATCAAGCTTCTACTTCAGAATATTTTCTCGGAGAAAAAAAACTTCCTTGGTATTTAATAATGTTTTCTGTTGTTGCTACGGAGACCTCCGTTCTCACTTTTTTAAGCATACCTGGTTTATCATATTTAGGTAATATTGGATTTCTTCAATTATCTTTGGGATATATTGTTGGAAGGATTTTAATTAGTATTTATTTATTACCTCATTACTTTAATAATTCAATTGAATCAACATATGAAATTTTAAAAATAAAATTAGGAAGAAATATTCAAAGATTTGTCTCTATGATTTTTCAAATAACAAGAGTTTTAGCTGATGGTGTTAGATTATTCATGACTGCAATTCCATTGTCTTTGATTACAGATTGGTCATATTCTATTTGTATTTTTATAATAACTCTCTCAACTTTGTTGTATGCAATTTATGGTGGAATCAAATCAGTTGTTTGGGCAGATAGTATACAATTTTTCATTTATTTTCTAGGTGCATTTTTCACAATATATTATTTATCTAATTATGTGGATGGTGGTATTAATTCAATCATTACAACTGGTTTCAAAAATGAAAAATTCATTTTTTTACAATTTTCTAATCCATTTACAAATCCATATAATTTTTTCACATCTTTTTTTGGGGGAATTTTTCTTTCTTTAGCATCTCATGGAACTGACCATTTAATGGTTCAAAGATTATTAAGTTCCAAAGATATTCATTCTAGTAGGAAGGCATTAATAGGTAGTGGTTTAATTGCATTTCTACAATTTAGTATTTTTCTCTTCATAGGAGTTGGTATTTGGGTTTTTTATGATGGTAAAGAGGTTAATGCAAATGAAGTTTTTTCTTCATTTTTAATAAATCATATACCTTCTGGAATGAAAGGTTTTTTAATCGCTGCAATTTTTTCAGCTGCAATGTCAACCTTGAGTTCTTCAATTAATTCATTATCCTCATCAACCATGACAGATTGGATTAAAGATATTATGCCAAATAATTACAATATTAAATTTTCAAAATTCATTTCTTTTTTATGGGCATTAATAATATCATTTAGCGCACTGATCTTTACTTCTACAACTGGTCCTTTAATTGAAATAGCGTTATCAATATCATCAATTACGTATGGAGGAATGCTTGGTTTTTTTGTTTTAAACTTTATAAAAAAGAAAATTCCTACAAATTTTATTTTTTTAAGTTTTATTTCATCTATTCTAAGTATGATTTACATTGTCAACTTTACAAATATTGCATGGCCACTATTTACATTGATAGGTTTTTTAATTATGATTAGTTTTGCATTTACTTTAAATAAATTTTTTTCAAAATGAATATCAAATTTTTTTCTTTCATAATAATATTTAACTTAATTTTCTGTCAAAATTTTAAAAATTCTAAAATAATTAATGTTCCAAATATGGAGTCACTTCCAGGTATATTCACCGGTCTAGATATTTTAATAGAAAGGAATTTTGATTTAATTAAAAATAAGAAAATTGCGATTTTCACAAATCAAACTGCAGTTGATAGAAGTGGAAAACACATGTTGGACGTGTTAGCTGATTATAGAGATTTTTTTCAAATTAAAACTGTTTTTACCCCACAATATGGTATTCTTTTAAATTCTTATCAAAATATAGAAGCATCTGAAAATAATATTGATATAATTTTTAATTCAAAAATCAAAAGATTGTGGAATAATGAATATATTCCTCAAACAAATGATTTGGTTGATATTGATATTATATTGGTTGATATTCAAGATACTGGAATTAGATTTCATACTCTTATTACTACTTTAACTAAAATTATGGAGTCAGCTGCTACAAATTCCATTCCTGTTCTGTTGTTGGATAGACCAAACCCATTAAATGGCATGATTATTGACGGCCCTGTTGTAAGACCAAAATATCAATCTTTTATAGGTTATCATCTCGTTCCAATTAGACATGGTCTTACAATAGGAGAATATGCTTTAATGATAAATGAAACAGGTTGGATAAGACAATCTGTGAAATGTGATTTATCCATTCTACCTATGACAAACTGGAACCGATCATTATCAAATAAAGATATGAATTTACCATATTGGAAAAACATCAATAATTTTATAAGTCTTAAATTATCCTATGGAATGACTTTATTTCAGGGTACAAATCTTTCATTCGGAGAGGGAACATCAAAACCATTTCAATTGATAGGTTCTCCTTGGCTAGTACCAGATCAATTAATATCCGGATTGAGAAAAAAAAATCTTAGAGGAGTAGTTTTTAGAAAAACTGAATTTATCCCTGATTCATTATCTCCTTTGATTTCAAATCCTCTTTACAGAGGGGTAAAATGTTATGGTGTTGAATTAGAGATTGTTGATATTGATAAATTCGACCCTTTGCATACTGCTCTTTCGATTTTGTCAATTGTTGCAAATTTAGATCGAAGATTTAAATGGACAGGTTCAAATTATATTGATTATTTGTATGGTCATAATTATTTAAGATTATTTATTTCTCAAAAACGAGATATTAATAAACTTTCTGCTACATGGTCAAAAGAAATAATAAAATTCAATGAATTTAGAAAACGTTTTTTAATATACAATTGATGAAAAATGTATTAATATTTCTTTTTTTCCTATCATTTTTAAATGCTTTTTCAAATTTTACTTTACCAAAAAACGTATGGAGAATTTCAGTAAATAGCGAACAATCAATTTCTCAATGGAAATCATCAAATGGAGTAAATAGATTACCTCAAGAAGCTTTTACATTAAAAAATTTTAATTTAAAATATTTTGATCATAAAAATGAAAATTCATTTGAAGATTTAAATGATTTAGGTGATTTAGAAATAACTGTTTCTGAAAATGTACAAAAAATAATTACTGATTTTAATACTTTATCTTTAAATGAAGGGTGGGGTTTTGAATTGTTTGATTTTACTGAAAATTTTTTTGGAAATGATTCTTTACAGCTAATTGGTCAAATACTTAATTCAGATAGTAAATTTAATTATAATAAAATAGTGTATGATATAGAATTCGGAATCTCAAACAAGTCGACATTTATNCTTTCAATTCCAATGTTTTTTAATGCATATAAAAATGAATCATGGTCTTGGAATGGTATNAAATTTGAGAATGGTGATATTGAAGGTTTTTTGAATTATCACAATANTAATAAAACAAANTTTGAAAATATTTTTAATTCTCCTATTAAAGATTCGATACCAGTTTTTATGTTTGAAAAAATTAATTCAGTTTATGATACATATTATATTGAAAATGAAGATTATTCTATTCTTTGGGCATTAAAATCTGGAGATGACCCATTTAAAGTAATTAATGATCCAAATTATAACCCATTTTCTCAAAATATGGATTCAACCTCAATTGATTCAATTTTAAACTATTTTTATCCTGAAACATCAAGTAACGGATTAGGAGATATTAAATTAGGGGTTAACTTTCATCTTTTAGGATCACCTGTTTGGGTTGGTGAATCTATTTTTTCTATTTATGGAGGAATAGGTTTAACTATACCCTCATCGAAATTATTGAATAAGTACCAAAAAAATGATTTATCAACTCCAAATCAATTCAAAGAATTACCATTAGGAAAAGGAATATCATCTTTAAATGCATCTCTCTTTGGAGAATTTTATTCAAATTATAGATCAAGGTTAATAAGATTTAATTGGTTTGTCAGATCAACATTTAACAAGGAGGGAAAATTTAATACACGTGTTTCTCCTCGAGGAACTTTTATTATTAATGATGAATCAATTTTATCTACGTTGGGGGATACATATAGAATGAAGTTAGGTAATGAAAGTTTGGCTCATATTAATGCATCGATTGAATTGATTCCTAAAAGATTGTCCTTTTCAGTTGGACAATATTGGTATTATAAAAATAGAGATAAATATTTTTCAAAAAATAATTTTTGGAATGAATGGATGAGTGGTGGAAATGATATTCATAAAGGATATGATACAAAAACTTTTATATTATATCAAAAGTTGTCGTTGGTATTAAATAATACTTATTTTAGTAATCAAATAACTTCAATACCTTTTGAATTAGATTTATCCTTAAATATACCAATTATAACAAAACATAATTGGCATGCATATCGACTAAATTTATCTTTCATAACTTATTTTCAACTTTGGTAGGAAAAAAAATTGATCAATAATAAAAAACATATTTTCTTTTGGTGTTTATATGATTTTGGGAATTCAGCTTTTTTTACTGTAGTTGTTACTTTTGTTTATGCAACTTATTTCACACAAGTAATATCTCCAGATGAAATCACAGGCACATTATTTTGGTCAAGAGGGATATCAATAAGTGCAATTTTAATAGCAATTTTATCACCACTTCTTGGGGCTATTGTGGATCAAGGAGGATTAAAAAAGAAGATTTTGATATATACTGCAGTGATAAGTTCTTTATCGACCATTTTATTATTTTTTCCATCAGAAGGGATGGTTTTTCAATCTTTATTTCTTTTTATAATAGCTAATGTTTCTTTTGAATTGGGACAAGTTTTTTATAATGCTTACTTAATTGATATAACATCAATGGATCGAGTTGGTAAAATTTCAGGATATGGTTGGTCTGCAGGTTTTATGGGTGGGTTAGTTGTAATGTTTTTAGCAATGATTGGTTTTGTTGAAACAGATAATCCATGGTTTGGTTTTAGCAAAAATGGTCAAAATATAAGAGCTACAAATTTACTTGTTGCTGTTTGGTTTATATTTTTTTCAATTCCCTTAATTCAATCTATGAGAGATGAATCAGTAAAAATAAAAAAAAATATTTTTCAACTATTTAATGATTCATTAAATCAATTAAAGAAAACATATCGTCAATTAAATGATTACAAGGAAATAAGTAAATTTTTGATCGCTAGACTTTTTTATAATGATGGTTTAGTAACAATTTTTGCTTTTGGAGCAATTTACGCTGCAGGAACCTTTAATTTTTCATTTTCTGAAATTATGTTTTTTGGGATTATTTTAAATATTACTGCAGGTTTAGGTTCATTAATTTTTGGTCCTATTGATGATTGGATTGGTGGGAAAAAAACAATATTAATAAGTTTAATTGGCTTGATTATAGGAACAATTTTGGCTGTTAGTGCACAAAGTAAAAACATGTTTTGGCTAGCTGGTATTTTGGTTGGAATTTTTTCAGGACCAAATCAAGCATCAAGTAGATCATTAATGGCCAGAATGGTACCCAAAAAATATTCAAATGAATTCTTTGGTTTTTATACTTTTTCT
>PAOF01000009.1 GCA_002707905.1 Fidelibacterota bacterium
GCCAGCGATCCATGCTGTGTTACTTGCGACAAAATCAGCACCTGATTTTATGTCAGCTAAACCAGCTGGGTTATAAAACATTGAACTTGCTCCAGTACCTGGCATGGTCAAAGCACCACCCATTGCCGCACCTCTAGCAAGCATGTCGACTTTTAAAAATTGTAATCCTGTTTGGGCTACCTTTTTTATTTCTTGTGCGTTACTAGAACTCACAAGAAACAAACTTAAGGTTAGAACCATTACAGGCTTTAATATTTTATTCATATTAATTAATCCTCTCATTAGCATTCATAAACCAATAAATATTAACGTACCACCAAGAATTTTCTTAATGTAGCGTTACCAGATCTATTCATTTGTTCGTCAGTCTCTTCAATCCTAGCGATATAAACACCACTGACTATAACTTGACTAGATTTGGTTGCTGAAAATTCTTCAGATAATACACCCCATGATTGGTCACCTGAACCATCATCATGGTTAATTGTTTTAATGTGATCACCACTCTCTGAATATATATCAATGATACAAAATCCAGGTACATTTAAGAACATGATCTTATCTTGCTCACCAGTGTACTGTAGTGAAGCAGCTGAAATATTAAACGGATTAGGTACGACTACAACTTCATCGAGTGAACCAGCTTCTCTAGTAAGATAAGCTGCTTTTGTAGTTCTATTTAAATATAATCCACTTTGAAGCACTTCAGGTTGACCACCAACACCTGGTGCATTTGAAGCACCATCATCATATGCAGTAACAGCATAATAGTTACCAACACCTCTTGATGTGGTTGCATCATCATGTACGTGTGTAGCAGATCCAGGATAATCAGCAATTTCAATCCATGATGAATCTGGATGACCTACTGATCTCCATACTTTATATCCAGCAAAGTCTGCAGCTGCTTCTGATTCTGTACCCCACTCTACTCTAATAAAACCAGGTCTTGATTTTACATAAATAGAAGGTGCAGGAGGAGCAACAGCAATGTCAAAATCTTGACTAAAAGCCCAGTTTGCTGCGTGTACGTTCTTGTGAAGTGAATCTAATCCTGACATAATCCATCTATCAGCATTCTTGTCATTATCTGTTGGTGCAAGATCATCAAATAATTGGAATCTTTCAGGTAAATTATCATCACCTTCATAAGGTACAGTTTCTTCGGAATTACCCGCTGCCCATGCTCTACCTACTTCCCAACCTTTTTCATATGAAATCGAACCTACAGCATCAGCCCAAACTACTCTGAAATCTTCACCTGGCTCAAGTGTATATGGACCAGCAGCCCAAACACCAGCAAGTGACCATCCAAAATATTCATAGTCAGTTACATATTTATAACCTCTCTCATCAAAACGAGTACCGTGAAATGTATTTGGATATACATCAGGATGTGTCTCTGGTGTCATCATTGGAGATGCATCATATTGACCTAGTCCTTGACTCATAGTATTATAAAGATTTGTCCAATCTGAACTACTCATGCCTTGTGGATGTCTAACAACAAATGGAAGGTCACAATCTTGAACACCTGTCATTTTAGGCTGAGATGGATCGTTAGTTGGATCATCTGCAGATGTATCAATGTGAAGTGCAGCTTCAGCTCTAAAAGTAGGTTCTTTTATCTCACCTGTCTCTTCGATCTTATGACCAAATTGGTCAAAGCTTTCACCTTCAATGTTTGTACCGTAAGCGTATGTTTGAATTCTTAGAGTATCTGTAGTGTACTCACCGTAAGAACTTGCCCAGTTTTGGTTAAAGTCTTCGGCTTCCGAACCTCTTGCTTGACGAAAGAAATAAACATCTTCTAATGTTTGTGTTGGATATTCGATATTATCATCAAAATCAGCATTACCAGTATTAGTAAATGTCCAATCGTCAACTAAATAACTATCATGACCTTTCTGAGTAAAACCATATGCTTTACGTTTAATTGAAAGACCCATATTAGTATTGATATCAGATTCGATGTAAGCCATAACACCTGTACCTGCTTCAGCATCAATTTTTGCTGGATCAACAGATTCATCTGCTTCTCTTCCAAAGAATGGATCATGTAATGGGAAGCCATCTACCCAAATTTCTGGGTTTTGATGTCTTAGATAACTTCTTATTGTATATCCATTTTCATCTGGTATAGGCATAACAATTGATGTTTCATCAACATCCCATTGTCCATTACCACTAATAAATGTTGGGTAATCAACACCAGCAGAGTCTGTAAAGTCTTTAGCTCCTAGGAACCAAGCCTTAGAAGACCATTGCTGACGGGTAAAACCATGGTAATAGTATAAACCATTTGTACCCCATCCAATATTACCTTCACCTTCATCGCCTGAGTCAGCGTAAGGCTTCCAGTATTTACCAATTCTGATATTCTTCTTAGTACCTGCATCCAAATTCTCGGGAATAAAGAATGCTAAGGCAAACATCGCGATGAATATCCAAATAAGGTGCTTTGAGCGTCTCTTATTCATTTTAAAGTTTCCTTTCATCAACCTAAATAATTCTTAGAAATTAAAACCAATACCAAAGGTTACAAACCTTGGGTTCATATATATCAACATGTCGTTATCTGGCATNTTAATATGAGATTTACCATCTTGATCTGCTCTATCTCCAACTTTATCATCATATGTGATAGTTGCCCAGTATTCTGGAGCAGTTCCTGACCAGCTTGCTGGAGGAGTTGGAAGACCTGCGTTTTTGTATTCTTCACTATCATATCTTGGTAAGTGAAGTGATGATAGATAGAATCTCTGGTCGTTACCAGTACCCCAACCAATTTGTGAGATATATTTTGCATCAAAAATATTTTTGATATCAGCAAAAGCTGTAATTTGAACACCAGCGAGCTGAGTTCTCTTTTCAAATCTCATATCAAAGAAGTANTCATCTTTCCACTGGATGTTATTGATCTCGTAGGATGTTAATGGATCCCAAGTATCATATCTTCCAGCTCTGTATGTCATTAATACACTTAAAGACAATCCACCTAATAATGGACCCCAGCTATCAGGTGACATAATTCTGATGTTACCATTAGCAATTGGTCTTGCAAGCGGTTTCTCTTGATAAGGGTTTTGAAGTCCATATAGCAACTGCTCTCTAGGATCTTCATAATAAACTTGTCTACCAAAATAACCTTCATTATCAACACGATAATCGTAGTTTAAGTATCCTGTTACGTAAGTACCAAAATTCTTTTCTAAAGTAATTTCAAGTCCTCTAGTATCAGCATAATTGTTATTTTGAATTGTGTTATAATTTACACTATTGTCATAACTGATATATGAAACTTCTCCAGTTTGACGTTGTGCATTTTTGTAGTATCCCATTGCTCTAAACAAGAAATTGTTTCCGAGCTCTTTTTCCCAACCCAACTCATATTGAATTGTTCTTGGCATCACAGCACTTGGGTTTCCAATAAATGAAATTCCACCTGCTCCACCGGCTGGTTGNATAGAATACATGTCAAAAGTTGGAGGCATGTTATAAAAATGACCGTAGTTAAAAAATAACTTAGAAGTAGCTGATATTGGATGTGAAATACCAAGTCTAGGACTAAAGTTAATATCTCCCTCAGCATCAGTCATAATAGATGATGCAGAATCTTGGAAAGTATCACGATACTGCTGCTTGTAATACTTAGAGTATCTTTGAGTAGCATCGTACCACATAGAATTTGGATTGTTAACATCCATTCTGATACCAAAATTTGCAATCATACCTTCAAATTCAAGCTTGTTTTGAACATATGCACCGAGTCTATTNGGTTGCTGATCCCATACCATGTGATAGTTACCTGTCACATCAAACTCATCAAATAAACCAAAATCAGTGCTTAGGTCATCTGTATTATATTGGATACCAGCTTTTACTTGGTTGAACTTGTTGACCTGTGAGGTAACATCAAATTTGAAATTGTATGAATTTACCCATGATTTGTCTTTAGCTCCAGCTCCAAGTGCTCTTAGCTGGTTATCTCCATTCATATATACATAACCTTCTTGTGATTGTCCATATGGAGTTTCATCAACTCCTTGGCTACCAAAATTCTGAATAATAGTGAAATCACGTACTGGGATAAGGTCTTTATCACCATAATACTTAACGTGAACATTTGTAAGCTTAACACTATAACTAGTTTTGGCATTTAAAACGTGATCAAAACTAATTGATCTTTGATTTCTGTAAACATCCATTGGTGTAGTGTTGTATGGATAGAAAACATTTCTTGATCCAGCAGAAAATTTTCCACTGTAAAGAACACCATACGGATCTTCAACGTACTGACCAGATTGACCAGATCCACCGGCACCACCACCATCAACTCCACCTCTTACACTAAAAGTTTCAGAGTATAATGATGAAATGTTAAGAACCATTCCATCACCTGGTCTTGATGTTAATTTTAACATTGCATTTCTGCGATCTAATGTTGGCCTGGAAACAGGCATTGCGAATGCATCAGATTGATTTGATAATGATAAAAAGAATGAAGCATTACCAAGTAAACCTCCAATTATAGGAATTGGTCCACTTAAACTTACATCAGCGAAATTATCAGTATAATCCCAATATCTACCTTTATCAGCATGTGGGTGACCAAGACCATCAGCACCTTCAGCTAAGTGATGCCATCTAAACATTTCTTGAGCCTCATTAGCTGTTTGATCGTTTGAAGGATCATCATCAGTATTTAATCTGTCAGCCCAACTATTCCAACCTTCCCATTCAGGATATTGGCCTCTAGTAGATTCATCCCATGAACCATTCATTGTTCCTACAAAAGCAACTGCAGGATCAAAATATGGTCTTAAATAATAATTTGTTGTATCAATCAATGAAGGACCACCATGCTTGAGTTGTGGAGGTGAAAATCTTAGATCAACTGAAGCTGAATATCTATCAGTTGCACCTGTTTTTGACACTACACTAAAGAAACCAGATCTTGCATTTCCATATTCAGCGTTGAAACCACCTTTAATGATCTGCATTTCTTGAATAGAACTCAAGTTAAGCATAGATACCATAGGTCTGTTTTGAGCATTATTAGTAAGCATCATACCATCAACTTGCATTTGAATTTGCTCAACACCACCACCTCTTAATAACATTTCATTGTTCTCACCAATGTCAAAACCGGACTGCTTTCTCAAGAAATCCTGTAAGTTTTTCACTGCTGGAACTTCTAATATATCTTCTGAGGTTACTGTCACCACACTAGCAGATTTATCCATCTCAATGACTTCTCTTTCTGCAGTAACAACAACTTCCTCACCAGCTACAGCCTCAGTTTCTAGAGCTACATTTACTGGTGTTGTGTGTCCAGAACTAATTGCGACACCTTCAACAGTAGTTGTTTTATAACCCATTACCTGTACAACTACATTATATTCACCTGGAGCTAAATTAAGAATGAAGTAATCTCCTTCTTCATCAGCAGCAGCACCAAATGATGTACCTTGTACTAATACGTTTGCACCAGGCAATGGCTGTCCATCACTATCTGTAATTTTACCTGATATCTTACCTGTTGTTTGTTGTGCTGTAACTACATTAGAAAAAGCAACAAATGCAAACAGTGCAATACCAGAAATAATTGTTAACAATTTTGATTTTTTATTTATCATGATTGTCTATTCCCCTGTTATTAATATTTCTCATAAGTTTCATAAATTTTATTTAAAATAACTTGAACGGCCCAAAANNNGGGACAACGCTCCCACTCAGTAAGTCTAATAACTTCTAGTAAGATATGTCAAGACTTTTTTCACAAAAAAACACTAAAAAAAATTTTAAGTATAATAAAAAATAAGCCCAATATAATTTTTTATAAAAGAGTTTAGATTTAAAATTTTAAAGTAATTTATTATTTATGCTTTAATTTTTAAAATATTAGATAAATATTAGTAAAAAAAAATCTTGCTTAAATTTTGTCAAATTGAAAAAAATAATTTTATTTGTTTCCAAAAAGAGTGTTTCATTTGATTGTTGAAAAAAATTAATAGATGCGGAAACATTTTTTTTATTGTAGGACTATTTATTGAGGAGAAAAATTAAAAAGAANAGGTATTAAACTTTAGTTTGATTGATAAATAAAAAAAAATTTATTAGTTGGTTTCATAAAAAGGTAGTTCTTGAACCTTGGATAAACTTTCCAAATATTTTATTGCAGTATTATCATTTGGATTTATCTCAATAGTTTTTTNCCAACACTTTTCAGCACTATTAAACTTTCCTTGATACGCATAAATAAGTCCTAAATTAAACCATATATCTGATTTTGAATTATCATTAGATAGTATATTTTGATAATATTTTATACTAGAAACAGTATCCTCATTAGATATTGCTAAAAAAGCAAGATTTTGTTTTACATCAAGATTATTTGGATCTAAATGATCCACAATTTTAAAAACTTCGTAAGCCTCTGTATAATTTTCTATTGACTGAAGTGCTATTCCCATATTTAACCAATCTGAAATATTATCAGGATTTGAAGTTAAGTTTTCTTGATAAAATCCAATTCTCGTATTAACCTGCTGCAATGTATCTGCTCTTAATAAATACTTATCAGCATCTTCATTTTTACCCATTCTCAATAAAAGCTGACCCAAGTTATAATGAGAAGCGTAATGCCACTTATTAACATTTACAACATTATTCAAATAAAATAATGATTCATTTAAATTACCCATTTTAAATAGTAATGTTCCAAAATTTAATTGGTAATCCCAGTTATCAGGATTTATATCTAAACCCTTACGCATGAACATCTTTGCTTTTTGAATATCACCATTGTCTCTATAAATCTTTCCCATTAACATAAATGCTTCTGATGCTAAGCTGTCTATGTTAATTGACTTTTCGAGAACAACTAAAGCACTATCAATTTCNTAGATATTTGCGTAAGCAACGCCTAGTTTTATTAATACATCAGAAGAAGAATAAATTTCCTCTTCCTTTTTAAAATGTTTTACTGCTTTAGAATATTCTCCTCTCGCCAATGCAATATTCCCTAAATTAAAATTTGCACTTCGAAAATTTGGAACTTTTTCTAAAACTTTATTATACAATGAATCTGCAATATCATATTGATTAAGATCCTCGTAAATCATTCCTTTAACAAAAATAGGGTAAACTAGATTTTTATCAATATGTAANGCGCTGTCTACAAAATTAATAGATGATTGATAATTACCCTTACTAAGATTCATTTGAGATTGTTCAAGAAATGAAATGATTTTTTGAGCTTTTATAAATTGCTCATTAGAAAGAGAATTTTTGTCATGAGTTTCTGAACATGAAAAAAATAAAAATGTTAACAATAAAAAATTTTTATAATTCATTACAAATTATGTAGTATAATTATTCTGAAGTAATAAAAGCTTCATAATCCTTATTACCTTCAGTTATAATTAAATGTTGGTTTACATCAATATTTGAAAAACTTTGGATCTTACCCGACGTCCAGTATATTTTAATTTCGTCAATCACTTTAATTTCATTTAAACCAAAATGCGCTAATGAAGGCGATTGGGAACGATAAGTATTTATTGGATATAGTTCTCTAACATAACTTTTACCAAGACTATTTATTTCAATTTTTGAACCAATACCAAAACTATTACTTTCAACACCCCTAAGACTTATTTTTATATAGTTAAGTTTTGGGAAATTATTTTTAAAAATTTTTAGCGGACCCCCTCCAACTTGCCTAACTATCAACTCATTCATTCCATCATTATCTAAATCAGCTGAAATAACACTTCTACCATCTCCATCTGTGTCAGTGCCTGATACAAAACTCATGTCGAAAAAATTCTCTCCATAAAAATTTATATAAAATCTATTTCTTTCAAATGCGCTTAGATTCTCATTTGATGCAATTGTCCATGGACTCTCCTCCCAAAACTCTCCTAATTTTTCATTAGGTGTTCCTGGGGGAGGAATTTTACAACTTCTATCAAAGGGTTGTGACACGACACCCTGCCATAAACATGATCAGCCATCAGGTTTATCTCTATTTCTACTGACAAATCCAGATGTAGTATATATATCTAACCATGAATCATTGTTCAAATCGCTCATTATTGGACCATAACCCCATCCAACTGAAGCTAAATTGTATTTATCAGCCATTTTTTCAAACTTCAATTCTCCTAAATTTGAATAAAGCTGACTTCCTCTTACCATGCTTTTTAACTCTGACATCACTTTTTTATCAAAAGAATTTTCTTTTAAATTTGAGATTACTCTTGTTCCCGCACTTGAATACATACTTGATACATATATATCAATATTTTTATCATTATTAAAATCACCGCTAGCTAATCCCATTGAACCAAAATCTGATGCAAATTCCGCAATCATAATTTTCTCAAACTTACCTTTTTGATCATTTAATAATAAAACTCCATTTCCAAATTCATGGATCATATAAATATCCGGCCAAAAATCGTTATTAAAATCTGAAAACACAGTAGTAAAAACAGATCTTTTTTCACCTGAAGCATTAGACTTTTTTGTGACATCTTCAAATATAAAGTTACCTTTATTTTTTAGAAGTTGAGTTTCGTAATTGTCTTCCATTTTTCCATTAATCCATGACCCGCCATCAGGGTTCGGACTTGACCTGCAAATATAAAGATCCACCAAACCATCTCTATCATAATCAGCAACAGAGATTGAACTAAAATTTTGTGTTTCTCGTAAGTTACCTAATTTAGAAAGNTTTGAATTTCTACTTACATTGACAAAATTTTCACCAAAATTATTTTTAAAAATTAACCCTGGACCAATAANNATATCTTCCCAACCGTCATTATCNAGATCTGCAATAGCAACTAATGATGGTGATTGCAAGGGAGGTAATTTTACTTCATCAGTTGAATTTTTAAAAACNCCCTCTNTTGTACCTTTATATAATATAAAACCTCTATAATGGGTTACATCATCAATCAATAANTCAATNTAACCATCTTTATTATAATCAAAAGAATACACTCCACCAGTATTTGGAATAGTTCTATTTGCAGGNGATTCCCAATTGTCATGAAATTCTGAAATATCTATTCCGAAATCAGAAGTATTGTCTGTCATTAAAAAATTTTTTGTTGATGATGTACTATAATGCAAGACATTAACAGATTTAATCCAATTACCATTAGAAACAAAAACTGGCTCTGGTTTTTTTATTTCTGTTAAAAAAATATAATTATCTTCGCTATACCCAAAATCAGATTTTCCAGATACATTAATTTTAAGTTTGATTTTCCAAAACCCATCATAATTGTTTCTATTTACAGGCTCTAACTTTGAAAACTTTATTTTAACTTTTGGTTCATCAATGAAATCTGATGATTTATTTGATATCCATTTTAGAAAAGATGCTTTATCTAACAATTCATACTTTAAATCTGATGATTCCAACTTAGTTGATTTAAAATAAGAATCAACAAAATTTATNTCCTTGTTAGAATCAGGAACTTGTGCATTGAAATCATTCATCAGTAATAAACTTAAATCTTTCATTTTTTTTGTTTGAAGAACTTTTTTTAGATTTTTCAAACCAAACGAATTAAGCTCAGTAGCTTTTTGTTCAATATCCCAAATATATTTTCTTTGGTTTTCAGGCAATGCTAATCCCGGAAGAATTAAACTTTCATTTTTTAAATTAGGATCATTGCTTAAATTTTCAGTATTAGAATTNTTATTATTTATATTCATATAAATAAAAAATAAAATTGAAAATAAAATTATTGGGGCTAATATTAATATTTTTTTCATTTATAATGTTTAAAATAAATTTACTATAATTTAATATTATTTTAGCATTGAATACTAAAATTGAATTTTATATAAATTAAATAGTAATTTGAATTAAAAAATCTAGCTAAAAGGANCTTTATGAAAAAACAATTTATCATACTTACCATATTTCTTGTTTCATGTCAAAATAATAATAATTTAAACAGAAACATAGATACAATTTACTATGATTCAGGTGAAAAAAAAGAACAGGGTGAACTATTTGAGGGAGAAAAACAAGGNAAATGGACATCATGGTATGAAAATGGAGCGATGAAATCCCAAGGTTACTTTAAAAATGGACTTATGCATGGCATTCATCAACACTGGGGTGAAAATGGTATTTTGTTAAAAAAATATGTATACAAAAACAATTTAATGCATGGACTTCAACAGGAATGGTTTACAGATGGTAAACCTGGAGCGCAATGGGAATACAAAAATGGAGAAATGCACGGACGCCATGTNGAATGGTATCATAATGGATTTAAAAAACTTCAAGGAACTAGAAACAAAAATTCAATGGACGGAACATGGACCTATTGGTACGAAAATGGCCAAAAAAGAGGAGTGAGAACAATTTTAAACAAAAAACTTCATGGGGTTACCTACGANTGGTACTCAAGCGGAAATTTAAGAACAAAAGGAATGTTCAAAAANGGTTCAGGAAATGGAATTTGGAATCANTATTGGCCTAATGGCCAAATCAAAGGTAGTACAACATTAGTTAACGGATCACCAAATGGCATTGCAAAAGTTTGGTATGACAACGGGCAAAAACAAAATGAAGGACTTTTTAATTCTGGTAAAAGAGAAGGTGATTGGCTTTATTGGGACAGAGATGGTGAATTTGAAAAAAGAGAGTATTACGAAGAAGGAAGATTAATCTACACTAGAACAGAAGAAACAGATGATCCAAATATTTATAACTANTTTATCCATTCTTTAACTTGATTTAANTGTTGAAGTATAATTTCATCANTTGGTCTTAATTCNAAACTTTTTTCAAGAGCATTTTTTGATTCAATATATTTGCTTTGATGTGCATAAATAATTCCTAAATTAAACCAAACATCTGCATTTTTATCATTTAAACTAACCACTTTTTCTAAAAGNTTAACACCTGAAGTAGTNTCCTTTNAATCTAATGCAAATAATGCAACATTTTGAGCAAGAAATTCATTTTGAGGATCAACAAATAAAGCTGATTTGTAAGCATCAAGAGCTTCTTTTTTCCTACCTACACTTCTCAAATCGTCNCCAAGTTTTATCCAATTAATAACATTATATGGATTTGATTGAGCCTGATTTTTTGCTAAATCAATTACTGAATTTTTACTTTCTAAACTATCAGACAAGATTAACATTTTTTCACCTTCATCTTTTTTNCCTAACCTAATTAAAGTCTGGGCAAGGTTATTATAAGCCCAATAATCCCATGGTTTTTNACTAACAACATTTTGAAGGAATGGTAATGCTAATTTAAAATTGCTATTTTGAAATAAAAGAGAACCATAAAAATATTGATAATCAATATTTTGAGGATCAAGATCAAGTGCTTTTTTTGTAAAATTAATTGCTTTATTTATTTCACCAGAATCTTTATAAAATTGTCCTAATAGAATCAATGCTTTAGAATATTNATTATCTATTCTAAGGGCTTGCTTTAGTGCATATTCACAACTATCGGGTTCATATAAATTAGTATGAACAATAGCAATACTAACCCAGGTTTTAGGTGTTTGATTTATTTTTAATTCTTTGTGAAAATAACTTAAAGCTTCCTCAAACTTTGAAACAATTAAAGCATTATTTCCAAGATTAAAATTTGCTCCTGGATATTTTGAATCAATTGCTAATACTTTTTCATAGTTTTCTTTAGATAAATCAAACATTTTAAGTTCATCAAATACTTTTGCTCTTAAAAAATACACTCCTAAATAATTAGGAATTAAATTTTCTGCAGAATCTATCATTGAAAGAGCTTGTTCAAATTGTTTTGCATTTAAAAATTTTTTAGAAATNTTAAGAAAACTTACGCCTTTTGATGCTAGTTCCTTTTGNCTGAGAGATATTNCTTTNCTTTTATCTTTTGTTTCACAAGACAATAAAAATATAAAAGACAATATTAAAAACCACTTACTCAAGAATTTCAATTTCCTTATTTAAATCAAAATCATAAAGAGCAGTTCTTTTACCACTTGACCACTCGACTTCAAGAGAATCAATTTGATTTAATTCTCCAAGTCCAAAAGTTATAATTTTTTCTGATTGTGATAAATATGAAGAACCTGTTTTTACTCTTCTAGATATTTTTTTNCCATCAATATATAAATTTAGCAACGACCCGATACCATTTCTATTAGAATTGTCTCCAATCAACTTTATTCTGATATAATTTAAATCATAATTTGGTGTTACATCATTAATTAAATCATTTCTCCACAGATGTATTCCCCCAGAATTTTCTGTTAATAAAATATCAATGTCACCATCTTTATCATAATCTGCNAATGCTCCACCTCTTCCCACAATTGGTTCATTAAATGCATTATTTTTTTCATTATCAAAGAGTGTGAAAACTGCGTTTCCATCATTTAAAAACANTTGAGGTAATTGTCTAAATTCAAATTGATTATTATCACTTTCGATTTCGATTTGAATATGACCGTTAATTGCAAATAAATCTAAGTCACTATCTAAATCAATATCGACTAAAAACATTCCAAATGTTAAAACTTTTAAACTTTCTCTACCAAGTCGTGATTTAGCTGCAATATCTGTGAAATAACCTGCTGGATTATACTTATAAACACTAAACATTTCGTTCTGAAAGTTTCCCACAAAAATTGTTGGTTCCCCACTTGAATCAACTATCCCTACATCGATACCCATTCCTGCTCTAGCTTTTCCCATCTCATCGTAAGCCATTCCAGTTATAGTTCCAATTTCAGAAAACGTACCATCTTTATTATTTTCATATAATAAATCTCTAGCGAGATCATTTGCTACTGCAAGATCTGGAAATCCNTCTTGATTAAAATCAAATTCTGATACTCCNAAGGTTTTTCCTGGAGCAGGTAAAAAACCTGCCACCGATGTTTCATCAGTAAAAGTTCCATCTCTGTTATTTCTATAAAATCGACTAGGAACACCNTCATANACTTCAGGNGTNCAATACCCTTTTTTGCCTTGAAAAGTACACCAAACATCTGTNTCAGGAGTCCATTCTGTGTAATTTCCTACATATAGGTCAAGCCANCCATCTTTATCAGAATCAAAAAAAATTGCTGAAGTACTTAATGCTCNATGATTTGATATATTCGATTTTTCACCTACCTCATTAAATTTTGAGTTGTGATTATTAAATAACATATTTTCATACAAAGTAGTTANAATAAAATCTTGGTCTCCATCATTATCATAATCAGCTGCACAAATCCCAACTGGATAAGTATATATTTCATTCAAACCAGCTTCAATAGTTTTNTCTGTAAAAGTACCATTTTGGTTGTTCTCAAAAAGTCTTAATGCAGATAACTTTTTTTCTTGATCATCTTCCCATGAAGAATGATTTACCATTAATATATCATCCCATCCATCACCATTATAATCTATGAATCCACCACCTGGNCCCATTGGCTCGGGAAACCATTTTTTTCCAAAGGCACCATTATTATGCACATAATCCCCTAAACCAGAAGAAATCGTTACATTAGTAAAAGAAAGAGATGGTTCACTGGATAAACTAACTTTTTGATTACAGCCTATAAAAAAAATAAAAAAAATTGTATATATATATTTTAATCGCATAACAAACACAATAACATTTCAAAAAAAATGTTTTAATATTACATTTATTGAAAAACTCATCCAACCCAATATTAAAAAACCAAGACTTATAAAAAAAGTATATGTTCTGGGTAAAATATTTATTTTTTTTTGATTTTTTAACCTTGTAAATACATGCAATATTTTAAAAANAACAAATCCCCAAGCTAAAATAATATCTAAAATAAAATAATTATTCAAATTCATATTTATTAAACAAAGTAAATAAAACAAAATGGGAATCTCAAACATATTTTTAAATAAATACCTAGCAGACAGCAGTTCATCAGGAAATTNACCCTCATATAATCTAAATTGACCCAAATTTATTTTTTTNTCTCTTAAGAACTTTATTGCTAACAACACCAATCTAATGGTTACATAAATTGTTGCAAAAACAATAATTGTTAAAGGTAAAATAAATTCCATTTTTTCTTATTAATTTTTAAAAAATTAAGAATCTATTANATATNTTAATTCATCNTATTTTTTAAAATCATATAATATTANATAAAAAAATTCAAAGTATAANAAAATCTTAAAATTTATTTTGTAGNATTAAACATCCAAAGACATGAATTTTCAATTATTTTTAATACATTTTGATTAGTAAAAACATCATAAGTTTCATGTCCAGGTCTAAAATAAAATAATTTTCCCTTTCCAATGTTCCAAATTGCTCCACTTCTAAACCACTCACCTGTTTCCCATCTTTCATCAAATACCACCTCATCTGGTTCAGGAACATGAAATGGTTCATCATACATTTCAGTTGAAGTAATCTCAAATTTTTGAGGAACACCTTTCATAATAGGATGNTCACTTTTNAGNGAATGAATAAANCTACTTTTTCCATCTGGCCTATAAGCAGGAAAACAACTATTTGGTANATAAATGTTTGCATTTATTTTTCCAGAAGGAAATTTTCTAAGTTCCACTCTGGGAGTTAAAACATCTTTTCTTTCTGGAGCAGATCTATCAACAAATGGCTCTATATAATTTATGGAATAATCAGAATTATCAAAATATTCAGGGTTATTATCTTTAATATTTGATATGGTTTTATAATTCATTGCTTCCATAAAAGGTTTTGCCCAATGTGCTGAATGAAGAGCAATAAAATCAAGCTCACCATTAGTCAATCTTGTTAAAATTTTGTCAACGGTCTCATCCGGAATATCATCGTGTCGAACATGACCCCACCATATAATTANGTCTGACCAATCTAAAAGATCATCTGATAATCCGTAATGGCTATCATCNATACTAACACTTTTAGTATTAATTTTAGGGTTTTTATCTAAATGATCAGCAATTACCTCACCTATAAATTTATCATATGCTTCTTTTTGTTCAGATTGTTGCTCATCCCAAATTAAAACGTTGAGTTCATTTGACTTAATATTTTTATAGTCAGAATCTGAACAACCATTAAATAAAATAGAAAAAATTGAAAATATAAAATACTCTCATGTACATTTATTAATCCATTGAGTGAGATGAAACCTTGACATTTTTAATATGTGTTCCAAAACCATAATCTGTTGGGNTAAATTCTCCTACAATGTCAACATTAGATCTTTCAGGTATTTGATTTTCCATATTGAGACCCCAATAAGCNGCATTAACTAAAAGCCTTCTTAAACCTTCACTTTCAAAATCTGTTGCAGCGCCCATTGTTGAAGTAAACACTTTGGATTTATTTCCAGTTTCACCAGTATATGATTTTATCCATGCAATTGGCATTTGTGAAATAGATTCTTTATGTGGGTCTGAAGGATTCATTCCAGTTAAAACCTGTCCCATAATTAATGGTTCACTATCACCTGTAAGATCATTAATTCCATAAACATCAGTTGGGCCCCAGATATCTTCCGTTCCTTGAACAATAGGATGATTTTCCATTCCTTTTGCAACATATCCTCTAGTGCTTTCTTTACCGTGAGCCCCATGATGACTTACCCAAGTTTCACCGAGCACCTGCCTGCCATAACCACCTTCAAATTCTTCATTATTAAAAGTGTATTTGAAAAATTTACTTTTTTTATTTTTAACATAATTAAAAGGATGCGTTGATGTTCTTAATCCAATAATTGGCTTTCCTGAATTTGTATAATCAATTATNTACTTCATTTGATCTTCTGGTAATTCTCTAAANCTCAAAGCCATAA
Source organism: Fidelibacterota bacterium (assembly GCA_002707905.1). GTDB lineage: Bacteria > Fidelibacterota > Marinisomatia > Marinisomatales > S15-B10. The sequence continues at coordinate 15,822 of PAOF01000009.1, forward strand.
TCATCAAGTCAGCTGACTCCAAAGCTTCCAAACCAGGNATATTATTTAAGGTCTCAGGATCAATTAAACCTGTTTTTTTATTTATTGAAAANAAAACTGTAGATTTAAAACCATGATGTTTAGAAAATATTTTAGCTAATTGAGGNAATGCTTCTTCTGAGCGATATTCCTCATCCCCACTAATGAAAACAACATGCTTACCCTTGCCTGGACCATCTCCTCCTTCATAAACCATCCACTGCTGNGTTTCATAATTTGAAGAAGTTGCTGATTCATTTGAACAACTTGTTAATAAAAAAATCATTGATAAAAAAAGAGAAGTTTTTTTAAGCATTTGAAGCTCCTTTTACATGTAAAATAAAGTTTTTATATTTAATTATCATAATTATGTTATAATTTTTGTTAAACATAAATAATTGATTTGACAATTAAAATTGAAATCACAAAGCCCACATAATATTAGTTTTTCATTATCATCAATGCAATATTTTTTTTTAAAACTATTATTTTTTTTAATAATCAGTCAAAACCTCTATNGTTTTGATAAAAAACAAATNATAGTTGACGTTGATCATGCTGTTTTCAAAAAAAATAATAAAGAAAACATTCTTGAAATTTATATTTCTTTTGATGAGTCAACATTGAATTATACAAAACTAAATGATAAATGGACAGCAACCCTAATTGCAAATATTGAGATTTTTAAAAAAAGAAATAAAAAAATTAAAGATTTAAGTTTTTCTATTTCTCATNGTATAGATAATATTGATTCTTTAAAANGTGATATATTTTACCAAAATGTATTTAAAGTTTTAATTAATAATGATGCAGTAAATTTTAAAACAGATNTTTTTGATAAAGAAAATTCTGCAAATAAAATAAATTTTAGNTCCCAACTTAATCAAATTAATATNACAAGAGGAAATAATTATATAAGTGATATAGAAATTGCATATTTAATTAAAAATAAATCAAAAAGCAGTTTTGAACCATTTATTAAAGATTCTATTGAAATTATTCCAAACCCTAGTAAGAATTTTGGTAAAGAAAATAAAAATTTATATTACTATCTTGAAGTACTAAATATAAATCAAAAGGCATTATCAAANATTGGAATACAAGTATTCGTTAAAGATTTGAGTGGTAAAAAAATAATTTCTGAAAATTATNNTAAAGTTCTAAATGAAAATATCAATCAACTNTTTGGAATGATTTCTGTAGACAACTTGATTAATGGAGAATATCTACTCGAAGTTGTNTTTGAGGATTCAATGGGAGTNTATATGTTAGGTAAACAGAAAAAATTTAATATTGTAAGTGATTTCATTGCTTCTACAAATTCTACGAAATTATCAAATATTGAATTTTTAAAAGCTAAGATAGGTATTAAATCATTAGAAAGTTTAGATGAAGAATTTAAAATTATTAAGCATTTTGCTACTGGAAGAGAAAAAAGAAATTATAAAAAATTAACGTCTCATGAAGAAAAAGTTGATTTTCTTACTGAATTTTGGAATTTAATGGATCCTGATCCATCAACAATTGATAATGAAAGNAGAAATGAAACTATGATTAGAGTGGGNTTTGTAAATAAAAAATATTCTGTTGGATTAAAAAAAGGATTTGAAACTGATAGAGGTAGAGTATACATAGTCTATGGAAAACCTGATGAAATCATGCGNGATCAATATGATGGNGACATTAGACCAAACGAGATCTGGAGATATCACAATATTGAAGGTGGAGTTATTTTTGTTTTTTGTGACGTTAATGGCTCATCTAATTTTCGATTAATTCATTCAACACACAGTAACGAGCTTCAAAATTANAAATTCATTGAAAGAATGAGGCGATAATCAATTAAAATATAAAATTTTAATTACTTGAAATTTTCACAGAAAATTTTTAAAGTCGTTCGGGTTTCTTAATTTATAATTCAATCATTTACATTTTAAGGATTAAATTTTTATGCATCAATCAAGATTTTATTTTAAATCAATTATTAATTTTATTTTAATTTATTTTTTATTTATTTCATTAGCAAAGTCANAAGATAAGAAGCCACATGTTGTTTTTTGGGCTGGAGAAGAGGAATATGGTGCACATTGGTCCTTACCCAAAATTGCGGATGATCTTGAGAGAAGATTCAATATAAAATCAACTGTTATTCATTCATGGAGATCAGGTGTAACTGATTATGATATGCCTGGAGAAGTAACCATACCAGAGTATGATGAAATTAAAGGTCTTGAAATAATAAAAGATGCTGATTTATTAGTGATGCATATTCGTTTTAGAATTCCACCCCCAGAACAATATGANCTACTTCAAGAATATTTTGATTCAGGAAAACCAGCCATTGCACTTAGAACAACTAGTCACGGAATGTGGCCTATGGATAAAAAAGATTGGTTTGTACCTTTTTTTGGAGGTCATTATAAAGGTCATGCTGGAAATGAGGANGGAACCACAACAATCGTTAATGGTGAACAATTAGACCATCCAATTTTAAGAGGAGTTCCAAAATTTAGGTTTTGGAATGACAGAGCAGGGATTTATATCACAGCNCCTTTAAATGATACTGCTACACCCTTAATGATGGGTAAAACAGGTGTTAATGGNCCAGCCCAACCAGTNACATGGATAAATGAATACAAAAAGGGTCAAAAATTAATGTATACATCATTAGGTGGTTTAGAACAATTTAGACATCCAGATTTTATAAATATGATCTATAATNCTATTTATTGGGCACTTGATAGAGAAGTTCCNGANCATGGTGTTCTTGATAACAGAGATTTATCGTTTTATGAAAACGAATCACCATTTGATNTTGGAGCTTTTGGTGTTTTAAATAATAATCCTCATAATAGACCACAGGAAGATCTTGCAATAGAAAACTCTGTAATTTTAAATGGTAAATTTGAGAAAATGCAAATTCCAGCAGCNCCNTCNACAAANNTTCCTGAAAATGCTGTAATTCTCTTTGATGGTAAAGATAAATCAAAATGGAGACATTGGGATTTAAGTGTCAGGCCAGTTGCAATGCTTCCNGATGCCAGAGCTGTTTCTCCTTCCCCTCCATACGATGAAGCAAGATGGGAAATTATTGACNGGTCATTAGAAGCAAAACCAGGTTATGGCAGTATAATGACAAGAGAAGATTATGGTAATTATAAGCTTCATGTAGATTTTCTAATTCCAAACGAACCAGATTATGTACCNGAAAAATTTANAGGGACTGGTGGNATTTTTCTNAANGGAAAATATGAAATNGAAATAAAAGATTCTTATNAAAAAGATCCAACCATTATTAGNAATGGTNCNNTTTTTAGCCTAATAGCACCATCNTCAAATCCCTCAAAAAAAATTAATACATGGCAATCTCTTGANATTGAATATCGTCATTATCAAGGAGGAAAACCTGAGATAACAGTTTATNTAAATGGAGTGAAAATTCATGATAAAGTAGTTCCAAAAGTAGGAAAAACTCCTTATGGCATAAGAAATGTTAGCACACTTTTCATGTCAAATGAAAAAGATGGATCTTCNAAGTATAACCTAAATAATAAAAATTGGGCTGTTGAAACTGAATTTAAAACATCCGAGGGAGGATATTTATTTAGTAGTGCACCTATGAATGGAAGATGGACAGATGGTTCAAAAGGTTTAAGATTATGGTGGGATAATATGCTTGTTTATAGAGATGGAGGTGGTGCTCCTGGATCAAATTGGCTTGATGGCTATAAATTTTTATATGAGCCTGATAATGTTGAATTTAATTTAAGTGATAATAATTGGCACAATGTCATTTTATCTTCAAAAAACGGACGTCTTAAATTATATATAGATGGAAANTTTATTAATGAAATTGAAAATGATATAGTTGATTCTGTTTCAGATTTAGTTTTTAGAATAGGTCAATCATCAAAAGTTTTTAAACTAGGTGCCTCTGAATTACCAGATCCATTTCCTGCAGAGGTATTTGCTGGAGAAATAAAAAAACTTACTTTTTACAACAAATCTTTAAAAGACAGTGATATAAAAAAATTAATGTCTGGAGAAAAACTTTCAAAAAAAATGNTAGAACTGGATTGGGACCCATCAAANATGAAAACGAGTAAAATCGTTNANAAAGGTCCAATTAGAATACAATCCGATTTATCAAAAATAAGATACTCAAATATATGGTTACAACCATTAGATGAGTAAATAATAGGGGGTTTATATGAATAAAATAATAACAGGTGCTGATTTATCTGAAAAAGAAAAAAGTACAATTTTTTGGGCTAGTTTTCTTTCTTTGGCTGCAGCAGGTGTATCTCTTGCGTTTAGAATTGCTATGGGTGGCGTTTATGGTTCTGAACTTGGTTTGACTAATCTTCAAATTGGTCAAATTGTTGGAGCACAATTTTGGCCAGTTGCAATTACTATGATTGGTTTTAGTCTAGTCGTTGATAGAACTGGTTATAAAGCACCTATGTTTGCAGCAGCCGCATTACAAATTATCGGTGGTTTAGGTACTTTTTTTGCTGGCTCATTTGGGACACTTTATCTTTTTGCTGTTTTCATGGGACTAGGTCATGGAATAGTTGAAGCTGTGATTAATCCTGTTTGTGCGGCNATTTATCCAAAGGAAAAAACAAAATGGTTAGCAATTCTTCATGCTGCATGGCCAGCTGGATTAATTAGTGGAAGTTTAATGATATTTATAACTAAAGGANTTTTCATTGGGTGGTCTATTCATGCTCTTTGGATTGCAATTCCAGCGGTTATATATGGTTTCATGCTTTTAAAGAGTGTATTCCCAGTTGATGAAAGAGTTCAAGCAGGTGTNCCATTTATGGACATGTTAAAACAAGTTGGTTTTTTAACTGCTACTGTAGCTTGTGGACTTCTGACTTATGAAATTGGAAATGTTTTACCTCTTTTCACATCTTTTAGTGTTCCTGAAAACTGGTTTACAGTAAGTATGATTTTAGGTTTAATAATGGGTGGAGCATTTGGATTGTATACCAAATCACTTGGTCAACCTATTTTCTTTTTANTATGTTTATTGATGTTACCAATCGCAACTGCTGAGTTAGGAACTGATAGTTGGATTCAAAAATTAATGACTCCAGTTGTCAGTGGTTTTGGAATTGACCCAATATTCTCAATAATTTTTTCAGCAAGTATAATGATGATTTTAAGATTGCAAGCAGGCACAATTTTAAAGTTTGGAACTCCTGTGANNATCTTGTGCGTAAGTGGTCTTTTTTCTGCTGTAGGCCTCTTTTGGTTATCCTCTGCATCAGGNTTAGCAATACTTATTGCATTTATTATATATGCTTTAGGTCAAACATTTTATTGGCCATGTATACTTGGTTTTACATCTGAGAGATATCCACAAGGGGGTGCTTTAACACTAAATACAGTTTCGGCATTGGGATTATTATTTAATGGTATTATCGGTGCTCAAGTTTTAGGTGTTGCATTTGATAATTCTATTCACTCTCAAATAACTGAAAAGGATCCAATTTTTGCCGAGGCAGCATCTCAAGAAAAATCNTTTCTATGGATGAAAAATGATGCGATCATTCCTGAATTGAAAGACAACTATATCAATAGTACATCAGGAGCATCTGCTGATGAACAAAATGAATTGAATACATTATATTCAACTGCTGATGTTCAAGCAGGTAGAGATGTTTTACGATTTGCCACTATATTCCCAGGAATACTTTTTATAGTGTTTGGTGGACTAGTGTTTTATTTTAATTCTATTGGGGGATATAAACCAATTAATCTCATTGATGAAAATAAGGCTACTAAAACTTAGTAGCCTTATTTCATAATATAAAATGCCAGATAACCTAATTCACATAAATGGAAAAACAAAAATTGGAGTTTTAACTACTTTTTTAAAATTTGTTGGAGGTGCAGTACCTGATGATAAAGGTAATTTGCCAAGAACTAAGAATGGTCAATTAGTACTTGTTGATGGATTAAAAAATTTAAAGAAAAAATCTAATGTAAAAATTGATACAGTTCAAATTTCTTATTTTCCAGGTCTGAATCAGGATGATTTATCCGAGCTTGTCGGTAATCTAAAAAAACTTGATTTAAATGTATTATTCATTTTGATGGTAGATGGAGCCGATCCAATGAATCCAAAAGATGAAAATAAAGTAGTTGATATGCTTCTAGCAGGCGTAAATGCTGCAAAAAAACATAACATAGAAATTTGTTCATCAACATCGATAGAAGAATGGATGAAAAAAGGTGATAAACCTAAAACAGGTGAAGAATATTTATCTGCAATTTCACAAAATATAAAACTACACACAAGAGTTTTCAATGAAGCTGATATAAAAAATTCCTCCATTAAAGAATGGAATATTGAATTTTTAAGGTTAGGTGAATTTCAAACATTTACAAATCTTCAAAAATCATGGGATTTAGTAAAAGGAATGAATAAATCAATAGGTTATCCTTTTTTTAAAGTTTTAATTGATTCATCTCATTGCGGAGACTCCGATCTTGATATGATTGAAAATATTAATCTGATTCAAAAAATAGCTAAATCTGACGAACTAGGAATTTTTCATGCATCTGCTCCAACTACTAGAGGTTGTTTAAGTTCAGATGATGGATGGATAGGAACATTATTATCAGAATGTGTCAAAACTGGAAAATTGAAATATGCATTAGTTGAGATTTTTCAACATAATGATGAAGCATTGAAGCCATTAAGAGATCTTAGAGATGGACATGGAGTTGATACAACTAATGGTAAAAATTATCAGGATCTTATGCTANACGGAATTAATGATATTGCTAGAAGATTAAATAATTTAACAATCAGAGGATTTTAATATAATTGCATATATTATTTAACAATTAATTTTTGGAGAAAATAATGCCATACATAAACACAAANGGAATTAAAATGTACTATGAAGAAAAAGGAAGTGGNGAGCCNCTAATTCTTATAATGGGTTTTGGGGCACCGGGATCTTTATGGGAGTTGCACGCTAATGAATACTCAAAACATTTTAGATGTATAATGATTGACAACAGAGGAGTTGGAAATTCAGATCAACCTATAGGGCCATATTCTAGTGAGNTGATGGCAAATGATGTAGCTGGTTTAATGGAGGAATTAAATATTGAATCTTGTCGTGTAGCTGGTATTTCAATGGGAGGAACAATTGCTCAAAGCTTAGCATTAAATCATCCAAATAAAGTTAAAAGTATGGTCTTGATAAGCACATGGGGAAAATTTGATAAATATGCTGTTTCAGTTTATGAAAATTTAATAAAATTAAGAAAAGTTTGTGATCCAGCTGATTTCATGGAATTAATTCAATTATGGATTTTTGCTACAGATTATTTTGAAAAAAATATAAAGGATCTCAAACAAGGTCAAATTGATGCAAGAAATAATCCTAATCCACAATCTGAAAATGGATTTGATGGACAACTAAATGCATGTATGAGCCATAATTCAATAAATCATTTGAATAAAATTAATATACCAACTTTAATAGTGGTTGGTGAAAATGACATATTTACACCACTAGCTTTTTCGTTAACATTACATGAAAAAATTTTAAATAGTAAAATATTAAGGATTCCAAGAACAGGACATGCATGTCATTGGGAAGACTTGGAATTATTTAATAATGAAACAACAAAGTTTTTACTTGAAAATTAATTAGTTGTTTTTAAGGAATAATTAGATGAAAAAATATACAATTGGTCTTGATTATGGTACAAANTCCTGTAGNGCATTAATTGTTGATATAGATGATGGAACTGAACTTGCCTCATCTGTTTTTTTGTATCCAAGTGGTGAAAATGGTATAATTTTAGATAGTTCAGATCCTAATTTAGCAAGACAGAACCCTAAAGATTATNTGGATGGAATAACTGCGACAATTTTAGGAGCAATTCAAAAAGCTAAAAAAAATAANCCCACCTTTAATTCGTTTAATATTGTTGGTATTGGAGTAGATACAACCGGAAGCAGTCCTATNCCAGTTGACAAACAAGGAAACCCATTATCATTTTCNGAAAAATTTAAAAATAATCCAAATGCAATGTGTTGGCTATGGAGAGATCATACCAGTTTTAAAGAAGCACAGCAGATTACTCATTTAGCAGAAAAAATTAGACCCGAATATCTTGCTAAAATAGGTGGAACTTATTCTTCCGAATGGTATTGGAGTAAAATTTTACATTGTAAAAACATTGATNCTGAGATTTTTAATGAAGCATATAGTTTTGTTGAACTTTGCGATTACATTCCTGCAGTTTTAACTGGAGAGATAAATCCCGACAAAATCAAAAGAAGTGTATGTGCTGCTGGTCATAAAGCTATGTATAGTTCTGATTGGGGAGGACTCCCTGATGAAGATTTTATTCAACAACTTGATTCAAANCTTTTGAATCTAAGAAAGAACTTATTTAAAAAAGTTTATACGTCTGAAACAGAAGCAGGAAAACTCAGTGCATATTGGTCAAAAAAACTGCAATTAAANNAAGGTATTTCTGTTGCGGTTGGTGCATTTGATGCCCACATGGGAGCAGTTGGAGCAGGTGTAAAAGAAGGTACTTTAGTAAAAATAATGGGCACAAGTACTTGTGACATAATGGTACAAAACAATAAAAATAAATTAAAAGATATTCCAGGTGTTTGTGGTGTTGTGGATGGTTCAGTGATGGAACATCACTATGGTATTGAAGCGGGTCAATCTGCGGTTGGNGATATATTTTTATGGTTTGTAAATCATTTAACACCATCAAAATATGGTACAAGNAAAATAGATGAAGAAGGAAATATTGATTTTGACGAAAAATTTGAAAATCTTCAAAAAGAAGCTGAAAAATTATTACCAGGTGAATCAGGGTTAATTGCTCTTGATTGGAATAATGGAAATAGAACTATATTAACTGATGTAAGATTGACTGGACTTATGGTAGGACAGACTTTACATACCAGTCCACATGAAATTTTCAGATCCCTAGTTGAAGCTACTGCTTTTGGAGCTTTAAAAATTATAAATAGAATTAAAGAGTATGATGTTGAAGTAAAAGAAATTGTTAACTGTGGAGGTTTAGCAATTAAAAGTCCTTTTTTAATGCAGATTTATGCTGATGTAACTGGAATTCCGATGATAATTTCAAAAAGCCATCAAACTCCAGCTCTTGGCGCAGCAATTTTTGGTGCAATTAGTGCTGGTGAGTTTAAAGATGTAAAAGAAGCACAGAAATCCATGACATCTACTGATAAAATATATATGCCAATTAAAAAAAATCACGATGTATATATAAAATTGTATAAAATTTATAGCAAACTTCACGATTCTTTTGGAACAAAAGAATGGTCAGGTAGTATGTATAATATTATGAAAGACCTATTAGATATTAGAGATGAACAAAAAAAACTAAAAGGTTAAATTTTTATGGATGCCATTTCTAGATTAAAAAAAGATGTTTATAACGCAAATATGGATTTAGTTAAGTATGATTTAGTTACTTTAACTTGGGGCAATGTGAGCGGAATTGATAGACAATCAAATAAAATGGTTATAAAACCAAGTGGCGTGAATTATAATGAACTTTCTCCTGACCATATGGTCGTTATTGATTTAGAAAATGATTCTAATGAAAGCCCATTAAATCCATCATCTGATAGTCCTACCCATGCTTACTTATATAAACATTTTAATGATATTGATGGTATAGCTCATAGTCACAGTGTATTTGCGACAATTTTTGCACAAGCCTCTAAAGAAATTCCTTGTTTAGGTACNACTCATGCAGATCATTTCAATGGAAACATTCCTGTTGCTAGGCATTTAAGCAAACAAGAAGTTGAAGAACACTATGAAAAAAATACAGGTAAAGTAATCATTGAGAGATTTAAAAATCTAAAACCGCTNGAAAATCCTGCCGTATTATTATCTGGACATGCTCCATTTTCATGGGGAAAATCTCCAAAAGATGCTGTCAAAAATTTATTAATTTTAGAAAGAGTTGCNAAAATGGCTTTAGATACAATNAATCTGAATTCCAAAACTAGTGAATTACCAGATTACATTCAAAAAAAACACTATTTAAGAAAACATGGCCCAAATGCTTATTATGGGCAAACGAAATCTAAAGATTAATTTTCCTAAAAAATTTTTCATATAATATTTTTAAAATCATTTATGTCAGAATCAAAAAATTTNAAAAAAATTTTAAAANATAATTTAGACCAAAAAATCTGGGATTGGTTNTCAGAAAAATTGAGTTCTATTATTAAAAACGAATCATCAAAAGATTTTTTTTTAATGTATAGTATTTGTTCAATAAAAATTAAATCAAAANCAATAAATTTTGATTTAANTANAAATAAAAGCTTAACCTATTTGAAAATTCAAAAAACTAATTTATTGGAATTATCGAGAATTTATTTGTTATTAAAAGTTTTAAAAGAAAAAAATAGTTTTTTTTTAGATAAAGTAAAAAAATTAATTCAAATTGCCGATAAAGAAGAAATTGAAACTTTCCTTAAATATTTAATTTTTTTACCGAATCCAAAAGACTTTCACTTTCATGCTGTTGATGCTCTTAGAACAAATATCTCTTCTGTTTTTGATGCTATTGCTATTAATAATCCTTACCCTTATTTATATTTTACAAATGAAGAATGGAATCAAATGTATCTTAAAGCTGCTTTTATGGAGAGGAAAATTGAAAACATTTTATATGTTGAAAAAAAAGCTAATGAAGATCTTGCTAGAATTATATCAGATTATGCACATGAAAGATGGGCTGCATCTAGAGATATAAATCCTCAAATATGGCAACCAACCTCACAATTTTTAAATGAAAAATTATTAAAAGATATGAATATTTTATTTAAAAGTAAAAATCCTTTAGAAAATAAAGCTGCAGCATTATGCTGTTATCATTCAAATAATGAAATAGCAAAAAAAGAATTAGACAAATATCCAGAATTAAAAAATTTAATATTATCAAAAAAATTAACATGGGAGAATTTTAAAAATTGAATAAAAAACTACAATTTATTGATCCACACATACACATGACATCTAGAACTACTAATGATTATGAAGCAATGTCAGATGCAGGTATTGTAGCAATTATAGAACCTTCATTTTGGTTGGGACAACCAAGAACTCAAGTTGGATCATTTCAAGATTATTTTAGTAGCTTAGTTGGATGGGAACCCTTTAGAGCAAGTCAATTTGGTATCAAACATTATTGCACGATTGGTTTAAATTCTAAAGAAGCAAATAATGAAGAACTAGCTGAACAAGTAATGGAATTATTACCACTTTATTTACATAAAGAAAATGTAGTTGCTGTTGGTGAAATTGGATATGACGATCAAACAAAATCCGAGGAAAAATACTTTAGAAAACAATTAGACCTTGCAATTGAATTTGAAATGTTAGTACAAATTCATACTCCTCATAGAGATAAAAAATCTGGAACAATAAAAAGTATGGAAATTTGTTTAGAACATCAATTAGATCCATCAAAAGTTGTGATTGATCATAATAATGAAGAAACAGTAAAAGATGTCTTAGATAAAGGTTTTGTTGCTGCATTTTCTATATACCCTCATACAAAAATGGGAAATGAGAGAATGGCAGAAATAGTTAAAAAATATGGTAGTGATAATATAATAGTCGATAGCTCTGCTGACTGGGGTGTAAGTGACCCATTGGCAGTTCCAAAAACTGCTTCATTAATGCTACAAAAAGGGATTTCTGAAAAAGATGTAAAAAAAACATGTTATGAAAACTCGCTTGAGATATTTAGTAAATCTGGTAAAATGAAAGAAGAACATTGGAAAAATGTTTCTGGAATTGACCAAACAAAACTATTTAATGATAACAGTGTTTTACGCGGACAAAAACCTAAAGTTGAAGTCGATAAAATTATTTAAACAAAATAATTCAATAAATGCTTATTTGCAATTATGTCGTCCAGCTAATCTTCCAACAGCAGCAGCTGATATTATAGCAGGAATGTCATTAGCTGGTATTTTTAATAATTTTTTTAATTTAAACTCTGATCAAATATTGTTAATATTTTCATCAATTTTATTATATGGAGGAGGTATAACACTAAATGATGTTTTTGATTTTCAAATTGATTTAAATGAGAGACCTGAGCGTCCAATTCCAAGTGGTAATATTTCATATAAGAATGCGCTTGTTTTTGGACTAAGTTTAATATTTATTGGAATAACATTATCTTTTTTAGTTAATAATATTTCAGGTATAATTGCATTAATTTTATTTTTATCAATTATTTCTTATAACAAAATTCTCAAAAATTACATATTTCTTGGACCTTTAAATATGGGGGCTTGCAGAGCATTAAACCTCTTGCTTGGGATTTCCATTTTGGGTGAATTAAAATATATTGAGTATACTATAGTACCAATAATATTTATTTTTGCATTAACTATGATTAGTAAAGATGAAGTTTATGGTAATAATAAAAAAAATTTGATTTTTTCAGCATTTTTATATGTAACTGTTATATTAATTTTAAATTTTTTACATATTACAAATTTTAAATCAATTCATTTTTCATCAATATTTTTAATTTTGTTTGCATTAATGACTTTTNAACCGTTGATAAAAGCATTCATAATAAATTCTCCAAAAAATATTAAAANAGCAGTTAAATCAGGTGTTTTAAGTATAATTATTTTAAATTGTGCAATAGCAATACCCTACTCCCATTGGCATGTTGGAATTTTTATGTTATTATTGTTACCTTTATCAATATTTCTATCTAAGATATTTAATGTAACCTAATTTAAAATGAAATCCTTACCAAACATATCTCGATCTTTNAATGTGAAATTTGATTATACACTCTATTTTACTGAAAACTTATTTTCTTTAAAAAATTCGCTTTTTTTTGATATAATGAATAGCTATGATAAAAAAAATAAAATAAAAACTCTATTTGTTATAGATAATGGAGTATATAATTCGCATGATAAAATTAAGTATGAAATCAAAAATTACTGTTCAAAATTTTCAAATAAGATTGAATTAAAGAAAATATTAATATTTAAAGGTGGTGAAATTGAAAAAAATAACAAAAATAATTTGGAAAAAATTCTAAAATCAATAAATGATGAAAATATATGTAGACATTCATTTGTCATTGTCATTGGAGGTGGTGCTATAATTGATATGGTGGGATATGCTTCAACTATTGCTCATAGAGGAGTTAAATTGATTAGAATACCCACAACAGTCCTAGCACAAAATGATGCTGCAGTTGGTGTTAAAAATAGTATTAATGAATTTGGTAAAAAAAATTTTCTAGGAACTTTTTCTCCACCTCATGCAATAATTAATGATTTTAATTTTTTAAAAACACTTGATCAACGAGATTGGATATCTGGAATTGCTGAAGCTATTAAAGTTGCCTTAATAAAAGATTCTATTTTTTTTGACTTCATTGAAAAAAATTCAAAACTACTTGCGGAAAGAAATAAAAACAAAATGTCATATTTAATATATAAATGTGCTGAAATTCATATGAATCATATTACTAATGGTGGTGATCCATTTGAAAACGGTTCATCTAGACCATTAGATTTTGGTCATTGGTCCGCTCATAAATTAGAACATTTAACAAATTATAAATTACGACATGGAGAAGCAGTTGCTATCGGAATGGCACTAGATATAACTTATTCGAACATGATTGGATTATTAAATCAAAAAGATTTAACAAGAATTTTAAATGTTTTGGAAGCAATAGGTTTTCAAATTAAAATTCCGATTCAAACAAATGTTCAAATAGACAACTTATTAGGTGGAATTCAAGAATTTAGAGAACATTTAGGTGGTAAATTAACCATTACTTTAATTAAAAATATTGGAACTAAAATTGATGTTAATAAGATTGATTTGAAAATTATGCGAAATGCAATTACAAAACTCTCTGGAAAATAAATAAAAAAAATGCAATTATCAAAAAATTTTCATCTTAGTTATTGTTCAAATATACATTCTGGAAATGATTGGAAATCTCATTTTAAAAACATTAAAAAATATGTTCCAATAATAAAAAAACAAGTTTGTCCAAATAAAAATTTTGGTTTAGGACTTAGACTATCAAATCTCGCTAGTAAAGAACTTGATTCTGAAAACAACCTTAGTAATTTTAAGGATTGGTTAAAAGAAGAAAATATATATATATTTACTATGAATGGATTTCCATATGGAAATTTTCATGGGAACAAAGTGAAAGACCTAGTTCATGAGCCAGATTGGACTAATCAAGATAGAGTAAATTATACAACCAGATTATTTAATCAATTAGCATATTTATTACCAGAAAAAACGTCCGGTGGNATATCAACCTCACCAATCAGTTATAAACATTGGCATAAAACTATTGATGATAAAAAAACAGCTCTTAAAATTGGGGCTGAGAACATGATTAAAATTATATTTCAACTATATGAAATTGAAAAAAAAACTAATAAATATTTACATTTAGATATTGAACCAGAACCTGATGGTTTACTTGAAAACTCTAATGATGTGATTAATTTTTANCAAAACTACCTTTATCCTATTGGTATAGAAAAAATTAAGTCGAAANTTAACATTAATGATAAAAAAGCTAGAGATTGCATAAAAAAATATTTAACTATTTGTTATGATATTTGCCATTTCTCATTAGCTTATGAAGATCCTAAAGATACATTTAATAAATTTAACTCAAATCAAATTAAAATTGGAAAAATTCAAGTAAGCTCNGCATTGAAAATTATTTTTAATAAAAANAATGAGAAAAAAATTTGGGATTCTCTTGAAAAATTTGATGANCCTGTTTATTTACATCAAGTAACTGAATATAAAAATAATAAAGTCAAAACATATCCGGATTTACCCGAATTGTTTTTAAACAAAAAATCATTTAAAGAACTTAGAGCCCATTTTCATGTGCCAATTTTTTTANAGGAATTTGATCATTTNTCTTCTACTCAAGACCAAATTCTNAAAGTTATTAATTATATTAATACNAATAAAACTTTATGNGATCATCTTGAAATTGAAACATATACTTGGGAAGTTTTACCTTCATCNNTAAAAACTGAGATAGCCTCCTCAATAATTAGGGAAATTGAGTGGCTTAAATTAAAATTATAAATGCATAAAACAGTAGTTATCAATATTGTTGGATTGACTAAAAAATTGATAAATGAATATACNCCNTTTATCAAATCATTCTCTGAAAAAAAAAATATTANTCGTATAAANCCTAGTTTTCCAGCTGTAACATGCACATCACAATCNAACTATTTAACTGGTAAAAAACCAAATGTTCATGGAATAGTTGGTAATGGATGGTATTTTAAAGATGAGTGTGAAATAAAATTTTGGAAACAATCTAATAAATTAGTTGAATCAGAAAAACTATGGGATATTCTAAAAAAAGAAAATAATAATTTCACCTGTTCAAATATGTTTTGGTGGTATAATATGTATTCTAGTGTTGATTTTAGTTTAACACCAAGACCAAATTANCTAGCAGATGGAAGAAAAATCCCAGATATATATTCATTTCCNNCAAATTTAAGAGATAANATTCAAAATAAATTAGGTTCTTTTCCACTTTTTGATTTTTGGGGACCCAACACTTCAATTAAATCAAGTGAATGGATAGCAAATGCCTCTATTTTAACAGATAAGTTATATGACCCTACATTATCCTTAATATATCTACCCCATTTAGATTATAATCTTCAAAGATTTGGTCAAGATATATCAAAAATTTCTAAAGATTTAANTGAAATTGACCAAGTTGTTGAAAATCTTGTNAAGTATTATGAGAAAAAAAAATCTCAAATTGTTCTTTTATCAGAATATGGAATTACAAATGTTAACAACCCAATTCATTTAAATAGAATTCTAAGAAATGAAGGTTATTTAAATATAAGAGTGGAACAAAATCTTGAACTTTTAGANCCTGGTGCGAGTAAAGCTTTTGCAGTTTGTGATCACCAAATNTCTCATATTTATCTAAATGATAAATCAATTAAAAACAAAATTAAAATTCTAATTCAGAACCAAAAAGGAGTTGAAAAAGTATTATCTGACGATCAAATTAAGCATCATGATTTAAACCATGAAAGATGTGGAGATTTAGTAGTTATTGCTGATAAAAATTCTTGGTTTACCTATTATTATTGGTATGACGATGCAAAGGCTCCTGATTTTGCTCGAACAGTTGACATCCATAAAAAGCCAGGTTATGATCCTGTTGAAATGTATCTTGACCCCAAAAAAAAACTAGTTAAATTAAAAATAATATTAAAAATCATTATGAAAAAACTAGGATTTAGAACTCTCATGAATTTCATTCCATTAAATGCTGATTTAATTAAGGGTTCTCATGGTAGAGTTCCTGAAGACATTGATGATTTTCCAATTTTTATTAGTAATTCAATTTTTCATAAGGATAAAGTTGAGATAGAATCCACAGAAGTTTTCAATCTATTAAAAAAAATTATTAAACATTAATTTTTATTATGATTGTGAAATTAAATATTGTATTATGTTTTATTTTTATGATAGGTGGATTACTTCAATTTAATGATCCAGATTCTTTTTTATGGATAACAATTTATTTTTTAGCTTTAATATTCTCTTTACTTTTTCATTTTAGAAAAAATAAATGGTATGTATCTGGCTCTTTTGCTTTAGGTTTGAGTTTATTTTCAATTTTGTTAATTTTGAAAGATCCCTTGAATATTGAATGGTTGCGTCTTTTTGATACATTTCAAATGAAAGATCAAAAAATAGAAGTTGGAAGAGAATTAGGAGGATTGTTTATAATAACAATTTGGATGTATTTTTTAACTGGTATGTCAGTAAAAAAAACCAAATTTAAAAGAAATTGATTATGGGTTTAAACATTATGATATTTATATTTGGTTTTTTAGTAGGTGCAATTTTTGTTTTTTTCCAAAGTCTAAAAACTATAAACCAGATTCATAATGATTATAAAGATGGGTTGTATGATGATGAAGAAAAGGAAAAATAATTCAATTTAATTTAATAATCTCTTTTGCTGCATCCATGGCAAAATAAGTAAATATTCCATCTGCTCCTGCTCTTTTAAAACATAATAATGTTTCAATCAAAGCTCTAGGTTTATCTAATATTTTTTTTTGAAATGCGTTTTCTAACATAGCATATTCACCAGATACTTGATATGCGAAAGTCGGAAATTTGAAAGTTTTTTTAATTCTATAAATTATATCTAAATAATTCATTCCTGGCTTTACTATTATCATATCAGCTCCCTCTGAAATATCCATAGAAACACCTCGAATTGGTTCATTACAATTTCCAGGGTTAATTTGATATGAAGATTTATCAATTTTATCACCAATATAATTTGATCCAATTGCTTCTCGAAATGGATAATAAAAGGAAGAGGAAAATTTTGCTGAATATGACATTATTTGAGTATTTATATAGTTATTTTTGTCCAAAAAATCTCTAATTTTTCCAACTCTTCCATCCATCATGTCTGACGGTGCAACTATATCGCATCCCGCCATCGCTTGATTCAATGATTGTTTTTCTAAAAGTTTAATGGTTTTATCATTATCAACTTGTTCATTGATTATGAGCCCATCATGTCCATGAAGTGTGTAAGGATCTAAAGCCACATCACATATGATTCCAATATCTGGAAATTCTTTTTTTATTTTTCTTACAGTCCTACAAATTAAATTATCGGGATTAATTGCTTCAGAACCAATATCGTCTTTGAGTTTTTTTGAAATATTAGGGAATATAGCAATAGCTTTTATACCTAGTTCAATGCATTTTTCAATATCTTTTAATAATAAATCATTAGATTTTCTAAAAATATTTGGCATTGATTCAATCTCTTCTTTTTTATTACGGCCTTCAATCACAAATAAAGGCAAAATCAAATCAGTTGTAGATAACCTTGTCTCCTGAACCAAATCAAGAGAAAATTTTCTCATTCTAGTTCTTCTCATTCTGGTTCGAGGGAATGAAATATTTGTTGGTAAGTTTTTCATTAAAAATAAAAATTTTTAATCAAATACTGTAATCAAATTGTTTTTTTGTTGATATTAAACTATCTTTAGGAGAAATAATTTTTTTAAGAGCATAAATTAATTCATGAATATCATCAATATTATGTTTAGGGGTAATAGTTAATCTTAGCCGAGCTCTATTTTTTGCAACTGTTGGGTAGAAAACAGGTTGTATATATAGACCAAAATCATTTAAAAGAGTTTGAGAATATTTCTTTACAAGCATTGCATCAAATATCATGATAGGTATTATATGACTGTTATTTTCAATAAATGGAATTTTGTTTATTCTGAGTAAATTCTTTAAATAATTTGACATTTCTTGAATGTATTTTCTTTTTTCATCTTCTTGTTCTACTATTGATATACTTTTGCTGATAGCACCAGCAGTTGAAGGCATCATTGATGTGGTAAAAATAAAACCAGGTGCAAAAGTTTTTAAATAATCAATCAAATAAGTTTTACCTACAACATAACCTCCT
Organism: Fidelibacterota bacterium; assembly: GCA_002707905.1. Taxonomy (GTDB): domain Bacteria; phylum Fidelibacterota; class Marinisomatia; order Marinisomatales; family S15-B10. Next base: position 34,431 of record PAOF01000009.1, read on the forward strand.
ATTTGACCAAAACCTTTTGCAAAAGTACCGTTGATTAAATCTATTTGATCACTAACACCAAAATAATTAGCAAGACCACTTCCTTTATTTCCATATAAACCAACAGCATGAACCTCATCTAAGTACGTCATTGCATTATATTTTTTAGCAAGTTCAACATATTTATTAACCTCAACGATTGTACCATTCATTGAGTAAAGAGATTCAAAAACAATTAATTTTGGAATTTCTTCATTAGTTTTTTTTAATAAAGACTCAAGATGTTCTAAATTGTTATGGTCAAAAATTTTACATTCAACACCTGAATTTTTTATACCTTGTATTAATGAGGCATGATTTAATTTATCTGAAAATACACAAAGTTTTTCAAAAGCTTTACATAAAGTCCAAAGTGAAGTTTGATTGGCCGTATATGCAGAAGAAAAAATTATTGATTTTTCAGTATTGTGAAATGAAGCAATTTTTTTTTCTAGACTTTCATGATAAGGGCTATTACCCGAAATATTTCTAGTACCACCTGATCCAGTTCCGACTTGTTTTAATATTTTTGTTGATTCATCAATCACTTCTTGATTGTGACTCATATTTAAATAATCATTTGTACACCAAATTTTAATTTTTTTTGAATTAGAATTAATTACTGGAAATGAATTAATAGATCGGTTTATAGGAAGAAATGTCCTTTGATAACCTTCTTCAAAAAATTTTTGAGTTTTACTCTTTAATATATATTTATATTTATTATTTTTCATTAAGTATAAATTACAACTTCACAAGCCTAAACACTTCGACTATGTGTTCGAAATTACAAACTACTAGTTTAAAATAAAAGAACATATTAAATTTTATTTTAAATTTTATTAGCTTATTTATACTAACACTCAAATTATAAGAAATGTTTCAAAAAATAAAAATTTTATCAAGAAAAAGTACATTATCTAAAATACAAGCAAAAACAGTTGGACAAAAGATTTTGTCAATTTATCCAAATATTAAAATTGATTTCCATTATATTAAATCAAAGGCTGACAAAGATTTAAATTTAAACATTAGTCAACCAAATATTAATGGTGTTGGACTTTTTACAAATGAAGTTTCAAAAAAAATTAGTTCAGGTGAGTTTGATTTAGGTATTCACTCTTGGAAGGACTATCCAATTATTGATAATGAATCTACAAATATAAGAGCAACAATTTTTAGAGAAGATATGAGAGATATTCTTTTCTTAAAAAAAAACATCGGTCAGAATATCAAAATCATGACATCATCTCCTAGAAGGAGGTTTGCATTAGAAAACAATTTAAAAAAATTGATTCCCATAAATTTGAATAATATTTCCTTTAAAGATTTAAGGGGAAATATTTATACGAGAATAAATAAATTCATTCATGATGATAGTGCTGAAGGATTAGTTGTTGCAAAAGCTGCTATTGATAGGTTGTTAAAAAATGATAGTTTAGACTCTCAGTTAGTAAAACAAATACATTTCTGTTTGAAAAAATATCATGTTATTATTCTTCCACTATCTATTTTTCCTACTACTCCTGCACAAGGAGCTTTGGGTATTGAAATAAATAAAAAAAATCATAAATTAAATAAAATTCTTGATCAACTTAATGAAAAAAGTGTTTTCAATAATGTTAATAAAGAAAGGAAAATATTAAGTAAATACGGTGGTGGATGTAATTTAGAACTAGGTATATCTATTTGGCAAAAAAATAATAAAACTATTAAATCAATATATGGTAGAACTGATAAAGGTGAAATAATTAAATCCTATGAAACTATTGATAAGAAAAATAAATATAAAGAAAAAATATCAAAAAAAAATATTTTTCCAGTAGACTTGTCTGAAAATAAAATTTTTAAAAGGAAACAATTGAATAATAATAATAAAATTGAGTTAATTAAAAATAGTTATATTTATGTTACAAGAAATAATACTTTAAATTCCAAACCTGTATTTAATGATTCAAATGTAATAATTACTAGTGGCATGAAATCTTGGACACATGCAATAAAACTTGGATATTGGATAAATGCAACAACTGATGGCTTAGGAGAAAGTGAAATTAAAAAAAATTGTGATTTTTTTAATAAAGGTAGAACATACAAGCTAACCTATTATGATAAAAAAAATAGTTCCAACTCAATCAGCACCTATAAGTTAATAAATCCAAAATTTCCATCAGGTTTTCAAAAAAGAAAGTTTTTCTTTTGGATGAGTTTCATTGCATTTAGTGAAGCTATATCCCAATTTCCTGAAATTTTATATAAAAATCACTCTTGTGGGATGGGTAATACTTATAAAAAAATTAAAAAATTAATTCCCGATCCACAAAAATTGACTTGTCATTTATCTTACAATCATTGGAAAAAAGATATACTAGATGATTAAAAACGAAAAATTTAAAAATGCTATAAATAACATACCGCAGAAGGTGCCACCAATCTGGTTTATGCGTCAAGCAGGACGATATCATTCTCATTACCAAAATATGAGAAAAAAATATTCATTTATTGAATTGTGTAAAAATTCCGATCTAGCATCTGATGTAGCAATTGGACCAATAAATGAATTTGATTATGATATCGCAATTTTATTTAGCGATATATTATTTCCACTTGATTCACTTGGACTTGGTTTAAATTATAATCCTGGACCAACATTTTCAAATTTATTATCCAAAAACACAAGTGGTCTTAACAAACCACTAGATGAAATTGAAAATGATTTAAAATTTCAAACCGACGCATTAATTAATACAAGAAAGAAACTTCCCAAAAATAAAAGTTTAGTAGGATTTGTTGGTGGACCTTGGACTCTTCTATCTTATGGTATGGGTATTACAAAAAAATCTCAGATAAGAAATTTACATCAAGAAAAAACAATTGAATACATTCTTTATGAAAAACTTTTTCCGATTATTAAAAGTTCCATATCCAATCAATTAAAGAATAAAGCTGAAATTGTATACATATTTGATACTTCAGCAAAACAATTAGAAAAAAATTATTTTATTGAAAAATACATTAAATTTATGAAAGATAATATTTTTAATATATTTAAAGACAAAACAGCATACTTCTGTAAAAATAATCCAATCCTAAATGAAAATAACATTAATCAAAAATATAATTTAGCTGGAATTGTTTATGGACAAGAAGATGGTTTCATTGAATCCGTAAAAAGAACNAATAAAGGATTCGTTCAAGGTAATTTTAACCCAATTTCCTTAACTAAACCATTTCTAGATTTTAAAATAGATTTTGATTCATTTAAAAACAAACTGTTAAATATAAAGGTTCAAAATAGAAAAGGTTTGATTTGCAGTCTTAGTCACGGTGTTCTTCCAAATACCAATGAGTATAATGTAAAATATTTTATTGAAGAAATTAGAAAGGAATTTGAGGAATCAGAGTAAAATGGAAAATACATATTATGGATATGAAAAAAAAATTGGCGTTTTAATAACAAACTTAGGTACTCCTGATTCAACATCAACAAGAGATTTAAGAAAATATTTAGATGAGTTTTTATCAGATTATCGAGTTGTTGATTGGCCTAGATTATTATGGTTAATAATATTAAAAGGAATAATTTTGAATGTTAGACCTAAAAAATCGGCAGAAGCTTATAAAGAAATTTGGACTGAAAATGGTTCTCCTCTTATGGTATATTCAAAAAATATTACTAAAAAATTAAAACGTAGAATAGAAACAAATAATAAAAATATTGAAATAAAGTTAGCGATGAGATACGGAAACCCTTCAATAAAAAAAGCAATGAATGAGTTTAAAGAAAAAAATATATCAAAAATTATTGTATTTCCTTTATATCCTCAATCTGGTTCACCTACAACCGCTAGCACATTTGATGGAGTAGCAAATTATTTAAAAAAACAAATTTGGATGCCAAATATAAGGTTTATTTCAGGTTATCATGACAACAAACTTTATATTAAATCAATCGCTGACTCTATTGAAAATAATTTTAAAAAAAATGGTAAACCTGAAAAATTAATTTTTAGCTATCATGGTATGCCACAAAGATATCTAAAAAGTGGTGATCCTTATTTTTGTTTTTGTCACAAAACCACAAGATTAGTTGTTGAAAAATTAAACTTAAAAAGTTCAGATTATTTAATGGCTTTTCAATCAAGATTTGGACCTGAAAAATGGTTGCAACCATATCTCGATGAAAAAATTGTAGAATATGCAAAAGATGGTATAAAAAATATTCATATTATTTCTCCTGGTTTTAGTGTTGATTGCTTAGAAACACTTGAGGAAATCAACATGCAATATAGAGAGCTTTTCATAGAAAATGGTGGAGAAAATTTTAAATATATAAAATGCCTAAATGAACAAGATTCTCATATTGATATGATCCAAAAAATCATCATGGATAATATTGCAAAATGGTGAAAAATTTAAATAACGAACAAAAACAAGTTAAAAATTGGTTTTTTGATTTAAGAAATATTCTTGTAAAAAAAATTGAAAATATTGATAAATCAAAATTCACTTTTACTGATTGGCTTCACTCTGGAAAAGGAGGTGGAACAATGGGAAAAATAAATGGAAATATAATTGAAAAAGGTGGTGTCAATATATCAACAGTGTCTGGTAAATTTTCGGAAAATATACGTTCTAAAATTCCAGGTACAGAAAAAAATCCTAGTTATTGGGCAACTGGAATAAGTGTCGTATTACATCCTCTTTCTCCATTGCTTCCATCAATTCATTTTAATTCAAGATATCTCAATACTGAAAAATCATGGTTTGGAGGAGGAATGGACATTACTCCATCAAATGAATTTGATAAAGAAAAAAAAGTTTTTCATAAAAAATTAAAATTCATATGTGATAAACACGACCCCAGTTATTATTTACATCACAAAAAATGGTGCGATGATTATTTTTTTTTAAAACATAGGAATGAACCAAGAGGAATTGGGGGAATTTTTTTTGACCACTTAAATACAGGTGATTTTAAAAATGATTTTGAATATATAATAGATATTGGAAATTTTTTTAGTACATATGTGAATGATTTAATAATTAAGTATAAAGATATTAAATGGACGGAACAGCAAAAAGAAATTCAATTACTAAAAAGAGGTAGATATGTTGAATTTAATTTATTGTATGATAGAGGAACAAAATTTGGAATTGAAACTGGTGGAAATACAGATGCTATTCTGATGTCAATGCCACCTAATGCAAAATGGAAGTAAATATAACCAATACCTATAATTGGATTAAAGTTGTTCATATATGGTTTATGGTTGCTTGGATGGCATCATTGGCATATTTACCTAGGCTATTTATTTATCATATTGACAATATTGATAAACCTGAAATTACTAATACATTTAAAATCATGGAAAGAAGACTATATAATTTAATTGCAAATCCATCATTAGTTTTAGTTTGGATAACTGGATTATATTTAGCTTACGTATTAGGATTTTATATTTGGATAATAATAAAAATTTTTTTTGTTTTCCTCATTACTCTATGGCACATTAGGCTAGGATTTCACTTAAAAGATTTTAAAAATAACTCAAACAGAAAGTCATCAAAATATTTTAGAATAATGAATGAATTTCCCTTCATTATAATGTTAATTATTCTTTTTCTTGTCATATTTAAACCGTTTATTGGAGTTTGGTAATTTATCATTTTTTATCAAAAATTTTTGTTTGGTTGATTTATCCTCTTTCAATTGGAATTTTACTTATAATTATTTCATACATTTTTTATAGAAATAAAAAAATTAAATTTTTTCAACCTCTTTTAATTGTTGGCCTAATTATTATTTATTTACCCAGTATTACACCAATACAAAGAATTTTATTTAAATCAATACATGTAAGCTCTTTTAAAATATCAGAGTTAAATCAAATTGATGCTATTGTAGTTTTAGGAGGTGAGCCTGCTAGATCTATTTCAGGTATTAGATTGTATAATAAAAATATTGCTCCATTTATAATAATGACAGGTGGTAGTGGAAATATTTTCCAAGAAAGTCAAAGTGAATCTGATAGAATGACAGATTTTTTAATTGAATTTGGTGTTGAAAAAAATAGTATTTTATCTGAAAAAAAATCTAGGAATACGAGAGAAAATGCTTTGTTTTCAAAAAAAATAATGGATAAACATAATATTAAAAAAATTGCACTTGTTACATCAAACATTCATATGAAGAGATCTATTAAAGTTTTTGAAAAACTTGACTATGATGTTTTTCCATATAATTCACAAATTTTCAGAATTCCAAAAAAAAATAATAAATTTGACCCTTTTGTTTTTTTCCCAAATGTAGAAAATCTTTTTGTGAGTACTCAGATTATATACGAATATTTTGCTTTATTTTTATATAAAATAATTGGGTGGATATAAATAAATTAAATTAATCTTTGAAGTAAATTTTTAGTAGCTAAAATTCCATCATATTCTGATAATTTGTCACCTTCATATTCAATCCCAATATATCCTCGATATTGTGAACTTTTAATAATTTCAATCATTTTATAATAGTCAATAGTGGTTTCATTTCCATTATGGTCAAAATCATAACTCTTGGCGCTCACAGCTTTTGCAAAAGGAATTAATTCTTTAAGACCTTTATATCTATCATAAATTATTTCTTCATTATTTTTATTAGTTTCAATTTTAAAATTTCCAAAATCAGGTAATGTACCGCAAAAATCATTTTCAACATCAGAAATTACTTGACTTAACCATTCACCATTACTTGATAGACCACCATGATTTTCAACAACAACATTGATAGAATAATCTTTTGCAAATTCGACTAATCGACTTAATCCATCAACAACTAATTTTTTTTGCTCATCCCAACTTCCATCACTTGATGCATTCACTCTAATTGTTTTACAACCTAAAAAATTTGCTGCTTCTACCCATTTAAAATGATTTTCAATTGCTTTTTTTCTTTTTTTAAGATTTGGATCTCCAATTTTTCCTTCATCATCACACATAATTAATAAATTTTTAACTCCAAAATCATCGGATCTATTTTTCATTTCTCTTAAATAAGATTTATTTTTTGCCTTTTTGAAAAAAAATATATTCACATATTCAACAGCATTTATACCAAATTTTTCTTTTGAAATTTGAACAAAATCTAAGTTATCTATTTTACCTGAAAAAAGTGATCTATGAAGTGACCATTGTGCTAATGATAAGGAGAATGGTTTTTGATTTTTAAAAGCAATGATATTAGAATTAAAAAATGCTAAAGCACCCATTATTTTAATTGATCTATTTATAAAGTCTCTTCTTTTTAAATCTTCCATGTTAAATTTTCCTAAAATTAATTTTAAATTTCAATTATGAAAAACATCCAATTAGTTATCTTCATAGCCCTATTAAATATAAGTTGTAATTCAAACAAAAATTATCAAATTATTAATGGTAGTGCCATGGGAACCAATTATCAAGTTAAATTTAACAATACTAACAATAAATCTATTTCGAAGTCATCCATTGATTCAATTTTTCAGAAATTGAATAATCAGATGTCAACATATGATTCAAAAAGCGAGATTTCAATTTTTAACAAATCAAAAAATAATTTAAAAATTTCAAATGAATTTCAATATGTAATTAACAGATCAAAGTTTTGGACAAAAGTAACGTCTGGGGCATTTGATATCACAATATTTCCTTTATTATCTATGTGGGGATTTGGACCTTTTGGTAGTGGCAAAATAACAAAAATTCCAGAAAGAAATTTAATTCAAGATAAATTGAGTTTTATTGGTTCAAAAAATATCACAATAGATAATAATATACTTATTAAATACAATGAAAATGTTGAAATAGATGTTAATGCAATTGCCAAGGGATATGGAGTCGATTTAGTATTTGAATTTTTAGATAAACATAATATGAAAGATATCATGGTTGAAGTAGGAGGTGAGATACGAGCAAAAGGTAAAAATAAATTTGGTAAAATTTGGAGTTATGGGATTGAAACTCCCAATTTAAATTCTAAAAATCAAAATAGTTATGATTATATAATTGAATTAAATAATCGCTCAATGGCAACTTCAGGTGATTATCGTCAATTTAGTATGATTAATAAAAAGATATATTCCCACACTATAGACCCCCGAAATGGCTATCCTTCAATTAATAATGCTGCCTCGGTTACAGTCCTTGCCCCAAAATGTATTGATGCAGATGCATTATCTACTTCATTAATGATTTTAGACATCAATAAAGGTATAGAATTAATTGAATCTATGGATGATGTTGAAGCTTTAATTATTTTACGTGATGAAACTTCATATAAAACAATAAAAAGCTCTGGAATGAAAATTAAAACCTATAAGAATAATTAATCTTAATTGAATTATCTCTTGAATAATTTACAAAACTTGTTCTATCCCAATTTTCATCTACTCTTAATTGGTTATAATTAAAAACCAGATATAGATCACTTCCATTTTTAATTGTGTATCTAATTTTTTGATATAAACTAAATATTTCTGATATATCATCATATTGAATATTAGTTAATAAAGCTAATTTAGTTGTTGGAAACAACCCTAGCTCTGCTGCAAATACTTTCGTATTAAAGTCACCATCTTTTAGTTTAATCGAATTGTATTCAATAGATGTTCCAATATCAAAACCTGGAAAAAATTTAAACCCAATTTTTGACGTTAGGGTAAGTTTATTACCATTCCAAAAACCACCATTTGAAAATGTATTCCAGGCTGAAACTTTTCTTTGTCCAGCAGTATTTAATTTTATTACGAATTGATTATTGGAGTATGTACCAATATCAATAATATTTCCATCTATAATTTCAAAACTTTCATCTAAATATTCTCTCCAATTTTCATATTGAACTTCTATTTTATCTCCAGTTTCAAAATCCATTTCTAAAATAGTAAATCTGTATTTTTCTCTTAAAAAAATATTTTTATCATTTACTAAATATTCATACCACAAACCCATGCCACCTTGACGAATAATTTTTGAATTTGGTCTTGGTCTAAATTTGATTTGAGGATTAACTCTCTTAATTCCATTTCTTGTAATAAATCCTACTGAGGGATTATAATCTTTACCAAATTCTCTATATGAAGTGCTAATTCTCCAAATATCATTTGGGTAAGAAATTCTAAACCCCCGTGAAGACAAATCAGTTAATGAAGAATTAAAATTAGATTTCAAATTATCATGCGTAATAAAAAAAGATTCAAAAGAAAAATTTTTATTTTCCTTAAACTTTGATGTAAAAAACTGTAGGTCAAATCCAATCAGTTTTTGATCTTTATAAATACTATCTGAATAAGCTTTTCTTGAAGTATGAATCAAACCAAAATATGATTCTTCAAATATAGTTTTTTTTAATCTTGCTACAATAAAATCTTCCATGGGAGTTTCAGATGTAGATCCTGTTTTAGCAGTTACAATACCAATTTCATTATCATTTATTTGACCTGAAATTCTACCTCCAAATTCAATTGGAATTTGCACTCCATCAGACAAACCAATACTTCTACTAAAAAATGGAAATTGATTACTTCTACCATTTGCAAAATTATAGACTGATGAACCTTCCAAAAAAAAACTTCTTTTTTCAGGAAACCTTAAAGGGAATCTAGTAATATTAACTTTTCTTTGATCAACTTCAGCTTCTGCAAAATCAGTATTATATGTTAAAGAACCTTTAACTCCAGAAATAATATTTGTAGTAAAATCAAAACCAAAATCACTAATTGATTTTTTATTTGTTTCTTCAGAAGACAAAGCTTTAAAATTTAGATAAGGTTTAATTTCGTAAGAATTGTTTTTTTTTAAATTTGATAATCCATTAAGAATTCCAGCGTATCTTGATTGAAAAGTCATTTGATTATTTTTTAAATTTTGCCAAGTAGTCCATTCATTGAGGTATGTAATTTTTCGTGCAAAATTTATTCCCCATTTATCATTTTGAATATCATAATTGAGTGTGGATAAAGGAATTTGAAACTCAGCATACCAACCTTCTTCATTTTTACTTGTTTTAACATCCCAAATACCGTCCCATGATTTTTCTATATTCCAANCCCCACCTGCACCTAACAAACCATCACCTAACAAAGCATTTGCATTTGTTTCAAACATATAACCTGTTCTACCATCACGATAAGTATCAATTATAATTAAAAAAAGATCATCTGAAAAAAGAGCAGCATCTCTTTTCTTTTGATGAGCATATATATTTTTAATATCTCTATAAAAACACTTTACTCCGATGTAAATATTTTTATCATCATAGAGAATACCCACTTCCGTTTTTTCAGTTGAGGGCTCTCCATTATTAGGGTTTTTCTGGAAAAACCCTTTTGAAAAATCAACATTTTCCCAATGAATATCGTTTAAAAAACCATCTACTTTAATTGAATTATTTTTAATGTGCATAGCTTGCATCTGTCTTCTTTCAAATTGAGAAAAAAGGTGGGTTGAAAAAATAAAAAGAAAAATATATATTAAATGAAGTTTCAATAATATCTCCAATAGGGCTTGAAAAATAATAATTTTCTACTTAAAATTTANCAAATGAAAAGATTTCTTAGTACATTTGTTTTTATCTTAGTTGTTCTATTAAACCAAGGGTGTTACACTCAATTAAAATGGTTTCATTCATCTGATTATACTTTAAATGATANTGATTTAAATTNTTACAATGAAGATGACTATTTAGACTATCAAAGTGAAATAATTTATGATAATTCACTTTTCTCTTATGATCTGAATAAATTTAACAGAACGAGAAATAATTTTTTTGGACTTAGACAATCTTATCATTATCCATTTTGGTATTCTNATAATGATCTTTCATATTGGGATCGAAATAGCTATTATTTAGGAAGTGGNTATGGTTTTTACTCCCCTTATGTTATAGGTTATGAAAATACTTTTTACCATCCACNAAAGTATAACATNAAACCAGTTTATTCTAATAACCAAAGCATAAATAATTTTGAATCAAGAAAATGGTATAAACGCTCAAAATNCATTTCAGAAAATAATCAATCATCAAATCTTAAAACAATACGATTTTCTNACCCCTCAATGACAAAAACTAAACAAGAAAAAAAGAATNGNNAAAAAAATGGAACGTTTGAAACNGTTAATTCAAAACATATACCTAAAAGACCCNATGTAATCAGAAGTAGAGATAATTACCCAAGTTCAAGAGATTCTTATAGTTCACCAAGGAGAAATGCACAATCCTCTTCTTCTAGTTCTTCAAAATCCTCCACAAAACGTGTTAGCAGAAGAAGATAATCCCATTTATTTTCTTTTTTCAAGTATATTTAATAGATTTTTAAAAATATTTTATTTTTGCTGTTTTACATATTTTACCATACTTCAATCACAAACTTCCTCAGATGCTATAAGACTTTTTGAAAATGAAAAAGGTTTTGGTACCTATGCAATAGGACTTGGAAGTGCATATTCTGGATTAAGTAATGACTATTCTTCAATTTACTGGAATCCTGCTGGATTGTCTTCAATAAAAAAATCAACACTAAGTATTGAATTCAACAATAATTACTTTAAAAATAATACAAATTTTTTAAATAATACATTTAACAACTCAATAAATGATAATTATTTAAATAGTTTAGGAGGGACATACTCAGTACCNACTACAAGAGGAAGTTTAGTATTTGCATTTGCATTCAATAATATTGGAGATTANAATTATAAATCAAATTTTTCTGGTTTTAGTAATAATGATAATAATCTTTTCTTTCCAATAATAATTGNCAATGAGGAAGTAAATTATTTTTTCAATCAAAATGTTTTCAGAGAAGAAAAAATTTCATCAACTGGGAAAATAAGTCAGATCTCNTTTGGATTTGGAATTCTNATATCTAAAAAAACATCTTTTGGATTATCTATAAACTCTATAAATAATCAAGAAAATTATTCNTTTCAATTCGATCAAAATGATTTGAATGATAATTTTAATATATTTCCTGCTGATTTTTTATCATATTCACTCAACCAATCACTAGAATTACGAGCTCGAGGCAATAAAATTACCTTTGGGTTTTTAACTAAATTAACTTCACATCTGAATACAGGATTTAGTATTAACCTACCTTTTAATTATNATGTAAATGAAAAACATATTTCTAAAGAAATCTTAACTTTTGATGATAATTCATTTTCTGATACAACATTAGTAGGCAATTATAATTACATAGTAAAAGCACCGTATAATTTAGATTATGGAATTTCTTTTAAAATGAAATCNNTATTATTTTCTAGTTCAATCAAANTTCAAAACTGGTCCAATATTAGGTTGAAAGACAAATCTAAATCAGAAAACAATTATATAGAAGAAAATCTTGCTATAAGTAATAATTACCAATCTACATTACAACTTAATTTAGGAATGTCATATGAATTTAAATTTAATAATTTTAAGGCAANTTTAATTTTAGGACACTCAANAATTCCATCGTTTTATAAATTTGATAATTCAAAAAAACAAAATAGTATTTCAAGTGGATTTTCTTTGAATTTCAAANATGATTTNATAATTAATTTTTCAACAAATAATACTAATTGGGAATTATTTACAACTGATAGTTATATGCCATCTGGTACCATAGAATCAATAGACAAAACTATTCATTCAATTAGTTTAATTGTTGAAATCTAAACTCATGTCAANATTAAATAATATAATTCCCAATAGATGTGATTGGGTACCATTATCTAAGCCTATATATTTAAAATATCATGATAATGAATGGGGAAAACCAGTTAAAAATGATAATGAGCTTTTTGAATTAATGATTTTAGAATTATTTCAAGCAGGTCTAAATTGGTATATAATTCTTCAAAAAAGAGAAAATTTTAAAATTGCTTTTGAAAATTTTATTCCAAAAAAAGTGGCTTTTTTTAATGAAAAGAAAATCAATCAGCTATTAAATAATTCAAAAATAATCCGTAATAGATTAAAAATTCAAAGCTCAATTAATAATGCAAAAAGATTTCTTGAAGTTCAAAATGAATTTGATTCTTTTAGTAATTACATATGGGATTTTACCAATAATTACCCCATAATAAATACATGGAAAAAATCTATAGACATTCCGTGCGAATCAAAACTTTCAAGAACAATTTCAAAAGATTTAAAAAAAAGAGGTTTTCAATTTTTTGGTCCAACCATCACATATTCATTTATGCAAGCTGCTGGATTAATAAATGATCATACTATTAATTGTTCATTTAAATAAATATCCTTTCTTCTATTCATTTTTTTCAAACATTATTAAATTTGTTTATAATCCAGAAAGGTTTTAGAAAAAAATGGGAGGTAAAATAAGAATTCATGATTTAAATATTGGAACAAAATTAAAACTTATTAGAAATAAGCGATCTTCTTGGGGTTGGGAACTTTTAAAAGGTGACATTGTCAAACTGATTGAAATTCAAGAACAACCAGTTAAACTAAAAGTTTTAGATAATACTGAAAGAGAATGGCATCTTGATTCCCATGATATAGAATTATTGGACAATTAAAAATCTTTTTAAATAGTATGAAACTATTTAAAATCATAAAAGATTTTTTAAAAAAAATGGTGGGGGTAGCTCAGTTGGTAGAGCCCCGGTTTGTGGTACCGGTCGTCGCGGGTTCGAGCCCCGTCCCTCACCCTTCCTTTCTTAGATTTTATGAAATTACTAGAAAAATATATTCTCAAAGAACACTTTGCACCTTTTTTTTATTCATTATTAATTGTTGTATTTCTTTTATTTACTAACTTTTTACTCAGAGCAGTTGATAGATTTTTAGGAAAAGGAATTTCATTAAATATAATTTTTGAATATCTATTTATGAATTTAGGATGGATATTAGCCTTAGCAACTCCTATGGCAATATTAATAGCAACATTAATGTCATATGGTAGATTTGCTGAAGACAATGAATTAACAGCTCTTAAATCATCAGGCATAAGTTTTATAAGAATTTTATTTCCAGGTATAATTTTTTCAATATTAATTGCAATTCCATTAATTGGTTTTAATAATTTTGTTCTCCCAGAAATGAATTTTAAAGCTAGAATGTTAGCAAGAGATATATATAAAAAAAAACCGGATTTAAATATTGACGTTGGGTATTTTATAGATGATTTACCAAAATATAGTTTTATAATAAAAGGAAAAAAAGGAAGTAAATACCAAAACATTCATATTTATGCAAAAAATCAAACTAAAAGTCAAACTACAATTAGAGCTAAAGAAGGAGAATTTGAAACAATAGGAAATAACATTCTAGTAAGTCTATACGATGGTGAAATTCATGAAGTTGATACTAAAATTTTAGAAAATTATAGAAGAATAATTTTTGAAAAACACCAAATAATTATTTCCTTAGAAGACTTTACAAAAACAAAAAATAATAAAAACTTAAGATCAGATAGAGAAATGAATGTGAAAATGTTAAATAGTAAGATAGATATTTTTAATAAGAGAATCCAATCAATTAGAAATAGAATTCAAAAATATCTTATAAAAATTGACTCTTCAAACTTTAAAACAATAGAAGATTATAATCAAATTATTCAATTAATTTCAAAAGAAAATAATATAAATCTTGGAATTATTAGAAAAATTGCAGAAGAAAATAATAATGACGATAATCAAAAAGCATTTTTTCAAAGATTGCTTGCAGACATACAAATGATAAAAGGTTATGAAAAAAATAAAAATAAATATTTAGTTGAAATTCATAAAAAATTTTCTCTTCCAATTGCGTGCATAATTTTTATTTTAATTGGAGCACCACTAGGTATAATTAATAAAAAGGGTGGTTTTTTCATTGCTATAGTTTTTAGTTTTATTTTTATTTTACTGTACTACTTATTTTTAATTGGAGGCGAAGAAATGGCTGATAGAAATATAATTCATGGTGGATTAGCCATGTGGCTTCCAAATATTGTTTTGGGAATAATTGGTTTAATACTTATTTACTTAATGTCAATAGAAAATTTTTTTTCTAAAAATTTAAATAAATAAATTAATTTCTATCTCTTCTTGAAGATCCATCTGTATGAACTTTACATTTTTGTGATGGAGAATATTTTGTGATAAAAATTTCATTTTCAACTGGACAATTTCTAATTGGTAATAGTTTAGAAATTCTACATATTTTTTGAGTTGATATACCATCAGGTTTTATAAACTTTTCTGGCTTCCAGCCCATACTATCATGAGCAGCTTTCATAAATTTTGCCCAAACTGGCAATGCAGCTCTTGAACCCGACTGATTAACACCTAAACTAACTTTTGGATCATCTACGCCAAACCAAACACCAGCTGCAATTTTTGGCGAAAATCCAACAAACCATGCATCTGTCCAATTTTGAGTAGTTCCAGTTTTACCACCAGCTGGATGAGTAAATTTATATTTCCACCTAGCACTTCCCCCGGTTCCATTATCTACAACTGATTGCAATAAATCAGTAACTAAATAGGCTGTTTCTTCACTAAGAACTTCTTCTCTTCTAGGAGAATACTCCTTAATAGTAGCACCAAACCTATCAACTATTCTATTTATAGCAATGGGCTTGCACCAAACCCCATTATTCGAATATGTTGCATATGCTGAGGTAATTTCTAAGGGATATACTTCTGATGTTCCTAAGGCAATTGCATCAACAGCTCGAATTGATGTAGTTAAATTCATTCTTTCAGCCATACTTGCTACTACTTCTGCTGGGACAAGTTCTTGCACCATTCTAACTGAAATTAAATTCATTGATTTTTTTAATCCATCTCTTAAGGTTGTTAATCCTCCAGTGGAACCATCATAATTACTTGGCATCCATTTTTCCCATTTACCGTCAGAATTCTGAATATTTAAAACAACAGGCTGATTTAATAATTGATAAGTCACAGGATAACCATTATCCAATACAGAAGTATAAACAAAAGGTTTAAAAACTGAGCCAGGTTGTCTTTTAGCTTGAGTAGCTCTATTATATTGATCATGGTAATCAGGCCTACCTCCTATCATGGCTTTTATATGACCAGTTTTTGGATCAATTGCAACAAAGGCAGTTTGAACCAATAGTTTGTCTCTTAAATCTTTATATAGAGTTTTTTCACCTTTCATCATTATTTTTACGGAATCTTCAGGATAAATACCTAAATAAGCTAATTCTTCAAATTCTTCTCTATCATTGAATAATCTTGAATTCAGTTTATTTTGATTATCCTCTATAACACTCATAACAGATTCTTCAGCAATATTTTGAAGCCTACTATCAATTGTAGTATATATTGTTAAACCATCTCTATAAATATCCAAACCTAATTCTTCATCTTCAATTTCGAGTAATCTTCTTACATATTCTGTGAAATAAGGTGCTTTTCCAATATCATCACGATTAGGAGTAACATCCAATGGCATAGCTCTCGCTTCTAAATATTGAGATTCTAAAATAAATTTCTGATCAAGCATTAGTTTTAAAACAACATTTCTTCTTCTTAAAGCAATTTCTGGATTATTTATAGGACTATATGTAGCTGGTCTAGGTAGAACACCAATTAAAAGAGCACATTCATCAAGGTTTAAATCAACGGCATCTTTCTTAAAAAAACGTTTTGCTGCAACCTGAACTCCAAAAGTACCATGTCCAAAATGAATTGAATTTAAGTACATTTCAATTATTTCATCTTTTGTATAAGTTCTCTCAATTTGAACAGCTGTAATCATTTCTTTAATTTTTCTTGAAATAGTTTTTTTAAAACCAATTGAATCATAAAGATTTCGTGCAAGTTGTTGTGTAATTGAGCTAAACCCCTGTCTAAAACTTGGTGGTGGAATTGAATTAATTATTATTGCTCTTAGCACATCTCTCATTGAAATTCCCCAATGTTGGTAAAACCTTCTATCCTCTGATGCAATTGCACCATCGATTAAAAATTGAGGGATTTCTTCTAAATCAATTCTCATTCTTCGTTGAGTATATAATTCTTTTAATAGGACACCATCTGCGGATAAAATTTCAGTTGCCTCATCTGGATCAAAATTTTCTAATTGTTGCAATGAGGGTAAGTCTCTAGATAAGTAATTAATGTAAAATGCTGATAACAAAACCACAGTAAAAAAAATAATTAAAGTATTAAAAAATNTTTTTTTTAATACTGAAAAATTTTTGGATGGNCTTGACATCATAAAAATTTATATGAGATTTATTTTAATTTATAAGGATTAATCATTTTTTCAGGATTTACTTTTTTATCNAAGTCTTCTCCCGACATATAGTTTAATTCTATAACTGAATCTCTTAAAGTTAATTTTTTATCATACGCGTATTTAGCAACCTGTGCAGATTTATCATAACCAATATAAGGAGCTAAAGCAGTTACAAGCATTAATGAATTATCTAAATTTGATTTGATTTTTTCTTTATTTGGAATGATACCTTCAACACAATTTTTTCTAAATGAATTACATCCATCACTTAATAAAATTACAGACTCAATCAAACTATATGCTAAAATTGGTCTATAAACATTTAATTCGAAATTTCCAGATGCTCCTGAAAACGTTATACTTACATCATTACCAATAACTTTTGCGATAATCATTGATAATGCCTCAACNTGAGTAGGATTAATTTTTCCTGGCATAATTGATGAACCAGGTTCATTGGTTGGTAAAATTATTTCACCAATACCTGATCTAGGACCACTACTTAACCACCTTAAATCATTTCCTATTTTATTCAAAGAAGATGCCAATGTTTTTAATACACTTGACATAGAAACAGCCGAATCATGAGATGCAATTGATTCAAATTTATTTGGAGCTGTAATAAATGGTAAATTTGTTTTTTCAGAAACTCTTGTAGCAACCATTTCACTAAAACCCTCTGGGGAATTCAATCCAGTTCCTACNGCTGTACCTCCCCAAGGTAATTCATAGATATGTTTTAGTGCATTATTGATTGATATAATAGAATGTTGAATTTGAGATTCATAACCAGAGAAAACTTGCCCTAAAGAAATTGGAGTTGCATCCTGAAGATGAGTTCTGCCTAATTTNATAATTTTATCAAATTCTAAACTTTTTTTTGATAAAGAATTTTCTAATTTTTCTAAACTAGGTAATAATTTTTCATTTATTAAAATTGCAATAGAAATATTTAAAGCAGTTGGAAAAGTATCATTTGTTGACTGGGACTTATTCACATGGTCATTAGGATGTACTGGCTTTTTAGATCCCAAAATTCCACCAGAAATTTCAATAGCTCTATTAGAAATAACTTCATTAATATTCATATTAGTTTGTGTTCCACTACCAGTTTGCCAAACTACTAATGGGAAATTATCATCTAATTTTCCATCAATAACCTCTTGTGCTGCTTTTATAATCAANGATGATATTGACTCATCTAGGATTCCTAATTCATTATTAATTTCAGCAGAAACTAATTTAACCAATGCATAAGCTTTTATAAAATCTNNAGGGAAAGTTTGAGAACCAATTTTAAAATTTTCAATTGATCTCTGTGTTTGAGCTCCCCAATATTTTGAAGAAGGAACTTGTATTTCACCTAAGGTGTCTTTTTCAATTCTGAATGACATAAAACACTTCTATTAATATTAGTAAATTATAAATTAGGTGTGAGAAACTAAATAAAAAAGAAATACTTATGAAACTTTCCAAGAATCCGATCCAGCGATTAATTTATTTAAATCACCAGTTCCCATATTTTTTATTGATTCTTTGAGCTGATCTTCAAGTAACTCTTCATATCTTGGCTTTTCTTCTGAATAAAATACACCAATAGGTGTTGGTAATGATTCTTTTTCAGTAAAATTAGCAAGTATTGATGCTAAATTGCGATCTTTTTCATCATGAACAAGTAAATCATCATTTGATATATTTTCATTAATTGAAACAACCTCAGGGGAAAAACCATCCAATCTGATACCTTTATCTTTGTTTTTTCCAAATATCATTGGTTCTCCATTTTTTAAATCAATGACGTTATCATCCCTTACATCTCTATCAGTTACATCAGAAAAAGCCTTATCATTAAAAATAATACAATTTTGAAAAACCTCAATAAAAGATGATCCNATATGTTCTTGACTCCTTCTTAAGGTATATTGNAANTGCTTTGGTTGCGAATCAATAGTTCTAGCAAAAAAAGTTGCTTTAGCACCCAAAACTACAGAGGGTGTGTTAAATGGCATATCAATAGATCCAAAAGGTGAAGATTTTGTCTTTTGACCAAATTTTGATGTTGGAGAATATTGACCTTTTGTTAAACCATATATTTCATTATTAAACATTACAATATTTAAATCAAGATTTCTTCTTAAAACATGAATNAGATGATTTCCACCAATAGATAAAGCGTCACCATCACCAGTTATAACCCATACATTTAAATCTGGGTTTGATATTTTTATTCCAGAAGCTATTGTCGGAGCTCTTCCATGAATTGTATGAAAACCATAAGTGTTCATATAATAAGGGAATCTACTTGAACATCCTATTCCTGCTACAAATACAATTTTTTCTTTTGGAATNTCAAATTCAGGCATAATTTTTTGNGTTTGAGTTAAAATTGAATAATCTCCNCAACCAGGACACCACCTTACATCTTGATCAGAAACAAAATCTTTTCTAGTTAACGTAGGTTTTAAAGTTTTTTCATTCATAATANTTTCCTAAATCATTTCTTTTACTTTATTTATTATTTG
>PAOF01000010.1 GCA_002707905.1 Fidelibacterota bacterium
ATTTTTTGAACAATTGTTTTTGCTTCAATTGGAATAACAAACACTTCTATTGGCTTATCTTCTTTTGAAGAGTTTCGATAAATGAAACCACCGATTATTAGTATTATTATTAAGCCAATTATAATTAATGTTCTTCTATTTTTTTTTGCCATATATTCCTTTAATTAATTTCTATTTGCCAAAGCATTAAGCTCAGCTCTAAGAATTTTTTCATCATAATTTGATCTAACTAATGAACTATTTGCACTTATTAATGAAACTTGAGCATTTAATAAATCAAGAATTGTAGCTGCACCTAAATTATATCTTTCTTGAACTAATCTAAGATCTTCCTCAGCTGATATTTTTGTTTCCATAAAGACAGGAATGGTTTGATTAATATTATCCCATAATTGATAAAAATTTTCATAAATTGTTTTAGTTTGAGATAAATATCTTTCAAAGTCTACATTACTAATATCTAAATTAATTTTTGATTTTTGAACTTGTACTGATCTTTGTCTTCCAGAAAAAATAGGTAAATTAATTGAAATTCCCATATTCCCCTGCCAATATTTATCTACATCTGAATAAAGTAAATCAAATTCATCTGCTGAACCTCCATAACCCATATTTGCAGATATTGAAGGATAAAATTGTGATTTAGCTATTTTTACTTGAATTTTGGAAATTATTATTTGATTTTTCTTTTGAATTATATCAGGATTTTTTTGTAGAACAAAATCCCATAGTTGTTCTTTTGTTTCTTCAATTATATTACTTTTTGGATTTTCATCAATAACATCAAATTCTTTATTACTATCAAAACCAATTGTCTGTGCTAAAATTTTTTTAGAATTTAATAAAGTAGCATTCTGATTTAATAATTGAACCTTAACTTGACCTAATAGTACTTGTTGTTTTAATAAATCAGTTTTTGCAACAGCCTCAACTTCAAATTGACGTTGAACTCTTTCAAGTTGTTGTTCAGATAATTCTAATTGTTTTTTAGAAACTTCATATAATTCCTTATTTTTTAAATATTCGAAAAAAGCTTTTTTTATATTCAAGACAACTTGATTTTTCAAAGACTGCATATTTTGATAAGTTTGTTTATATAGATTATCATATAATGAAATCTGATTCCACCAATTTCCACCATCATAAATTGTTTGATTTAAATAAATTGAATTTGAAAAATATGTTGATTCTGGTACTCTTATACCATATTGATAGCTAGTATAAGACCCTTGTTGATTATTATTGAATGAAACACCTATTTGGGGTAAAATTGATGAAAAACTATTTTTTTTATCTTGTTTTGCATTAATAAGATTAAGTCTTGATATTTTTAAGTTTGGATTTTTTTCAATACCTAATTTAATACAATCTTCAAGAGAAAAAATTTCTTGGGCAAAAGAGATTGAAAAGAATAAGAAAATAAATAAAGTTTTTAACATTTTTTCCCTGAACAATATATATACTCTTTACAAGTTATAAAGTTCCTCTCATTTATTTTATATATTTTTCTTTAATTTTTAAAAAATAATCATAGGACGATTTGTAATTATTTTCAATAACTCCATCTAAAATTGCATTTTCAATATCTTTTTTNATCAAACCAACNATCTTTCCTTCATTAATTTTACATTCTTTCATAATTTGAATTCCCCTTATTGGAGATTGAAAATTTTTAAATGAATCTTTCTCTTTTACATTATTCATAATTAATTCAACTTTATCAAAATTTTGAAGATATTTTTTTACTAAATTAGGATTCTTAGATGTAATATCAGCTCTACATAGAATCATAAGGTCTTTAACATCATCTCCAGCAGCTACCATTAATCTACGAACTGCACTATCAGTGACACCATCCTTAGCNAATGAAATTGGTCGCAAATGAAGTAAAGTTAATTTTTTTAAATATTCNGTCATTTCTTTTGATAATTTTAGTCTTCTGCTTAAAACATTAATCATGTTTGCGCCAACAGCATCATGTCCATGGAATGTCCACCCTTTTTTTTGATTTAATCTTCTGGTTTTAGGTTTTCCAATATCATGTAATAGTGCTGCAAATCTTAATTTTATTTTATTGGTTTTCATTGAAATATTATCCACAACTTGCANAGTATGATAAAATACATCTTTATGATGCCATTCTGGAGTTTGTTCCATACCATAAAGAGATGAAATTTCTGGTAAAATTACTTTCATTATTGATAATTTTTGTAAAAGTTCTAAACCAATCGAAGGCTTTGGTGATTCAAGAATTTTAAAAAATTCATTAACAATTCTTTCTGATGAAANAATTGACAATCTGTCTACTTTTGATTTTATACTTGATTCAGTCTTCAAATCAATTTTAAAACCCAATTGAGAAGCAAATCTAATTGCTCTTAACATTCTTAATGGATCATCAGAAAAAGTTTTATCTGGATCAAGAGGTGTTTTAATTAATCCATTATTAATATCTTTTATTCCATTAAATAAATCAAATANTTGCCCAAAATCATGATTATTAACTGAAACAGCAAGAGTATTAATTGTAAAATCTCTTCTTAAAATATCCGTTGATAAATCAGTTTTTTTAACTTTGGGGTTACGAGAATCTAATTCATACTCCTCAGNTCTTGAAGATGCAATTTCAATNGTTTTATTTTTTATCATAAACCTTGCAGTNCCAAATTTTGGAAAAATCACTAATTTTGAACCATTAAGTGAATCTTTAAATTGTTCGGCAAATCTTATTCCGTCTCCAACAACCATAAAATCTAAATCAGATTCCTTAGTTGATTGAATAAATAGATCTCTTACATATCCACCAACAATATAAATTTTAAGATCTAATTTTTGTGAAACTTTTCTTGCAACATCNATAATGTAGAAATCATTTTTTTTTTCAATTAAAGATTTAATATTTGACATGTATCTAAGTTAATAAATATAATTTTAGAAAAATTATATAATAAATTGAACATTATATCAATAATAATTAAGTTACAACGCAAAAAAATTTTTAATTACTATGAATCGTAAATCAATAAATATGTTTTTATCAATTCTTTTAATAGTATATAGTTTTATTTTTACAAATCTTAATGCTCAATTCAAAAATGTTAACATTAAAATTGACAATCAAAGATTAAAAGAAAGTGATAAACAAATTACTTCAAATATTAATGAATCAATTAAAAACTTTTTCCTTTTAACTAATTGGGGTGATGAAATTCATGATCTTGCTATTCCATTAGACATTCAAGTTTTATTTGAAGGGATTGCTGATAAGGGAAGTGAGAGACTTTTCTCAGCACAATTCTTATTTAATACAGGTATAGACCAAAGATATTTTTCAAAAACAATTCAATTTCCATATAGTTTTGGTCAAAATATAAACTATTCCCCTGTAATTTTTGAACCNCTATCAAGTGCCTTNGAATTTTATGGTTCAACAATTATTGCAGGAGANTTAGATACTTACGAAAAATTTGGAGGAACTTCTTTCTATGAAAAATCTAGAGAAATAGCTATGAGAGGAATGTCTTCACAGTACAAAAGAGGATGGTCTGATAGATTAGAACTAATAGATNTATTAACAAAATATNGAGATTCAAGACTTGCAAAATTTAATTTTTATGATGGTATGGCTTATATTGAAGAAAATGATTTTAATGGGGCCCAAATTGCATTTACAAACATGATAAATAATTTAAATAAAACATTCAATCGTTATCCAAGAGAGCATTATACTACAATTTTTCTAAAAGGTCATNTTGAAGATTTTATTAATTTAAACAATGAGTTTNATTTCAAAAAAACTATATTAGAAAAATTAGTAGTTTTTGATCCTGATAACTCAAAAAAATATCAAGATGCAATATCTAAATTAAGATAATTTTTTTTTTGTAGAATAAAAAAATCAAAAACAATACTTCTTCTGTACATATGAGACATTATGTTTGNATCATTTCTAATGAAATCTTNANTAAATTTTTNTCTTCTTTTATAAANTGNAATTGGATTAAGAANAAACCANATAAGTGATCTTAAAATTGCTATAAAATGCTTCAAATCAAATAAAAATAAAGAATAAAATAATGCAATAAATTCAAGTAATAACCTTACTGGAAAAATAAAAAAAAGATTTGATAAAGAATAATTGGTCAACATCATTAATAATGAATTTCTATGATTTAAATATTTTTTTTTGACTGAATCTGATGATAAAGTCATTGCATTTTTATGATAAACAATAGCATNTGGATTTATTTTAATTTTTTTATTTCTNAGATGTAATCTCCACTGTANATCAATTTCTTCTTGATGGGCAAAGAAAAATTCATCAAAACCTCCACAATCAATAAAGTCTTTTTTTATTATCATCATTGCTGTNCCAGAAGCCCAAAAAATTTCATCATCATAATCATACTGNCCATTATCTTTCTCAATGGAATTAAATAACCTTCCTTTTACNAAAGGAAAACAAAAAATATCTAAATGACCACCGCATCCACCAGCATAATCAAATGAATCTTTTTCAAAAAAATTTAATATCTTCGGCTGAACTNCTGAAACTGTGGGATTTTCNATNAANATTTTTATTAAATCACTAATACAACTAGGTTCTTGGATAGTATCATTATTTAAAAAAAATAAAAAATTTCCTAAAGCGTTTTNGGCGCCTAAATTACAACCTCCTGCATATCCTCTATTTTTTTCACTAGTAATAATTTTAATATTAGAAAATTTTTCTCTGACAACTTTAATACTATTATCTGATGAACCATTNTCAACTACAATAATCTCTAAATTTGGATAGTTAGATTTTTTTAAAGATTTTAAACAATCGAGCAAAATTTCCTCGCCATTAAAATGAGGAATAACAATTGAAACTAANGGAAATTCATTATNTATAATATTAGTCCCTTTGCTTCCATTCATTGAGAAGTGATAAAGCTGTTTGATCATTAGGATTATTTNTCAACCATTTTTCTAGAACTTCAATTGCGTCTTTGTTATAATTAAATTCATTATAAGTTTGAAGTAAAAACCCAATAATCTCAGGTCTAGTTGAAGAGTGAAACTGTCTAAAAATACCTCTAGCTTTATCCTGATCTAAGGAATCTCCAACTCCATGATATAATTGAGCTATTTGAAGTTTCATTTCGGGAGAACCTATTTTTACCACATTTTCAGGCATTATCAAAGACATATAATCAAGAATTTCAATCACATTATTTTTTAATTCTTCCTTTTCTGAAAAATCAGTCAAAGAATTAATTTGATCATATTTATACATAGATAATTGTAAAAAAGCAGAACGATAATTTTGAAGTAATTTTTGAATATTTGGATTTAAATAAACATTTTCATTATTCAAGTTTCTGTATTTGTATCCTGTATGATATTTATTATACCACTCTAAATCTTTGACATCAGAGATTAAGTTTTCTTCAAGTTTTTCAAAATTAACTGATGATACTTTATGAGAATTTAATTTAAAAGCTAAACCCTCCATTTGTAAATAATCTTCAAGACCAATTCTATTGCTAGGTGATACTGTTACAGCAAAATAAATTGGAATTTCCCATTTTGACTCTTGTATTATATGAAGNACCATAAGATCTTGAACTCTAATTCCCCCAGCTCCTAAAGTNGGCTTGATCNTCCAAGATACTTTTCCTTNAANGTTTTTNTCATTGTTAATGACCGGTATTGAAACAGGAGTATCTTTCCATATATCAACTTTTAATAATAGTGGATTTCCCGTAGCNGGATTAATACCAATTGGTTCTTCGTTATTAATTTGTTTNTCNGAAAANGAAATAATTTTATTATTTCCAGTCCTTTGATCTTTNATTTGTTTGATATACCAATCAGTATTNAGCAANCTTAAATTAGCAACGGTAACATCTTTCCTTATTCCTTCAACTTCTTGTAAATACCACAATGGNAATGTATCATTATCACCATTTGTAAAAATTACAGCATTTGGTTCGCATGTTTGTAAAATATTATAAGAATAATCCCANGCAACAAAATTTCCGGATCTATCATGAGACCAATAATTCGAAGAATACATAACTGAAGGAATGATTAAAAAAGAACTACATATAAAATAAAAAATGTTATTAGAAATTTTTCTATTTTTAATTATTTTAAATAGTTTATCAAAAAATGACTCGAGAAATATTCCAATCCAAACTGAATATGCAAAAAAACTTCCAACATATGAATAATCCCTTTCTCTAGGTTGGAATTTATCTTGATTTAAATAAATTATTAAAGCAAACCCAGTCATTNCAAAAAGAGCTAAAACCGACCAGGCTCTTTTTGGATCTTTTTTGAAATGATGATAAATACCTAATAATCCCATAAAAAAAGGTAACGGAAGAATAAATTGAAACCAATTTACACCATCTTCAGACCTAGCTTCTAAAGCTCCAAAATTAGATACATGATTTTCCCCTGCTGGACCTCTNCCAGCAAACTGCCATAAGAAATATCTNAAATACATTCTTATAAATTGATAATCCCAAAAAAAAGAAAATTGCTTTTCAAAATCATGAAACATATACCTAAATTCTTGAGAACTTGAAAAATTAGAATTGTTTAAAGGGTTTCCAATTTTTGAAACTTTATGAGGATATGAACCCACTGTACCCTTTTCATACCTTCTTGGNAAAGTAAATAATTCACCATACTGTTCACGATCCAAATATTTAATTGCTCTCTCAACAGTCTCTGGATCATTTTCATCTATTGCTGGATCTTGAGCNGATCTGATAAATAAAACCGCATATGTTGAATAACCAACTATTACTAAAACTAAAGATGATAAAATAAATGAAAGAAAATTGTTTCTTTTAATTATCACATATATTGTTGTTATNAACAANAAAAGTAGTGTAATAATTAAACCATTAATACCAATCAAAGATGCTATCCTTGGAATTCCTTTTATTATTCCAAGATAAANTGTAATGAAAGTTATAGCAGTGATNAATGACATAATTAAAAATGAACGTGTTGTATAGGAGTATCTTTTGAAATAAAATATCATTCCCATAAATGGTAAAGCTAACAAGTTTAAAAGATGAATTCCTGTTGCTAAACCCAAAACATATGAAATCAAAAGTAAAAATCTCTCGTTACCTTTTTTATTAGAGTTTTCANTCCANTACAAAATTAACCATGCTACTANCGCAGTTGANAATGTGCTTAGAGANTATACTTCAGCTTCAACTGCATTAAACCAATGGCTATCAGTAAAAGCAAAAATTAATGAACTAATAAATGCAGATCCAAAAACAATTATTTTATCAAAATTATTTTTTATACTTCCTCTATAAATATTTATTAATTGAACTATTATTAAATAAAGTAGCATAACAGATAAGGCACTAGCAATTGGAGAGATCATATTTACTCTAAATGCAATATCAGAGCTTATAGGAAATAAAGAAAAAATTCTCCCGATGATTAAAAAGAGAGGACTACCAGGAGGATGCGGAACACCTAAAATATATGAGGTAGCAATAAATTCTCCACAATCCCAATAGGAAACTGTAGGGGCCATTGTAGCAAAATAAACTAAAAAAGTAATAAAAAAAACAATTCCAGATATTAAATAATTTANACTATTTACCTTCATTTANATCTTCTTTTTCATTATTATNTTGAGAATTATTTTCGGTTTTTGAGTCATCACTATCTTCTTTTCCATTATCTTTTTTTGATTCTTCGAGATAATTGATTTTTAAATTATTTAAAGTTGTATCAATATAATTAGATAACTCTGGATTTAAATTACCTTCCATTTTATTTTTCATCATTTCAATTACATCGATATAAAAACTTGCCTCATCAAGTTTTTTTTCAGTTTTATCTGTAACAGGATTTTTGAGCTTACCCATTGCAATCCAAGATTGTTGAGTAAACATAGTTACAATTTGTATCAAAAGTTGATCTTCTTTAACATTTTTTTTATCTTCCATTACTCTTACTCCCTGTTTATTACATTTTTTTACANATATAAATTAATGAACTATACATATTATTGGTATATTTTGCTTTAAGATTTGAAATAAAACCAATTAACANTGAAATCCAAAATGAAGTTTTTTTGTACCTAGAACTTAAATAAGAAACATAATAAGCATCAAATGGTAAACCTTTTNTGTTAGATAAAACTAAATCAGACTTATTCAAAANAGTCTTAATACTTTTTTTACTATAATGATANAAGTGTCTNGGGACATCATTAGCTGCCCAATATTTACCAAAAAATTTGCTGTCAAATGATTTGTAATTAGGAATAGCAANAACAAATTTTCCATTATCATNTAATAAACTTTTAACTTTTTTAACGTATTCAATTGGTTTGTCAACATGCTCAAGACTATGCCACATNGTGATAACATCAAATTTAATATCTTTTAAATTAAAGAATTTTTCAACATCCAAAACTTCTAAACTAAAATTTTTCATTGCAATATTTCTAGCNGTTTCTGAAGAATCAACACAAACCACATCCCACCCGGAATTCTTCATAAATGAAGCAAATTCTCCAGTTCCACATCCTATGTCAAGCAACTTTCCATTTTTTAAATGAGANTTTTTTTCAATTAATTTTCTTTTTTTAAAAAACATATATTTTCTAATAATTTTATAAACATAATCAATCAGTAAATATACTTTNTTTTGATGTGGTCTATAATTTTTTGATTCATAATATTTATTTAATTGATGTTTTTTNGGTGCTGGAGAAGTAATTCTAATTTCACATTTTAAACATTCTAAAATATCAAATCTTTCTTGAGTTACAATAAAATCTTTTGTAGAAAAAATCTTTCTAAGATCACCATTATTACAAAGTAAACAATTTTTAATTTCAATCATTATATAATATTTTTTANATCTAAGTAATTTTTAAATTCTTTAAAAAAAATAGTTTTAATTTTTTTATTTTTTTTTAATTTTAATTCTGGATCTTCAAAAATNAAATTAAATGCAATTTTTTTGGCTTTTTTAATAATTTCAAAATCNTTAATTAAATCAGCAATTTTCATTTTNGGAAAACCATGTTGCAACTCACCATAAAATTGACCAGGACCTCTTAATTTTAAATCATGATCTGAAATTTCAAAACCATCATTTGTAGATTCCATAATTTTCATTCGTTTTAAAGAATTATNGTTTGGATTAGTATGATTTAAAATACAATAGCCTGTTTTTGTNCCCCTNCCNATTCTACCCCTAAGTTGATGTAATTGAGATAATCCAAATCTTTCCGAATTCTCAATTAACATTATAGTTGCATTTGGTACATCAATNCCAACTTCAATAACTGTNGTTGAAACTAAAATATTAATTTTATTATTTGAAAAATCCTTCATTATTAAATCTTTTTCATTTTGATCCATTTTNCCATGCATTATCTCAACTNTTGAATCATTAAAAATTTTTCTTAAATCTTCAAANCCATTCATTGCAGCTTTTAAATCCAATTTTTCAGATTCATTTATTAAAGGAAAAACAATAATACATTGTTCTCCAATTTTAATTTTACTTTCGATGAAATTATAAACTTTTTTAATCTGATTATTTGATATTACTTTTGTTATTACTTTTGTTCCAGAATTTGGTTTTTCTTTAATTAATGAAACATCCATATCAGAATGATAAGCTATTGCAAGAGTCCTTGGAATTGGAGTAGCTGTCATNGATAAAATATCTGGATTTTTTCCTTTATTGAAAAATTTATCTCTTTGAGAAACTCCAAATCTTTGTTGTTCGTCTATAACAATTAAACNTAAGTTTTTAAAAATTACATCATCTTGAAAAATAGCATGTGTTCCAATTACTAAATCTATTTTTCCATTCTTAATTTTATCAAGCATTGAAACTCTACTTTTATTATTAAGATTTCCCACTAATAACCCTACTGAAACTTTTAAATCTTTAAAATATTTTAATATTTGATTAAAATGTTGCCTGGCTAAAATCTCAGTAGGAACCATTATTGCAACTTGNGTTTTATTTTTAATAGCTAAATAACTAGAAATAATTGCAACAATTGTTTTTCCAGAACCCACGTCACCTTGTATTAATCTATTCATTACTTTATTAGNAATCATATCATTAAATATTTCTTTTAAAGTTCTTTTTTGAGAATTTGTAAGCTCAAAATTAATATTTTTAAGTATTTCGCTAATAAAAGATTTTTTGTATACGAACTTCCTTCCTTTGAGTTTTTTTAATTTAAGTTTTCTATAAGCCATTAATAATTGAACAAAGAAATGTTCATTAAATTTTAATCTAAAGATAGATTGTTTTAATTGATCAAGATTTTCTGAAAAATGAATATTTTTTAAAGCTAGGTTTAGAGGATATAAATCTTCTTTATTAATTATTTTTTTTTCAAAAAATTCTTGGTCATCAAAATTATACTTTAATAAAATCTCTCGAANTACTTTTCTCAACCCTCTACTCTCCAAACCAACTTTTTTTAATGACTCATTACTTGGATATATAGGAATAATACCACCTGAGTTTAATGGTTCCATATCTTTAAGGTTNACAATATCATATTCTGGATGAATAAGTTGATAACCATTAAAAAATTCAACCTTACCACTAACAATAAGCTTNTCTCCTATGGAAAATATTTTATTCATATAATTTGATCCATTAAACCAAATACATTTAAGNATACCTGATTTATCACTAATAATTAATTCAAAAAAACTTCTTTTTTTAGATCTTCTTAAACCAAAAACTTCAACTGAACCAATAATTGATACTAATTTACCTTTTCTGAGATTTTTTATTTTCGTAAATGAAGATCTATCAACATGTTTTCTAGGAAAAAAATATAATAAATCAAGCGGCGTATTAATTCCCAAACTATTTAGAATTCGTATTTTTTTTGATCCGATATTATTTATGGATAGTAAATTAGTTTTAATTAAATATTTTTTTGAATTTATATTAGATGACTTATGCATTCATATTTTGAATTTATAACCAATCCTTAATATAAGTGTATGAAATAGATTCTGTTTTTAATCCTTCTACAGGTAAGTCAAATTCAATGGTATTTGAATTAGTTTTTCTATAATCATGAGATGGCTGTCGAATTACCCAATTTCCAAAAATATGCTCAATAATTTTAACATTAATTCTTTCATTTCGATTATTTTTTAATTCAATTAAAATCGTTACTTCTTCACTTTTCTTTTTTTTGTCAATATTTACTATTTCTCTTGTACCAAGCACATTATCTGACCTTCCAGATTTCAAAATAACTTTTTCACCTATATCTATTTGATTTATTATGTTTTCTCCTTTATAAATAATTTTACCATTTTTATTTTTTTGGTATATATTTAATTTTCCTGATGGAATAATATTATTAATTTGCAAGGAATCATTTTCAAATGAAATTTCAACAAGTAATGGTTCTGATTTTTTGATTAATTCAGTATTTTCAAATGTGTATGTTCTATTAAATTTTATTTTTTTTTCAGGAAATAATGATGTAATAATTTCATCATTTTTATTTAAGGTTATATTTTTATTAATATTATAAATAACATAATCATCCTCTATAGGTTTGTCATCATTTAATTTTAGATTTCCTTCCACCAAATTAACTTTCAAGTTCGCATAATCTAAATTTGTTGAATTATTGATAATTGACCTTGAAACTAAAGTAGCATTAAATTCGTCTGGTTCCATGATCAATTGATAGTTTGAAATCCAATCAAAACCTTTTGAAACATAAATTAACTCTCCTCTATATTTACCATTTGAACTTACATTTATATCCCATTCAATTGTTGGATTAATTAATGAGTAATTTTTTTGAAATGAAGATTCAATTAATGATATATCATCAATATTTATAAAATTAATTTTACCACCTGATCTAATCGACAACCAATTTTTTTCAATATTAATTAAAGAACCTTTAATTTCCTTTCCATCTTTAGTAGAAATAGAAATATTTTTTCCAATCTGAGTATCAAGATATAAAATACTTCCTAAATCATTTTTTATATATTCTTGATAGTTAATAAAAACCTTATCCATTGATAATAAAATTGAATTGAAGTCTATCTTATGAGGAATATTTGAAAAAATAACTTTATTTGAACCTGATTTCAACTGAAAATCGATAGGTTGACTTACTAGACCAAAACCATCTTTATAAATTGTAATAGATGCATTGTTTGATTGGGCAAAACAATAAAAAGATAAAATTATAAATTGTAAAAATATTTTCTTCATTTTAAAAAATTAATATTTTGAATAAGTTTTTGAAGGTTTTCTTCAATGTCTTTAATTTTTTTTAATTCTTTGTTTATAATTTCTTTTGGAGCTTTTGAAATAAAATTATTATTATTTACTTTTAAGTTAAGGACTTTCATACGTGAATTAAAATCATCAATTTTATTTTGAATTCGTTTTTTTTCTTCATTAATATCAATTATATCATTCAAAGGAATATATATTTCTAATAAGTTATTAATAATCA
Source organism: Fidelibacterota bacterium (assembly GCA_002707905.1). GTDB lineage: Bacteria > Fidelibacterota > Marinisomatia > Marinisomatales > S15-B10. The sequence goes on from PAOF01000010.1 coordinate 12,521, forward strand.
TAGCTGATTTTTCTGGTCTTTTTAAATTCTCTTCAAATTTAATTTTTTTAACATTTCCTAAATCCATTATTAACTGTCTATTATCATAAATTAACAAAGATTTTTTACTTTTAATCAATAAATCCAATTTTTGGGTTGAAGGTATATTCATTTCATATCTTAAATTTCTTATTTTAGTTATTAAATTCTTAATATCTTCAAACTGACTAATAATATTATTATCAAATTTAAATGAACTTTTTTGTGGCCAATCAGAGATTACTATATCAACTTCATTATTTTGGGATTTAAATCTATTCCACAATTCTTCAGTTATAAAAGGAGCAAATGGATGCATTAATTTTAATACTTTTTTAAAAATGATTAATGCATTTGAAAAAACAACTGTTTTTTCTTCTAAATTATCTGATTGTAATCGTGATTTGATAATTTCTATATACCAATCACAATAATCAAACCAAACAAATTCGTAGAGACATTTTGCAATTTCATTAAATTTATAATTTTTAAAATTTAAATTAATGCTTTCAATTATATCATCTATTTTTTTTATTATCCATTCATCTGATAGATCTAATTTTTTTTTGCTTAATTCATTTTCAGAAAGAATCGAAATGTCGTTTGAATTAAATGATAAAAATCGAGCAACATTCCAAATTTTATTCATGAAATTCCTACCCTGTTTGATTCTTTCCTCTGAAAATAAAATATCTTGGCCCTGGGGAGCAACGAGCATTATTCCAAATCTTATGGCATCTGCACCATAATCATTAATGAGCTTTATTGGATCAGGTGAATTACCCAATGATTTACTCATTTTTTTTCCTTCCATATCTCTTACCATTCCGGTAAAGTAAACATTTTTAAATGGAACTTCTTTTTTAAATTCCATACTAGCCATGATCATTCTAGCAACCCAAAAGAAAATTATGTCAGGTCCTGTTACTAAATCATCAGTAGGATGAAAATAGTCGAGATCTTCAGATTCATCAGGCCAATTATGTACAGCCATTGGCCATAGCCATGAACTTGCCCAGGTATCAAGGACATCCTCATCTTGAAACCAGTTTTCTATATCAGATGGAGGGGATACTGAAACATGTAATTTTTTACTATCTTCTTTTGAATACCAAACTGGAATTCGGTGACCCCACCACAATTGTCTACTAATACACCAATCTTGAATATTAATCATCCAGTGCTCATAAGTTTTAACCCAATGTTTGGGATAAAATTTTATTTGTTTATTTTTTACGACTTTAAGGGCTGGTGAAGCAAGTTTTTTCATTGAAATAAACCATTGTTCTGATAAATAAGGTTCAACTGGAACATGACCCCTCTCAGAAAATCCAATATTATTTTGATAAGGTTCAATTTTATGAATTAATTTTAATTTATTTAATTCCTCAACTATTTTTTTTCTAGCTTCTTGAATATTTAATCCTATAAAAGCCTTTGGTACTTTACTATTTAGAGTTCCATCAGGATTTAAAATATTAATAATATCTAAATTGTGTCTTTTGGATATTTCAAAATCATTAGGATCATGAGCTGGTGTAATTTTTACTAAACCTGTACCAAAATTCTTATCTACATAATTATCAGCTATAATAGGTATTTTCCTTTTACTAAAAGGCTCAATAGCGTATTTATTTTTAAAATTATTAAAACGATTATCAGTTGGATTCATAGCAATAGCTGTATCACCTAAAATTGTCTCTGGTCTAGTTGTAGCAATGATTAATTTTTCATCGCTATTTAAAACTGGATATTTTATGTACCATAAATTGCTATTGACTTCTTTAAAATAAACTTCCTCATCTGAAATTGCTGACTGGCTTTTAGTACACCAATTAACTAATCTATTTCCTTTATAGATTAATCCTTTATTATATAGTTCTACAAATGCATGAAAAACAGCTTTTGAATATTTTTCATTTAATGTAAAATTTTCTCTTTCCCAATCACATGAACATCCAAGTCTTTTTAATTGCTCAATTATAAGAGATCCATATTGTTTTTTCCAAGCCCAAGAATGTTCAATAAATTTTTCTCTTGAAATACTTCGTTTTAGAATTCCTTTTTCCTGGAGCATTTTAGTTACTTTAGTTTCAGTTGCTATTGAAGCATGATCTGTACCAGGAATCCAACATGCACTTTTACCAAACATTCTTGCTCTTCTAATTAATATATCCTGAATAGTATTATTTAGAACATGACCAATTGTAAGACTTCCAGTTATATTAGGAGGAGGAATTACTATAGTATATGGTTTTTTATTTTTATCTATTGTTGCATTAAAATATTTATTTTCAATCCAATGTTCATACCATTTCTTTTCTACATCAGTAGGACTATATACTTTTGGAATGTTTATTTTTTTTAACATAACTTAAAACTATTTATCAAGTATTAAACTAAAAGCAGTCGTTAGTTTTAAAATATTTTTATTAGCATTAATCAAATTATCAGTAATTATTGAACAAATATTTGACATTACTATATAGCAAATTTTATTATTGTTTTCACATAATTGAAGTAAATCAAATTTAGAAATTTCACCCATTTTACAATCTGAAATGGCTTTAACAGTTGCAGTTCTTAATTCTTTTGTACCAAAAATTGACATTTCTCCAAAGATTGGGTATTCATCACTTTTAAGATTTAAAATTGATTTCTCTCTGGTATCAAAATTTGCTTTTGACAACTCTAGAGTTAGTGCTTGTGTAATTTCAACTTCCCCGTCTAAAAGTAAAAAAAGAGTTTCTCCTTTCTCACCCTCATTAAAAATTACATCATTTTTGGAGTGCTTAATGATTGATATTTTTTCTTCAAATAAATTGATTTGAGATTCATTTAATCCGTTAAAAATTCTAAATTTTTCATATCTATTTCTCATAAAAATTTTCCTAATTTATTTTATAACAATTGCTTTTTCATTTTCCTTAATAATATATTCTTCTTTAGGATTGACAATAACATTCATTTTATTTTCCTCAGCTAAAGAATGACCTGCATCTTTTAATTTTTTCTCAATGAAATGATCTAAAGCAGAGGTGTCTGAAGATAAAATTTCTCCAATTCCTATTTTTTCATCTTCTGAATAAACTGATATTAAAATTAACCCCATTTTTTTAAAATAATTAAATAAGGAATCATATGATTTTCCAACATATATATCTGGTATATCTAATTGTTTAAAAATTGACTTGGTTTTTAAACTCATTAAATTTTCAACTGTTCTAGAAACTCCAGGTTCAACCACACTAGAAGCAACCATATAAGAACTAAAATCATCGCTAAGAACTATTTCATCAGCATTTGCTCTTTTAATATGTGTAAGGTTTTCTCGATCAACGATAAAAGCTATAACTTTACAATTAGGTGCTGAGGTTTTTATGGTTAAAGTAGCAAAAATTGTTTTTTCATCTGGATGACCTGTTGAATTAGTCAAATAATCAGAAGGTAAGATAACAACAGTTTTTGCTTTTTTAACATTTGCTTTATCTAGGATTGGTTCCCTAGTAAAATCGCCCTTAACAAATTTAAAATTTATTCCTTTATGACTGTTTCTAAAGGTTGAAATTGTTTCGTCATTTTGATTATTAATAAGAACAATATTTAATTTTTTGTTTTCATACATTTTTTGCAAGGAATCTATGATATTATCAACAAGACCATTCCAACCACAGATTACAATATGATCGCTAATTTTTAATATTTCCAAACCTTTATCCTCTCTTATTCTTTTTGCTACAAAAATTGATGATACTGTAGCCGTTAATAATGCTGTTAATGAAATACCAACAAACATTATGATAATTGCTAAAATTCTTCCTTCAAAAGTTTTAGGAGAAAAATCTCCGTAACCAACAGTTGTCATTGTAACTATTGCCCACCAAAAAGGATTCATACCTTCAGACAATCCATCCTCACCATTTGGAGCGATTTCAAATTGACTAATTAGCCAACCACCCAATAGCATAACAAAGAATATTGTACCTATAATTTGCGTAAATGGATTCTGGAATATCTTTTTAAATAAAATTACCATCATTATAATTTAAACAATAGGCTGGAATTTTTTATCAATTGTATCAATATTATTTTTTAGTTATTAATACAACAGTTTCTATATGTGGAGTATGAGGAAACATATCAACCATTGCTAATTTTTTTAATTTATAGCCACTATCAATAAAAATCTTTAAATCACGTGCTTGGGTAGTTGGATTGCAAGAAATATAGATGATTTTGTTAACATTAAAATTAATTAAATTTTTTATAAGTTTTGGGTGGATCCCTGCCCTCGGAGGATCTAATAATAAAATATTTGGATGAGGTAATTTCTTTGAATTAAAAATATATTCAAAATCTTTGTCCAAATTCACTTGAAAAAATTCACAATTTTTAATACCATTCCTTTTCATGTTTTGATATGCATCATAGATTGCAGATTCAATTATTTCAAATCCGTATACCTTTTTCAAGTTACTTGCCATATAAATTGAAATTGATCCTGTTCCACAAAATAAATCAAATAATATATCATCAGGTTTTAACTGAGCCATATTTTTTGCAATTGAATATAAATTTTCAGCTTGATTCGTATTTGTTTGAAAAAATGAATTTGATGAAATTTCAAATTCATAATTACCTATCTTGTCAACAATAAATCGATCTCCGTAAAGTAAAATTTCGTATTCACCAATAGATGTATCACTTTTTTTTGAATTAATATTATTAACAATCGATTTAATATTTTTAAAATTTTTAATTAATTTATTTACAATAGGCTGTAAAATAATTCTGTCTTCATATGATGTAACAAAATTAATCATGATTTGATTTGTTTTTTTGCTATTCCTTATAATTAGATTTCTTAAAAATCCTTTATGTGTTTTTTTATTATAAGGAATAATTTTACTTTCTTTTGCTAGGTCCTGAACTAAACATAAAATTTCATTGCTAATTTTAGTCTGAATCATACAATCACGTATATTTAGAATCTTATCAAATCTTCCGGGAATATGAAGTCCCAAAGCAAATGATTTATCTTCAGAGTTATATTTCACATCATTTAACAACCATCTTTTTGGAGAAAAAGTAAAATCCATTTTATTTCTATAATAAAAAATTTGTTCAGCAGGAAACATATAATCAATATTATTAATTTTAATATTTCCAATTTTATTAAATATATCTAAAAGTTGTTTTTGTTTAATCATGAACTGATAATCATAATCTAAATGCTGAAATGAACATCCTCCACAAACAGGAAAATGGTTACATGATGATTTTTGGTATAAATGAGAATTTTCTATAATTGATAAAATTTTTGCTTCCCCAAAAGATTTTCTTTTTTTTATAAGTCTTACTAATAATTTTTGTTTGGGAATAGCATTTCTTACAAAAATCTTAAAATTATTATAAGTGGAGATACCCTTGCCACCAAATGCAATATCATTGATAGTTAATTCAAATTCATCCCCGATTTTTGGATTTTCCATATTGGAAATCAATTCAGTTTACTGATTATATCTTTAATATTATTAATTAACTTATTTGCTTTTTCAAAAGATTTTGATTCAGCATAAATTCTAACGATTGGTTCTGTATTTGATTTTCTAATATGAATCCATTCATCATTAAATAAAATTTTCAATCCATCTAAATTATTTCTTTTATTATTTTTAAAAATATCATTTAATTTTTCAAATAAATCATTTTCATTTATTTCACCAATTGATACTTTTTCTTTACATATATAAAACTTGGGTAATGTTTTCATTAAATCACTAATGGAAGTAAAAGAATTAGACAATAATGCTATTATTAAAATTGATGCTACTAGTGAATCCCTACCCAAGTGAATATCTCCAAAAATAACACCACCATTTCCTTCTCCACCAAATGAAGATTGATGTTTTTTCATCATTTCAACTACATTTATTTCACCAACCTTTGATCTAATTACTTCAACTTTATTTTGAATTGCAATCTTATCAACTGCTAATGTTGTAGAAAGATTTGTTACTATTGGATTTTTATAATTGGTCGACTCTAAAAAATATTTTAACGCTAAAACAAGAGTATATTCTTCTCCGATGGGATTTCCGTTATTATCAACTACAGCTAATCTATCACCATCAGGATCTGTGGCAAATCCAATATCGCATTTATCATTTACGACTAAACTTGATAAAAGGTTTAAATTTTGAGGAATTGGTTCTGTACCTCTGTTAAATTCTCCAGAAGTTTCACAATTTAATTCAACAACATCACAACCAACATCCTTTAATAAATTTGGTAATGCTTTTGAAGCTGCTCCGTTAACAGCATCAACTGCAATTTTTAATTTTCTTTTCTTTATTTTTGAAAAATTAATAAAAGAAATTTCTAAAATTTTTTTAATATGATTATCAATTAAACTGTTGTTATCACAATAATCATTTTTTATAAGCTTATAATTGAAATTATTTTGATTAAAAAATTTATTTTTAAGCTGTAAAATTCTTGTAATTTGTTTTTGATTAAAAAAACAACCATCTTTATCTATAAATTTAATTCCATTCCATTCAGTTGGATTATGACTTGCCGTTATCATTATTCCTGCTATTGCATTTGTGCTTTGAACAGCATATTGTAAAGTTGGTGTTGGAACAATACCACAATTTTCAATTTTTCTTCCACTTAGTAAAATAATTTGAAGAATTGTCGATAAAATTTTTTCTCCAGATTTTCTTGAGTCTCTTGCAATAAGAATTTTACCATCTTGACAAAACTCATTAATTCCTTTTGCATAAGATATTAAAATTTTATCATTCAAATCTTTTTCTGTAATACCCCTTACTCCAGATATAGATTCAATTAACATTATTTCTCCTAAATGATTATTTTATATTAAAAAAAACCAGATCCGTTATTTCGAATCTGGTTTATTAAATAAATTAAACTAAAAAATTATCTTCTTGTTTTACTAAGTTTAAGTTTTTTTTCAGCACTTGGTTTTAAGTAAAAAGATTTCTTCTTAACCTCACGTAAAATACCAGCTTTTTCATATTTTTTTTTAAATCTTCGAATTGCCCTTTCAAGCTCTTCACCTTTTTTAATTGTTACTTCAATCAATTTTTTTACACACCTCCTCTATCCTAGATAATTTCTTAAACTTTTACTTCTAGATTTGTGTCTTAATCTTCGAATGGCTTTTTCTTTGATTTGTCTAACTCTTTCACGAGTTAAATTAAACTCTTCACCAATTTCATTTAGTGTTAATGCATAATCTCTCCCGATTCCAAAATACATCTTGATAACATCTCTTTCTCTATCTTTTAATGAATCTAAACATTGTCTAATCTCTTCTTTTAATGATTCAAGCATTAAACCAGATTCAGGAGGTCTTTGATTATCATCTTCAATTACATCCATTAATGAGTTTTTATCTCCATCTCTAAATGGCGCATGAAGAGAATGATGCCTTCGAGAAATTCTAATTGCATCAGTAACTTCTTCACCTTCCATTTCTAATTGTTTTCCAATTTCATCTTCATTTGGTGGCCTTTGGTATTCAGACTCAAGACTTTGTGCAGCTTTTGTAATTTTACTAATAGTTCCTACTCTATTTAATGGTAATCTTACAATTCTAGAGTGTTCAGCTAATGCTTGAAGAATGGATTGTCTAATCCACCAAACCGCATAAGAAATAAATTTAAATCCTCTTGTTTCATCAAACCTCTCAGCTGCTTTAATCAAACCTAAATTACCTTCATTAATTAAATCAGTTAAGGGTAGACCTTGACCTTGATAATCTTTAGCAACTGAAACTACAAACCTTAAATTTGCTTCGGTTAGTTCATTTAATGCTATTGGATCACCTTGTTTAACTTTTTGTGCTAATTCTATTTCTCTTGCTGGTGCAAGTGGTTCATATTTACCAATTTCTTCTAAATATCTACTTAAGCTTCTATTTGCATCTGAGGCCATAAAACATCCTTATTTTTATATAATTTTAGTGTTGAAACCCATCTCAACTATGCTAAGTTTACTACCTTTTTCAAAATTCTCCAATAGTCATAAATAGTTTTATAAAATTATTTTTTTTTCGATTATCCATTTTGTTAACAAGATATATTCTTCAACACTTAACTGTTCTGCTCTCAAAGAAAAATCGACTGGAGGTTTTAATTTATTGATTGAGGATAATGTATTTTTTAAAATTTTTCTTCTTTTACCAAAAGTTATTTTTGTGATTTTTCGCAGAACTTCAATTTTTTTATTATTATCAATATATGTTTTTTTGTTTGAAAGTCTAATAAACGATGAATCGACTTTAGGTTTGGGAACAAAAACTTGTGGGGGAATTCTTATTATTTTTTTTACATTACACATCGATTGAACATTTACAGTTAATCTACTGTAATTTTTTGAGCCTGAGTTTGATATTATTCTGTCTGCCACCTCTTTTTGAAGCATAAAATAACAATCGTCTATTAAGTTAATTTTACCTATAATTTTAAATAATATTTTAGATGAAATATTATATGGTAAGTTACCTATAATTCTGATTGATTTATGAGTATTAAAAAATTTATTTAAATCAACTTTTAAAAAATCATCATTTATTAAATCAAAATTTTGGTTTGTAATTTTTTTTTTTAAAAAATTCACCAATTCGCTATCAATTTCGATACCAATAATTTTTTTTACTTTATTTACTAATAATTCAGTTAAAGCTCCTTCCCCACAACCAATCTCTAAAAAAACATCATTTTTTTTAGGATTTATTATTTCAACTAATTTCATTAATAAATTTTTATCTGATAGAAAATGCTGGCCCCATTTTTTTTTTGCTAAATTTTGCATTTAAATTTTAAAAAATGTTTCAGCATTTTTAGTAGTTGTTATGCAGACTTCTTTTAATGAAATTTTTTTTATTTCTGCTATTTTTTTTGCTATGTGAGGTATATTGGAGGGTTCATTTAATTTTCCTCTATTAGGTACAGGGGATAAAAATGGACAATCAGTTTCAAGCATTATTTTTGATAATTCAATTTCATTGATTACAGATTCAATATATTTATTTCCAAAAGTTATATTTCCAGTAAAGGATATTAAACAACCTTTTGAAATTATTTTTTTTGCAAATTCTAAATCATATGAATAACAATGGAAAACAACATTATAATTTTTTACTTCATTAATGATATCATAAACATCTAATTGAGAGTCTCTACAGTGAATTATTGATGGTAATTTTAATTTTTGTGCAAGTTGTAATTGTTTTAAAAAAACATCTCTTTGATTTTTTTTTGGATTATAATCTCGATAATAATCCAGACCAATTTCACCAATTGCTACGATTTTTTTATGTTTTGATAAATATTCAATTTTATTAATATAATCTTCATCTAGAGAAGTGCAATCTTGAGGATGAATTCCAACCGAGCCAAAAATCAAATCATATTTTTCTGATAAATCCACACACTTCTTAGAAGTTTCTAAATTAGTTCCAACACAAATAATTTTTGATATATGGTTAATCTTAGCACGATTCAAGATTACATCAAGTTGAGAAATGATTTCCTTATAATAAAGGTGAGTATGTGTATCAATGTACAATTAAGTTAATTTTAACCCGGAAGTGATTTCTTTATTTTCAGTTGTAAAAACAATAACTTTACCATCATTGTTTGAGATTGCTAATAACATTCCGTTGGATTCCTCTCCTCTAATTACAACAGGTTTTAAATTAGCAACAATAACAACAGTTTTACCTATTAAATCATCAACATCATAATGCTCGGCAATTCCAGAAACTATTTGTCTTTTTGATCCATCCAACTCAACTTCCATTTTAATGAGTTTATTAGTTTTTTCAACTTTTTCTGCTTTAATAATTTTTGCAGTTCTCAAATCAATTTTTTTAAATTCGTCTATTGAAATATAATTTTCTAACATTTTTTCATCCTCAATTTTTTTATTTTCAATTTTAGGAAAGGGGATTTTAAATAATCCAAGATTTGTACCTGGAACCATGGGTTTTGTACAATTTTTTTCATTCAGACCTAACATAAGGTAAATATCTTTAATTTTTTTTGGCATTATAGGAAAAAGTAAATTAATTGCAATTCGTAAAGTTTCAATCGATGTATATAAAATTGAAGCCACCTTATTTTTATCATCTTTTACATATTTCCAAGGTTGAGAAACCTCTAAGTACTTATTTATAGATCTTACAAGTGAAAAAATTAATTCTAAACTTTGATTAATATTATACTGAGAAATATTCTCATGTACTTTGGCATGAATAATTTTCGCTTTTTTTATGAAATCTTTTTCGCCCTTTTCTAAATTATCATTATTAGGTATTTGATTATTGAAATATTTTTTAATTAATGTAGAAATTCTACCAACTAAATTACCTAAGTCGTTAGCTAAATCACTATTATATCTGCTGATAAAAATATCTGGAGTAAATTTAGAATCCTGGCCTAAAATCATATCTCTCATTAAAAAATATCTCAATGGATCAACACCATATGTATCAATTATATCAAGAGGATTAATAACATTTCCCTGAGATTTACTCATTTTTGAATCTCCAGATAACCACCAACCATGNGCAAAAATAGTCCTTGGTAAAGATATTTTTGCAGACATTAACATTGTNGGCCAATATACAGCATGCGTAGTTAATATGTCTTTTCCTATAAAATGAATATCACATGGCCAAAAATTTTCAAATGATTTAGAATCAGCATTATAACCAATACCTGAAATATAATTTATCAAAGCATCAAACCAAACATATGTAACATAATTATCATCAAATGGTAAATCTATTCCCCAATCAAATCTTTTTTTTGGTCTTGATATACACAAATCATTTAATGGGTTTTTTAAAAAACCTAAAATTTCATTTTTTCTATNTTCTGGTTGAATAAATAATGGATTTTCATTTATATGTTTAATTAATTTATCTTGATATTTTGACATTTTGAAAAAATAATTAGTTTCTTTCAATTTTTTTATGTCTCTAAAATCCCCAGAGTCAGCTTCCTTTTCAGTAATAAAACGTTCTTCTGAAATAGAATATAATCCTTCATAAACATTTTTGTATATGTCACCATTTTTATAAACTANNTTTAATATTTCTTTTACCACNTTAATGTGATTTNAATTAGTTGTTCTAATAAAACCATCATTTGAAATATTCAATTTATTCCAAAGATTTTNAAATCTCGGAGCCATATTATCACAATGTGTTTTAGGGTCAAGACCAATTTTTTTTGCTGCTTCTTGAACTTTTTGCCCATGTTCATCTAAACCNGTTAAAAAAAATACATTTTTATTTTGTAAACGATTATATCTTGCAATAACATCCGCAAGTATAGTAGTGTATGCGTGACCAATATGAGGTTTGTCNTTAACATAATATATAGGTGTTGTTATATAGAATTTATTCATTTTCTTTTTTATTTAATTTTTTGTTTATTTCAATAATCAAATTTAAAAAAACTAAATTTGTTTGAATATTTTTGTTTAAGTNNTCAANAGAGTTGTCGATCAATTTTATAATACTAGTGTAATCTGCTTTAGGATATTTTAAAATAAAAACATTTAATTCATTTACTAAANTTGAAAAAATTAAATTAGATNTATTATTATTTCTANCAACATAAAAACAATCTCGAAACCAAAANGATAACAAATTAAGATTTAATTTTACTTTTTCAGTGTCAAATTTATAATCTTTAGATAATTGTATTATTAAANTTTTTCTTGTNTCAAAATTTGATGTTATATCAGCGACAAATTTTAAGATTAATTTTTGAATTTTAACAAAATCATTCATTATAATTTTATTGACTAATTTCAAACTCCCATTTGATAAAGAAGATATTATTTTTGAATTTTCANCTAAAAAACTATAATTTTTTGAAATGAATGTATGGATNTCATCTTCTTTTAATGGTGGAAAATAAATTGATTGACATCTTGATTTAATTGTATTTGATAATTTATTTGGGTATTGAGTACATAATATAAATGTTGAATTAGAAGGTGTATCTTCAAGAATTTTTAACAAGGCATTAGCTGATTCTTGTTGACTCCCCATTAATTTTTCAGCTTCAAAAATTAACACACATTTATAACCTTCTTCAAATGACTTCATATAAATTTTTTTTCTTATATCCCGTATTGAATTAATTAAAATTGTATTAGCTTTTGGTATTTTTAGTTCTAAATAAGGATTTTTAATTTTTTCTTTAAATGAATTAATTATTAATTCTAAAGTTTTATTAGTAAGTGCTTTATCAGGATTATCATTCTTATTTATTGTTTTTTCTTTTGGGAGGGGAATAACCAAAGAAATGTTTGGGTGTTGAAATGTTTTTATCTTTAAACAAGAACTACACTTTCCACATGGAGCTAAATTTTTATTTAAGCAATTTAATAAAGCTGAAAATTTTATCGCCATTGCCTCTTTCCCAGTTCCATCATGTCCGTAAAATAAATATGCATTAGAAACTTTATTTTTAGATTTAACTAATTTTAATTTATCCCAAATGAAATCTTGTCCAATGATTTTAATCATTTTTTCAGCAACCATAATTCTGGATTGAGTTTTTCTCTATTACCCCAAATTTCAAAGTGTAGTTTTGAACCTTCGAGGGAACCCGAGTCACTTACGTATGCAATTACTTGTCTTGCTTCAACATAACTATTTTCTTCAACTTCAACATCAGATACATGAGTATAAACAGTATAAAAATTGCTTCCATGATCTAATATAACAGTATTACCGTAACCCCTTATATAAGTAATTGTTGTAACAATTCCATCAAAAACAGATCTTACTTCTGTTCCATCTTTTGCCTTAATATCTATACCTGTATTTTCAGTTATAGTTTTAAGATTTGGATTTTGAAAAGTTCCAAATTTTGAAATTATATTTCCATCAATTGGCCATGGTAATTTGCCTTTCATGTTTGTTATTTCAGTTTCTGAAATTATTTTTTTTTCTTGCCTTAATTTTTCTAACTCAGCTAATCTCAATGCTTTCTCTTTTTCTAATGTTTCAATTAAATCTCTCATTTCATCAGCTGCTTTCTTTTTTTCCAATAATGCCATAGACATTTGTTGTCTATCTCTTTTTAAGTTTTCAAGTCTTGAATTTCTAGTTTTTCTTCTCTGTTCAAGCCATTTTTTTCTTGATGATTTTTCTTTATCAATAAGATTTAAATTCTCTAATTTTTGTTTAATAGATTCACGTTCTTTTGAAATCTGGTCCATATTATTAATTATTTTTTCATGTAAATTTTTATCATAATTAGAAATTATTTTGATATACTTAGACCTATAAATAGCCTGTTTCCACGAATTTGAATCAATTATTTTTTCAATATTAGACAGGGTACCTTTCTTGTAAGCTTTTATAATTCTTTTAGAATATCTTTCTATTAATTTTTTTTGATCTGTTTGAAGAATTTGAATTTCTTTATTAGCAAAATTAATACTATTATTATGAGACTTTTCTTCTTGTCTTAATCGAAAAATTAAATTTCTTACCAAAGAAATTTCTTCATCAATATCATTTAATTTTTCGATTTCATTTTTTTCTAAACCTGAAGTCTTTTTAATTTTATTTTCATAATCAGATATTTCTTTTCTGATTTTATTTAATTCATTACTATTAAACTTTATATCTTTTTCAATATTTTCAACTTGAGATAATAGTGGTGTTTTTAAACAAAAAATTAAAAAACATAATATTTGAATTAGTTTAATCATTACTAAAATTTCAATAATTAATTTACTCTTAAATTATTAAAAATGAATTCTTCTTGCCAAAAAAAAAACACTTCACTATTTTGAGGCATAATCTTTCTAAGTTTTGAGGAGCTTAAATCATGAAAAATGGACTTTGGCCTAATTTATTTAAAGGATGGGATAATAAAGAAAGCGAAACAATAAATACGTTAAAATTAATTCCTGTTTTTAAAAATTTTACTAAGAAAGAATTTCTCGAGCTTGAAAAATTAGTTCATCATAGAAACTTTAGTGAAAATGAATTTATATTCAAAAATAATGCACCTGGTGAAGGGATGTACATTATTATGAAAGGTTCAATTAAAATTTCAATTGGTGATGATAAAAATGAAAAAATTTTAGCTAATTTACAAGAAGGTGATTTCTTTGGAGAATTAGCATTATTTGATGATGAACCAAGATCTGCAAATGCTATCAGTTTATCAGAATCAAAACTAATTGGNTTTTTTACTCCAGANCTTCTCGCACTAAAAGATAGAAATCCAGTTATTACCAACAAAATACTCTTCAACCTCGGTCAAATTNTAGGAGAAAGATTAAGGCAAACTAACTCATTATTACTTGATCAACAAAAAAAATGATTAAGAAAACTGAAAATCAAGATTANATTAAATTAATATATACTTTATTTATAATTATTATATCNAGTTTTTTTATNTGGTTAATTTGGCCNTTTATATCAGATGTTATTTTAAAACTTGTTTTTGCCTTTTTATTTACATCATTATTATTATCATCAGTTGATAGTTTAGANAGAAAAATAAAAAATAGAGGNATGAGTGTTCTTNTTGTCACTTTTTTTGTTATTTTTGTAATTGGTATTTTTCTTACAAGTTTCATTTCNCAATTATCNAACCAAGCTAGTGAATTTTCTCAAAGAGTAAATCCACAAACACTTACTCAAGAATTTAATAACCTAGGTAATAAATTCACTGAATCATTACCTGATTTNGCATCAAATTTTATTCCATCTAATAATGATTTTGCAATTACTTTGAGTAAATTTATTGATTCTGCTCTTAATAGTTTAGCATCATTAGCAGGAGCTGTAGGTGGTTTTTTAATAAATGCTATAATGATATTAATATTTACAATAATTTTATTATCAGAATATCATTCNTTTAGAAAAACNCTTGTAGCTGGCATCTCAAATAAATTTTTTGAAAGTGGATTGAAATTAATTTTCAATATTGAACAATCAGTATCNAGTTATTTAAGAGGTCAATTCATTGCTGCGTTTAGCGTTGGATTAATGTCAATATTAGGTTTNGTAATTTTGAATTTAATTGGAGCTAACATATCATTGATAATTTTTATAGGTATTATTGCAGGGGTTGCTAATTTAATACCATTAGTAGGTCCATTTGTAGGAATGATTCCAGCAATTTTAATTGCATTTATGAATAATATTGGAAATGAAATTGCCACATCTCATTTATTATTTGGTATAATTCCCTCTCCTTTTTTTATTTTTGATATTATTTTAATGTTTATGATTGTGCAACAAATAGAAGGAACTATGATTACTCCTGCAATTATGGGGAAAAGTGTTGGATTACACCCATTGATGATTATGATTTCTTTATTAATTGGAGGAACAATTTTGGGTCCACTTGGGATGTTATTTGCTGTTCCAGCAACTGCAATTTTAAAAATAATTTTTCAAGAAATTATGTTTGTTAGAAAAAACTCTCATTTACTTTAAATTAGTTTTCAATCTTAAATAATATATAATCTTCAAAATAAAATGTTTTATTTATATTTTCTAATTCATAAATCCACATTTGATAATTTTTATTTTTNTTTGTAGTATTAATTATTTTAGTNGGTTTCCCAAGTATTTCCTCAACTTCTGGAAGAATCATTCCTAATGATACTTTTTTTCTATTTCTTTCTTCAATAATTTTTCTTGATCTTTTTGTTGAGTTTCGGATTTCTTCGTTAATTTCAATTGAGTCTTGATAGGTGAGTTGATTTTGAATTACTTCAATATACTCCTTATATTTAAATTCTGCAGGTTTGAAGAAGAGTTCNGCTGTCTTTAAAGATTTGAGTGCTANTCTTAATGTTGTGATATCTTTGGCTTGATTTACATCATTTAACATATTAANNGTACTTTTAACTGTAGCCTCATATGCTTTACTTGATAAAGTTCTATCAATNTCAGGAACTTGATTNTATTTTTTTATGGCTTGAAGATGTAAACCAATCAATTCTAATTCATCACCTTGTTTCATTATTATCTCAGCTTCAAGTCTATTTTTTTCTACAATACCATTATCAGAAATCGCTGCTGCTTTTTTTATTTCTTCTANTGCTTTATCATATAATCCTTGATTAAATAATTTTTTAGCATTTAATATATATATATCNGATATTTTTTCTATTTCTTTAGCAATTTTAGGTTTTAAAAAATCATTCGCATTAAGCATAGCTTCTAAATATTTATCCGAAGCTCTATCAATTTTCATATTTAATTTTAATTTATTTGCCTCTTTAAATAATTGTCCTGGAATTCTCTCATTAATTTTTTTTAATAATTTTTTAGCTCTCAAAGATCTTGAATGATTAGGATATTGATTCAAAAATTGATCTATTTTATTTTTTGCAGAAATATAATCTTTATTTAAAAACATTTTTTTTGCTTCATCTCCAGAAGTTTTATTTCCTCCATAAAAAGCACTTAATGTAAAAAAAATACCATAATTTGGTATTATCATTGATTTAATAGGATTGGGTTCAAGGTCATATCTGACATTTTTAAATTTATTATAACTATGTCTTAACTCAANTCCCCAAGAATATCTTGCATTTGACATTGTTTCAGATATTCTTTTAATTCCTATNGAATAGGATGAAGTTAATCCAATACTATATGGATTTAAATCCATAGATTTATTTTGATAAAATCTAGTAAAATTCGTACCATATGAATATTTAAGTTGAATAAACCATGAAGGTTGCCACATTATAATATATGAAGTAACNATATTCATTTCTAAAATAGTTGGNGAAAATTTACGATTAATGCCCCAAGATTCGGGNAGTTTAGGCTTAGTNAATATTGGTGAAAATCTCCTTAATCCAACGCCAGTTAATATATCAGCATAACTTTTTTTAAAAAAAAGATATGATAAATTTGTTTGTGCAAATTCAAAATCATANAAAGATGAAAGAATATTATTCGATTTTATAGATTCAAATCCTTCATTCATATTTATTATTTTATCAATTCCTCCTAATCCATAAAATCCAAGACCAAATTTTCCTTCTGCTGGTATACTTCTAATAGGCTCTCTAAATTCTAATGGTCTAAAAATTGATTCNACAACTTTTCTTTCCCCAGANATTATTGATTGAGTCATTTTTTTTAAANTCANAGGAATTTTTANTCNAAANCTTTTATTAGCTTTTGTTTTTAAAATAACATTGGATGAATCTCCCTCTTNAATTTGTTTGGAATACAAATAATTTGGAATAAAAAAAGTAATAAAAATAAAANATATTANCTTTTGCTTAATTNTTTTATTCATTTTTTTCTTAAATAAATTCTTCTAATATTTAATATTGACTTTTGATTTAATAATTTTAATTTACTTAAATTATATAATAAAATGACTTCATATAAAATATTTTCAAAACTTTTAATTCTAAAAATTCTTATATTTTTTTTATGTGCTAACTTTATTTATTCTAATNATCAAAATCATACGATTTGCAGAGTGNAATATTCTGGTGGAGGAGATTGGTATAGCGATCCAAGCTCGATTCCAAATTTATTAAAATATATCAATTTAAATACAAATATTAAAGTTCACAGNGAAGAAGTAAAGATTTCTNTAAAAGATAAAAACATTTTTAATTATCCCTATTTGTATATGACAGGACACGGTAATATTAAATTATCAGAAATTGAAATTAAAAATTTAAGATTACATTTACTTAATGGTGGTTTTTTACNTGTNGATGATAATTATGGATTAGATGAATCATTTNGAAGAGAAATTAAAAAAGTTTTTCCAAAAAAAAATCTTATTGAAATACCATTTAATCATCCAATATTTAGTTCATATTTTATTTTTAAAAATGGATTACCTAAGATACANGAACATGATAATAAACCTCCCACTGCTTTCGGTTTATTTGATAGCAATAGATTAATTCTTNTTTACACNTTTGAAACAGATTTAGGAGATGGATGGGAAGATGCTTCAGTTCATAACAATAGCGATATAAAAAGAACAGAAGCATTAAAAATGGGAGTNAATATTTTCACTTACTCCTTAATTCAATGATAATATGAGTATTANAAANTNTCTAAAAGTTTTTCAATTAAAAAAAATAAAAGATGATTATTTATTATTTTTGTGGAAAATAATACCCATAATTATTGGATTATTTTNGTTTGTAATATTTTTAGAATCAATTTTTTGGTTTCCTGNNAGTTTNAAAGTTTTTTTTAAGTCAATGATAATAATAGTTTTTCTTTCCATTTTATTTTTTTTATTAACTATCTTTTTTTTATTTAAAATGAATAAGCTGAAAAGATATTCCTATGAAAANATTGCAATTGAAGTAGGAGAAAAGCATTTAGAATCAAAAGATGAATTATTAAATGCTATGCAACTTGAAAATNAAATTAGCTTATCTCATTCTTCATCTTCATTAATTAAACAATTGATTGCTAATGTTAATATTCAAATTTCAAAAATAAATATTGACATAAAAAAACTACCTAAAAAAATTTTAAAGCAGAGAAANCAAACTATATTTATTTCATTTATTTTTTCGATTATTTTTTTTATCTATTTACCTGAATTAATCTTTTCAAGTTACAGNTTAATTCATTCTTCAAAAGAATTCAATCAACCAANCCCTTTTTCAATAAAAAGCTTAAANAAAAACATATACATNATGGGAGGAGATTCTGCAAAAGTAGTTTTTTTTACAAGTGGAAATCACCCAGATTCTATACAAATCGAATTTTTAGGAGAAAATTTTCGTAAAAAAACATGGGTTAAATCAGATATAAATAATAATTATAACTACACAATTAAAAATGTGACTCAAAATTTAAGTTATCGTGCATTTCTTAATTCAAAAAAATTTTGGGAAAGGTGGGATGAAATTACATCCGACATACATTCAATTGACGTAATTGACAGACCTAAAATTCAAAAAATTAATTTTGAAATTATACCTCCAAAATACTCGGAATTAAATCAATTCAAGCAAGAAGGAAATATAGCTGAAATAAAATCTCTTATAGGTTCAATTATTAAAATAGAAATTGAATCAAACAAAAATTTAGGTGAAGCAAATTTATTATTTGAAAATAAAAAAGATTCTAAAATATTAAATACATCTCAAAACAAAGCCTTTGGTGAAATCTTAATAAAAAATGAAGGTTTTTTTGACATAAATATTGCAGATTCAAGAAAAATTCAAAACCTAAATCCTATTAAATATAAAATCATACCAATAAAAGATAAATATCCAGAATTAAAAATATTTTATCCTGAATTAAATCATGAAATAGATGAAAAATTTAAAATTCCAATAAACCTTAGAATTTCTGATGATTTTGGATTTTCAAATCTTCAGATAGTGTTTGAAATACTAAATNCAAATAATCCNTTTTCAGAAAAAATAGTTAGTATTGAAAAAATTCCAATCAACTCAAATAATNAAAATAAANCACAAGAAATTTATTATGAATGGAATATTGAAAAATATNAATTAACACCTGGAGATGAAATNAATTATCATTTTGAATTATATGATAATGATATTTTTTCTGGTCCAAAAAAAATAAAATCTGATATATANGTATCAANTTTTCCATCTTTAGCTGAATTATTTGANAGNAATGATGAAAACCAAAGTGAAATCGAAAACGAAATCTCAAAAATTATAGATAATATTTCTAAATCAACAAAAGAAATTAGGCAATCAGAGCTTAAATTAATTAAATCAAAAAAAATTGATTGGAATGAAAAACANAAAATTAACGAATCATTATCATCATTAAATAAAAACATNGAGGATTTAACAAAAATAAGTGAAAAAATTGATAAAATTATTAATCAGAGTAAAAAAAATAATTTATTTTCAGAAGAAATGATTGAAAAATTTTCTCAATTGCAAAATATTATTAAAGAAGTTATGAATCAAGAAATCTCAAATGATTTNAATCAACTCTTAAACAATCTTGAAAAAATATCTAGTGATGAATTATTAAATTCTNTAAAAAAAATTCAATCTAATTCACATCGAATTGAACAAGATTTAGATAGATTTATAAAGATTTTCAATAGAATAAATGTTGAAAGAAAATTAGAAGAAATTGATAAAAGAATTAAGAGTATNATTAAAAATCAANAAGATCTCTCATTTGATATTGAACATAATTTTCAAAATCAAATTTTAAAAAATAAACAAAATGATATTTACAAAGAATTTGAGGAAATATNAGAATTAATGAAACTGACTTCTAAATTAATGCAACCATTTTCAGAAGAAATTTCAAATGAATTAAAAAATTTAAATAATTCAGATGAGATTAATTCAAGCAAAAAAGAAATGAAACAAAATCAAAATAATTTATCTCAAAATGAAATAAAGAAATCTAAAAATTTTTCTGAAAAAATTTCTGAGAGAATGAAAAAAATTAACTCAATTTTTGATAATATTGNTAAAANCTTTTCTGAAATAACAACTAACCAAATGATTGTAAATTTTGAAAAAATATTTCAAGAAACTATTTATCTTTCAAAAAAACAAGAATTACTAGATTCTTCTACANTATCNATTCCAAGCTTTAGCTCAAGATTNAGAGACATTGCAAGAAATCAACAACTTTTAAAAGATCAATTAAATCAATTAACAAATACATTTCAAGAACTATCAACAGAGACATTTGCAATAACACCTAAAATTGGAAGGTTAATTGGAATAGCTAATTTTAATATGAATGAATCAGTAAAAAAATTAGAAGAAAGAAAAAATTTTGAATCCTCTATTAACCAAAAAAAAGTNATTAAATCACTTAACGAAACTGCTTCTGAAATTTTAAAATCAATGCAAAATATGGAACAATCAGGTTCAGCTTCAGGATTTGAGGAATTTTTAGAACAAATGAATAATTTATCAAATTCTCAAAAAGGAATTAATTCAGAAACATTATCATTTTTGTTAAGTAAATCAAACATAGATAGTGATGAAAACTTTATTAAAAGATTAATAAAAAACCAATCTCANATTAAAAAATCCATTAATCAAATGCTCAAAGAACTTTCTATTTCAAAATCAACTGAAAGTCAAATAAAAAAAATAGATGAGGAAATTGAAAAAATATTAGATGATTTATCAAACGGTCGGATATCCTCAAATATTTTAGATCAACAAAATAAAATATTATCAAGAATGCTGGATTCTCAAAAGGCATTAAATCAACGTGATTACAATGAAAAAAGAATATCAAATTCAGCTAATGAAAATTTTGAATTTAAAAGTCCNAATGCTTTACCAGAAGATTTAGCTCAAAGAAAAAATATTATTATGAATTCACTTCAAAAAGCATTAAAAAACAATTATTCTCTTGATTACCAAAATATGATTAAAACTTATTTTAACACTTTAATTGATTCTCTCTAATGNGTAAAACTTTTCAACTTTATTTTCTTTTATTGATATTTTTATTTTCATTTATAATTGCAGAGCAATCAACTGATAATGAACAATTGTTTAAACAAGGAATAACATTTGAAAGAATGGGGAAATTTGAATTAGCTGAGAATATATATTTAGAATTATTGAATAGTGATCCAAAAAATTCAAGATTTTATTTTCAATTAAAATCACTTTATAAAAGAAATAATAATTATTTAAAACTAGAAAAGTTACTTGAAAACAGAATTAAATTATTTCCAAAAGATTTTCAAACTAAAGTTGAAATTGGTGACATATATTTTAAAAGTAATAATAAAGAAAAAGCGATTGGGTATTGGGATGATTTATTATTTGAGTTCAAATCAAACAAAACAATCTATTATTTATTATTTCAAATATTTTCTGCAAATAAACTTGATAAAAAATTGAGTTCTATAGTTGAAAAAGGTAGATTGCAATTTAATGAACCAAACTTTTTAAGCTATGAATTAGGAAATTATAAATCTGCTAAACTTGATTTTTATGGTTCCATTCAGGAATATTTAAAATTTTTAAAAACAAACCCTAATCAATTAAATATAATATCATCCAAGATTTTAGTTTTTTCAGATGATTCAAAAAATAAAAATATAATTGAAAAATCATTTGATGATTTTTTTATAAAAAATAATAAAATAAATAATAAAGTTATTGTTCATGTTTTCATTGATTTTCTTTTGAAAACAAAAAATTACTCCGAGGCTTTAAATCAATTATTTTTTTTACCGCTCGATGATGAAAACGATTATCAATTTCAAATAAATTTTGCTAATAATTTGAGAAATGAAAAAGAAATTGAAGCATCGATTCAAGTTTATTCAAACATTTTGACTTCACTAAAAAGTGAAAACCAATTACTTCAAAAATCTTTATCAAAATTAACTGGTAAAATACTTTATGGTATTGCTTTATCATATGAACAGAAAATAAAGCCTGATATTGAAACAAAACTAATTAGTGGTTTATTTTCAAATAATTTTTTTTTTCAATCAAAAATCTTTGTAAATAAAAATTTTTCATCGAATTTAATTAATGAAACATTTAACATGTATGATTCAATTTTAATAAAAACAAATGAAAATGATTTTTCATCTCAAGCTCATTATAGAATTGGAGAATTAAGATATTTAATTAACAATGATTTCCAAGGCGCAATCAATTCATATAAATCAGCATCTAATAATGATAATAGAAATATTTCTTTAAAATCAAACCTTAGAATATCAGATGTATATTTTACTTCTGGTGAAATTAATAAATCAATTTTTCATTTAGAGAACATGATACAAAATTCAAATTTTGATTCTAAAGAAAAAGAATTAATTAAAATTAATTTAATTAAAAAATATTTTTTAAACGGAGAATTAGATAAATGCGAATTTATATTATCAGAACTTATACTTTCTATAAAATATGAGGATAAGTTTTTTAATGATTTAATTGAATTAAAAAGGTATATAGATAAACATTTCTCTAAAAATGATGATTATAATAAAAGTGCTTTTTTAAATTATTTAATTGGTGAAAAATATTTAGCTCAAAATAAAATTGTTGAATCAATTTCATTTTTTCAAAAAGTTTTAGATAATTATGATAAAACATCTATAATTCCAGAAACCACATTCAGACTTGCCCAAATTAATCAACATCTGGAAAACTATCAAAAAAGTATTTCTCTGCTTGAATCATTAGAAAATACTAATTTGGAATCGGAGTCTATAGTACTTATCTCAGAAATAATGGATAAAAACCTAGATGATAAAATTCAAGCTGAAAAATTATATTTTCAATTTTTAGAAGATTTTCCTAAAAGCATATATACTGAACCAATAAGGTTTAGATTAAGACAAATCAAAGGAGAAGAATTTTAAAAATGAAAAAATTTATTTTATTTTTTTTTCTTTTAGTAGTACTAAAATCAGAAAAAATTTTAATTCCTATGGACATATCACAAAAAGATCATTTAAAAGCATATGGTGTTATTTTTTGGTGTCTAGAAAATAATACAAATGTCGAATGGATTCTAAATTACAAAGGTGGTTCTTTTTTAATTGATTATAAGCCATTCATCATAAATGAAACAAAAATACGAGGTGTTTCAACACAAATAATTCAACAAGGTGAATTAAATGAAATATTCAATGTTATTGAATCAGAAAACATGGAAATAGTATTATTAGAAAAAGCACCCAAAATAGCTGTTTATACCCCCCCTAACAAACAACCCTGGGATGATGCAGTAACACTAGCTCTCACTTACGCAGAAATAAAATATGAAACATTATGGGATAAAGAAGTTTTTGATGGACAATTAAACAATTTTGATTGGCTTCATTTACATCATGAGGATTTCACTGGTCAATTTGGAAAGTTTTACAGAAACTTTCGCAACGCACCATGGTACATAGAACAAAAAAATCAATATGAAAGATTAGCAAAAGATTTAGGTTTTAAATCAGTATCAGAACAAAAGAAAAATATTGCTGTAAATATAAAAAATTATATTGGAAATGGAGGTTTTCTCTTTGCTATGTGTTCTGCTACAGATTCCTATGATATTGCTTTATCAGCAATTGATTTGGATATCGTGGATCAACTAATTGATAATACTCCAATAGATGAAAATATTAATCAATTAATTGATTTCAACAAAACTTTAGCTTTTGAGAATTTTAAAATAATTACAAACCCATTAATATATGAATTTTCAAATATTGATTTCCCGCCTAGTGATAATCAACATTCTAGTTCAGCAGAAAAAGATTATTTTACTCTATTCGAATTTTCTGCTAAATTTGACCCAGTTCCAACAATGTTAACTCAAAATCATGTGGATGTAATTAAAGGTTTCATGGGTCAAACCACTGGTTTTGAAAGATCCACAATTAAAAAACACGTGACCATCCTAGGAGAAGTAGAAAATCAAAACCAAATCAAATATATTCACGGAAACTTTGGTAAGGGTACATTTACATTTTTAGGAGGGCATGATCCTGAGGATTATCAACATTATGTTGGAGATCCACCTACTGACTTGGCTTTACATAGAAACTCACCAGGCTATAGACTTATATTAAACAACATACTTTTTCCTGCTGCTAAGAAAAAACCCAGAAAAACATAATATTAATCAAATCATTTTGAATTAAATTATAAAATCCAATTCTAAGTAAAAAAATGAACATATATTGTGTAGGCCATAATTACATTGATCATATTAAGGAATTAAAAAATGAAATTCCTGAAAATCCAATTTTTTTTCAAAAAAACTCAACATGTATTTCAAAAAATAAAACAATACACCTTAATAAAAATCATGAAATTCATTATGAGCTGGAACTAGTACTGACTATAAAAAATTCTTTACATTTTTGTCATGAGGAAATAGTTTATAATTTTATATCTAAATACTCACTAGGTCTTGACTTGACAAATAGAAAATTACAAAATAAAAATAGAAAATCTGGTTTACCGTGGTTTGAATCTAAATCTTTTCCAAATTCAGCTATATTAACAAATTCAAGGGACTTTAATTTAAGTGAAGTAAATAATGATTTTTGGTTAAAGATTAATGATATTGAAGTCCAAAGAGGAAACATAAAAAATATGATTTTTAAAATACCTAAATTAATATCTGAGTTATCAAAAAAAATAATTTTAAAAAAAGGTGATCTAATATTTACTGGCACACCTAGTGGTGTTGGACCTCTAAAAAATCATGATAAGCTTGATTTAGGTTTAGGAAATAAAAAAATGCAAAGTTTTAAAGTGGTATACTCATAAAATCAAAGGAAAGATTATGAAAATTGAAGAAAAAATAAGTTTCGATATGATAAATGCTATGAAAGAAAAAAATAAAATTAAAGTAAGTACACTTAGAGGTTTAAAATCAAAAATCAAAGAAAAGTCAATTGAAAAAAATGCATCTTTAGATGAAAAAGAAATATTAAAAATTATCAAATCTGCTGAAAAACAAAGAATTGATTCTGCAATACAATTTAAAAAAGGGAATAGAGAAGATTTAGAAAAAATTGAACTTGAAGAATTAAAGATAATTCAAGAATATTTACCTAAGCAATTATCAAGAAGTGAATTATATATTGAAATAGATAAAGTCGTAAAAACACTAAATGTTAATTCCAGCAAAGACATAGGCAAAGTAATGGCTGAATTAATGAAAAAATTATCTGGAAAAGCTGATGGTAAATTATTACAAGAATTAGTTAGAGAAAAACTTGGAAATTGATTAATCCCTTTGATTTAATTTTTTCAATTTTACTGATTATTTTTGGAATCATTGGATTTTCCAGAGGCTTTATTGATGAAATTGGAAGACTAATTGGCTTAACATTAGGTTTTACATTCAGTATAAAATTTCATATTAATCTAAGTGAATTTTTAGTTTTATTTCTTCCTTTTGATTATCATTTAATTTTAATGTTTTCATTCATAATAATATTTATTTTAATAATTTTGATAATAAGAAGTTTAATAAGAATAGTTCAATTTTTCTTTATTGATAAAGGAATTAACTTTTCTAATAAAATTTTAGGAATAGTAATTGGACTGATAAAATCATATTTATTAGGAATTTTTTTATTTTTATGTACTGATATCTTCATAACTTCTGAAGTTATGAATGAAACAAAAGAAGAATCTTTTTTTTATAAAAGTTCTAGAGTATTTTCATCAAAAATAATTGAATATTTAAATTTAAAAGAAAATATAAATGAAATTAAAATTTGGTTTAAAGATTTTTTAAATGAGTAAAATACCTCAAAATATTATTGATCAAGTAAGGGATACCGCAGAAATTTATGAAATAGTTTCAGAATATGTTGATCTAAAGCAAAGGGGGAATAATTTTTTTGGTCTATGCCCATTTCATGATGAAAAAACTCCTTCATTCAGTGTTTCCCCAGATAAAGAAATATTTCATTGTTTTGGATGTGGTGCTGGAGGAAATGCAATTACTTTTTTGATGGATTATGAAAAAATTTCATTTATAGAAGCAATTGGGAAAATAGCGGATAAATATGGAATTGATTTAAATTATGAAAAAAATAAAACCTCTTTGGATTTATTTGCAAAGCTTTATGAAATTAATATTGTTGCAGAAAAATTTTTCTTTGAAAACATCAATGATTTAAAAAATAAAAATATCAAGGAATATTTTTATAATAGAGGAATAAAAGAAAAAACATTAATTGATTTTAATATAGGTTTTGCTAATGCAAGTTGGAATGATTTATTTAATCATTTAAAAATTAATTTTTCAACTGAAGTAATAAATAAGTCAGGTTTATTTATCAATTCTAAAAAAGGTACTTTTGATCGATTCAGAAATAGAATAATTTTTCCTATAAGAAATAATTCAAATAGGTTAGTAGGTTTTGGTGGAAGAGATATAACTGGAAATGAACCTGCAAAATATCTTAATTCACCTGAAACTCAAATTTATAATAAAAGTGAGATTTTATATGGTTTTTCTG